>CAZJXF010000183.1:0-6045 GCA_964549995.1 uncultured Desulfatirhabdium sp. | reverse complement strand
ACAAGCCTCAAAGACGATGCCGAACTTTCGATGATCGTCGATCTGATGCGAAACGACCTCGGGAAAGTCTGCAAGGCAGGATCCGTGGTCGTTTCGGAACACAAACGGCTGGAACGCTATCCCAACGTCTTCCATCTCGTTTCGATCGTCACAGGAGAGCTCGAACACGATGCCGATGCGGTCGATCTGCTTCGGGCCACATTCCCCGGCGGATCGATTACCGGATGCCCGAAAATCCGGGCCATGGAAATCATCGACGAGCTGGAGCCCTGCCGCAGGCATGTCTATACCGGATCGATCGGATACATCGGATTCCACGATACGATGGATCTGTCGATCGCCATTCGCACCATCACGATCGTCGGACACCGGATGGTGTTTTCCGTGGGAGGCGGCGTGGTATTCGATTCCGATCCGGCCGCCGAATACGAGGAAACCCTCCACAAGGGCAGCTCCATCATGGGCATCTTTACCGGCCGCGCCTCCTCGGCGTCGTCATCCAGACCGACGCTCTGGCATAACGGCGCCCTGGTTCCTGCCGATCAGGCGCGAATTCCGGCGACATCCAAAGGGGTTCAATACGGGTATGGGGTTTTTGAAACCATCCGGGTGGATCACGGACGAATTCAATTCCTGGAGGATCACATCGAACGGTTTCACCGGGCCTGGGATGCCCTTTTCGAAAGCCGCAGACCCGATTTGAGCTGGGAGACCATCATCCATCAGGTGCTTGCGGCAAACGGACTCGAGAAGGATACGGCGGTGGTCAAGATTTTGGCGATCCACGGAGAGAAAGAGGGCGGATTCTTCATGCCGGAGCTGGTCGTCACGGCTTCTTCCTACGTCCATCGGCTGCAGCAAATAGGCAAGCCCGGCCTCGATGCGGCCATCTATCCGCATCGGCGGCAATCGCCCCTGGCGGATCACAAGACATTGAACTACCTTTTCTACTTTCTGGCCGGGCAATGGGCGAAACGGCAGGGAGCGGACGAAGCCTTGATCCTGAACCCGGATGGAAGCCTGTCCGAAACCAACACGGCCAACGTGCTGCTGATCGACGGCCGGCGCATCGTCCGCCCGGCTTCCGAGCACGTCCTGCCCGGTATCATGGAAAAGCGGGTTGTGGCATGGTTGGAATCGAACGGCTATGCCATCGAACACCGAAAGGTCATGCCCGAGGCACTTCCGAAGGCAGATGGACTCATCCTGACCAATTCGCTGATGGGTCCTGTTCCGGTTCTGTCCGTGGACGGAAAACGCCTCAAGGATTGCAGCGCATGGTGCAGCGAGCTGCGTCACGCCCTGCTGGGGTCACGATAATTCCACTTGCAACCGGGCTTTCACCCCGATCAATGGAAGTCGCAAGACCGATCCTTAAAAAAGCAGACTTCTTCCGCTTTTCTTCTGACCTCTGACTCCTGACTCCTGACTCCTGTCTTCTGCCCCCTGATATTCGCCTTTCGTAAGCATCACTTCACGCGCAGGCCGCCTCGCATTCGCGTGCCATTCGCAGATATTCCTCCGCCTCTTCAAGCCTTCCCCGCTTCCGGCACCCGGTGGCGTAGATGGCGCACTTTTGCCGCAGCACGTCCACCGCAGCCCGAACCTGGGCATCGGAAAGCATCCCGCTTTTCAACAGATTCCAGATCGATTCAATCCGGTATTTGTCCAATACCGGCAACCGGCTCAACTGGTCCGAATGCCCGCCCCGCTTCACGATCAGGGCCTGCCGAACGAGGCCCACCGGAAAGCGACAGGTGATCCGCAGCCACAAATCGTAGTCTTCGCATGCCGGATAGCGCTCGTCGAAGAGGCCGACCTCATCGAACAACCGCTTTTCGATCATCACGGCCGAAGGACTGATGAGGCACAGATGGAGAGACGGCTCGAAGATCCAACCTTCGGGTTTCCGATGCCGTTTGCCCGGATTGACCCGAACGCCGTTTCGGATCCAGATTTCATCCGTCTGATGAATCCGGAATTCGGGATACTCCCGAACATAGGCCATCTGGACTTCGAGTTTTCGGGGAAGCCACAGGTCATCCGAGTCGAGAAAGGCGACATACCGGCCGGCGGCAGCTTCGATACCCCGGTTCCGGGCTGCAGATACTCCCCGGTTTTCCTCAAGGCGCAGCACCCGTATGGCATCCCCATATTCGCTCAGAACGTCTCCCGTACCATCCGTCGATCCATCGTCTACGACAAGGACTTCCCGGGGCTTCACGGTTTGGTGCAGGACAGAGTCGACAGCCTCCCGCACCCATCCGGCCCGATTGAAGGTGGGGATGATGACCGAGACATCCGCCGATTCAGGCTTCGTTTTCATGCGACAGGTAGCGGCCTTTCGATGGAACAGGCATCAGCCCAGAATGGTCCGCACCTTTTCGGCGAACGCCCGAACGGAAAACGGCTTCTGGATAAAGTGAATCCCCTCGTCGAGAATACCCTTCTGCTGAATGACGTTGCTCGTATAGCCGGACATGAAGAGCACCCGGATATCGGGATGCATCTCGGCAATGAGGCCTTTCAGTTGCTTGCCGTTCATCTCCGGCATCACGACATCGGTCACCAGCAGATCGATCCGGCCTTGGTATGACCGCGCCAGATCGACGGCTTCACCCGGTCTTCCGGCCGCAAGGACCCGATAGCCGTAATGCTCGAGAATCTGTTTGGCAAGCTCCAGAACGGTCTCCTCGTCCTCGACGATCAGGACCGTCTCGGTACCCTCCAACCGAACCGTGGTCTCTGGCGTCGCTTCCTCAGCCGGAGCAGCCTCCTGAACCCTCGGCAGATAGATCTTGAACGTCGTTCCCTGCCCCGGCTCGCTGTACACATTGATGAACCCGCCGTTTTGTTTGACGATCCCGAACACCGTCGAAAGTCCCAACCCGGTTCCTTTACCGACTTCCTTGGTGGTGAAGAAGGGCTCGAAAACCAAAGCCAGCGTTTCCCGATCCATGCCGACGCCGTCATCGCTTACGGCCAGCATGACGTACTCCCCGGGCGTACAATCCACATGCCCGCTGCAGTAGCTTTCGTCGATCCGTACCTTTCGAGTTTCGATCTGGATGGTTCCGGTCTCTTTTTGGGGATGTTTGGCGTCGCGCGCATTCACGCACAGGTTGGCCAGAATCTGATCCACTTGCGCCGGATCGATCTTGACCGGCCAAAGGTTGGCCCCCGGCATCCACCGAAGGCTCATGTTCTCCCCCATCAGCCTTCGCACCATCTTGAGCATGTCGGTGATGATATCGTTCAGATCGAGCACCTTCGGTTCCGCCGTCTGCCTGCGAGCAAAGGCCAGAAGCTGACGGGTCAGCTCAGCGGATCTCTGTGCCGCCTTGAGAACGTCCTGGATATCGGATCCAACCGGAGAGGAAGGCCCCGCTTTCACCAGCGCCATTTCCGCCCTGCCGATGATGACTGCAAGCATGTTGTTGAAATCATGGGCCACACCGCCTGCAAGCCTCCCGACGGATTCGAGTTTCTGGGCGTGAAACAACTGTTCGCGCAATCTTTCCTGTTCCTCCTCGGCTTTCATCCGTTCGGTGATGTCCCGGATGGCTGCGATGTGAACGGGCCTTCCTTCACGCAGGAAAAACCTTCCGGTCACTTCAACCGGAAACCGTTCCCCGTTTTTTCGGCGGTGCCACCGTAAGGGAATCCGGATGATGCGCTCTTCAATCGGCGGCGTATCCACGGTAACCTTCCGGGTCTGCTCGGGTTCGGCGGACAGATCGGTGTTCTTCATGGCCAGGAGTTCTTCCCGGCTGTAGCCGTACATGTCGCATGCCGCCTGGTTGGCCCGCAGCAAGCGGCCGGTTTCGTTGTCGATCAGAAAGATGGCATCCGATTCGGCCTCGAAGAGTTGATGAAAATCCTCCTCGCTTCTTTGAAGCGCACGCTCGGCCGCTTTGCGTTCCGTGATGTCGTGCAGAACGCAGTGGGTATACGCTGGATTTCCCTGCTTGTCCCGAACCCATATTCCGTCAAAAAGAACGGTCATGATCCGGCCGTTCTTGTGAACGATTTCCCGCTCCCTTCCGTGAGCGGCCCCGCGTTCTCGAAACACCGGAAAATTCGTTTCAAAGACCCGTCGGCTTTCCGGGGTGAAAAACTCCCACACGTATTTCCCGATCACCTCCTCCCGATCATACCCGAACAAGTGCAGCCAGGCCGGATTGACATCGAGAATCCTCCCATCGACATCCAGAGATTGATAGGCGATCGGCGATTCCTCATAAATGCGGCGAAAGCGCTGTTCGCTCTCCCGAAGGGCTTCTTCGTTCCGTTTGCGTTCGATGACTCCCGAGATGATCCGGGAAATGGAAAACAACAGCTCCACATCTTCGGCGGGCCACTTGCGCCGATGCTTGCATTCATCGAAACCGAGCATGCCGAAATACCTGCCGCCCACATGGAGTGGAACGGCCAGAAAGGCAAGAATGCCCTGAGAGCGACAGATATCCCGAACCGCCTGATCCGGAATTTCCTCGACATCCTCCACACGGATGCTTTCTCCCCGAAACAGCGTGTCCATCCCCCATTGAACGGAAGAGGCCGGAATGTCGCGAAGGTTTTCCTTTTGCGCGGAAATCCCCTCCGCACACCATTCAAACGTGTTCGTCATGGTATCCGATTCATGGGAATACTCGAAAAGATAGGTCCGGCTGACCTGAAGGGTCTTTCCCATGATTTCGAGGGCGCATTCCAAAAACGGGCTCAACCAGTCGTCTTCGCTCAATTCCTCCACCCGAACCGCCAGCGTCGATATGTCGGAAAGCAACCGTTCGTAGGTCAGGCGGCGTTTCAGCTGCTGTTCTGCCGTTCGTCTCTCGGTGATGTCGTGAGCGATCCCCCGCACGATCGGCCGCTCCACGCCCTCGGTGCGAAGGCTGTTGTTGTACTCCCAGATCCGACGATTGCCTCGGGCATCGAGCACGGTCATTTCGCCTCTGGCGACCCCCTTGGTTTTCAGTTCCTCGATATAGAGGGGAAACAGGTCTCTAACTTCGGGCAGAAGAAAATCCTGAATATGAACATTCAGGAAGGCAATGCGGCTGATGTCGAAATCTGGATAACCGAGAGTTTCCGCCGCCTTTCTGTTGGCACTCCAGACGCGGCCTTCCAGGTCGTGGGTGCAAATGAGAACGGTGCTGTTTTCCACCATGTCGCGATACATCGCTTCGCTTTGTTGGAGCGCCATTTCCGTGCGTTTTCGATCGGTGATGTCGCTCACCACGTGCACCGCTCCATCGAAGCGGCCTTCGCCATCCAGGATCGGATCGACGCTGATCTGGTAGGTGCGATCTCCGACGACCAGCTCCATGGTTTCCCGCCGAAGGGTGGTTCGGGATCGCCGCAAGGGGCATTCCGGAATGGGGCTGGGCGTTCCGTGAACGATTTCGCAGCACAGCCTGCCGATCATCGCATCCACCGGTTTGCGAAATATCGTCTCTGCGGCGCGGTTCGAACGCAGAACGTGATGATCCGTGTCGAGGATCCAGAAGGCATCGCTGCTGGCGTTGAAGGTGGTTTCCCATTCCATCGCCTCCCGCCTGGCTTGGATGAGGGATTCGGAGGTCCCTCGCAATTCGGATTCGAGATCCTCGATGCGGGCTTGAGGGGAGAGTACGGATTCTTCCATAGATGACCTCTTCAAAAACAGACAAGAGAAGTGCGTAGTACGTAGTGCGAAAGTGCCTAAATGCGAAAGCCTGTAGGGGCGACCCGCCGGGTCGTCCCTACGAGGTCGAGCGTAAGCCATCGTTCTGAACCGCTGCATCGGTCCGAAACGATGATTGGATTTTCATCTCCTGGGGTGGCGAAAGCGCTTCGCTATAGGCATTTATGGTTGTCTCATTCCGACAAGAGCCCTTCCCAGAACGGCAGCGATGACGACGGCCGCACCCCACAACGCCATGCCGCCCGGTTTTTCCTGAATCACGAGGAACACCCACAGGGGATTCAGGATCGGCTCGAGGGTCAGGATCAGCGTGGATTCGAGGGCCTGGATATACCGGATGGCGATGCTGTAAATGACGA
>CAZJXF010000182.1:0-6074 GCA_964549995.1 uncultured Desulfatirhabdium sp. | reverse complement strand
CCATGAACTGCGCCTCGCCGAGGCACTTCTTCAATGCGGCCAGCTTGGAATCGTTTGCGTCTTCACGAACCCTTCGCGCCTGCTCGACGAGTTCCTTGAGAGCGGAGATTTCCGATCGTAACTGTTCAAGTTCCAGCGCGCCCGTGTATTCATCCACCAATTGGTCGCGTGTCGCATCGTCAAGATCGTCTTCTTCTTGCTCGGCGTCCTGCAGGAAACCCTGCAAAGCGGCCAGCCGTTTGGCCCGCTGGGTCGGCGTGAGCCCCTCGAGCTCCTCCAGGAGATCTTCCTGCTTGTTCAACCGCCGCTTTAGTGACTCGTGAATGGCGCAGGTAGAGCTCACCAACCTGCGTTGCAAAACCGTCCGGGTCAGTGCTGCGGAGGAACGTCTTTGCCCTGTTTGCTGAGGGATAAACTCGTTGATGTAAGCTGTAACGCTCTTATAAAGGTTGTACTCGTCGCTGTTCAGTTCAAAAGTGACGGTTTTTGCATGACGATCGGGAAAGAGCCTCTTGCCGTTTGCATCCCTTAAATCCTCTTTAAGACGTCGCAGGCACCAGGGGGAATCCTTCCCCAGTCGGAAAACATTTTGCCGTATTTCGGAAGCCTGTTTTCCGAGGCGGTGCGGTTCCGGGAACAGGTCCGGGTCAATGAGCCGAAGGAAATGTGCGAACTTGTCTTCATCTCCATGGTGAGGTGTGGCAGTCAAAAGGAGGACATGGTCTGCCTGGGATGTGAGACGGGACGCCAAGTCATACCGTTTCGTCGTCGCAACCTTGGATTCTCGATTCTGTCCGCCTGAGGCTGTTCTGGCCGAACATTTGTGCGCCTCGTCGATAATGACGAGATCCCACCGCTGTCGCCAGACACGCTCTCGCACGTCATCTTGCTTGGCGTAGTCAATGGAAGCGATGATCTGGGAATACCTCTGCCACGGATTCGTCAATTGCTTTTGGTCGACAGCGGAAAAGATCATGTCGAAAGGCTCGCCGAACCAGCGGAGCATCTCGTCCTGCCATTGTATGGTGAGCGGGGCGGGGCAAAGAATGAGAATACGATCAATCGCCTCACGCAGCTTCAGCTCCTTTATCAGCAACCCGGCCATGATTGTCTTGCCAGCCCCGGGATCATCCGCGAGCAAAAACCGCAACCGAGGCTGAGGAAGCATCGCTTGGTACACTGCTTCGATCTGATGCGGCAGGGTGCGGATGCCCGAAAGGCTTACGGCGAACTGTCGGTCATACGCATAAGCCAATCGAATTCGAGTGGATTCGATGAGAAGTCGCAGCTTCTCTGCATCCACCGGGGTTCCTGCTTTGGCTTTTTCAGGCGCCTTTCCGAGAACGGCCTCGACTTCTTCGGCAGAGATGATGGCCTCTTCCAATGAGCCGTCGGGCAGACGGACACGGCATTCATAAACTCCCGAATCATCAGAACCAATGGGTCGCACATCTTCCAAGACCACTGGAACCTCGAAATGACCTGGGAGAACTAACCGCTGCCCGATCTGCGACGTGAGGAGATGGCTTCCCAATTCCGACCCTCTTTCGTAATGGTTATCTCGAAGTTGATTTTTTGTCCAGCAGTTTAAAAGACAGTTAACCGAAACTGCGTCTCAAGCCATCTCATGTTCGTCTCATCGGCGTATCCCACTTGTCTATTCCGGATTACTTGAAACGAAAATGCGTTTCACACGGTAAACAGAGAGTCACGTTCATCCGATAGGCCGAATCTTGATGGACCCACCAAAAGTCGCTGTATGGCCGATTTTAGGATCTTTCCGGCCCTGAGCATTGAGACGGGCACGCCTCTTGATGCAGCAGCGGAAACGTGTTTGAAACCGCCGAGGATCGTTGGTCAGGGCATGCACATTCCTTCGGCTTGTGTTTGGAAAACGTATGATTCCAATAAGATGATATCTCCTGTTGTATTTGGCTACATGCCCGGCCCTCACGAGATCAGGTGGCTGAGTTTTTCCAATGCTGAACAAAATCCCCCCGCTCTCTTACATGTGAAACAAGAGCATCTGACTTTTTGCGAGGCCATCATCCTCGTTAGTCAAAACATACTGGTGGAATTTGTCAAGACTTTATTGACTGTAAAAAGGTGAATATAGAGAAGGGGAAAAAGATAAGGAAAAAATGCGTATGGAATCGTTTTAATGTTGGATGAGCAAGGCCTACATACACATTTTGAATCAAGATTCAGGGAATGACCTTTGTAAAACAGAGGGCACCAGCTGCTGTTCAATCCCTGTATGCCGCCTTCCGAACCTTATCTGCCCCCCGCAATCCCATGCACCGAGATCAGCCGGTCGCACAAGGATCCCTTTCGGGTCCCCTCCCCCAGCGACAAGTCGCTGACGACTACCCGATGGAGTCTTACGAACCGTTCTCCGTCCGGATGCACCGTTCGGTAGCCATGCGTGGCGTGAAGGACATACACCGCCTGCCCCATCGACCCCACATAGAGCATGATATGGCCTTTCAGGTAAAGAATACCGGAACCTGGTTCGACCGATTTCCGGATTTGCGCCACCCGATCCGGGCACCCAACTTCTTGTCCGAAGGAAGCGACGGTTTGGAGCACCCTGGCTTGATCACCGGAATTTCGGGGAAGCATCAAGCCCATGGTCGCAAAGATTTCCTGGATCAGTCGGGAGCAATCCTGGGCCTGCCCTTTGCCGCCCCACCCGTAGGGTTCGCCGAGCATCCGGAAAGCTTGAGAGAGGATGTTTCGGGTCGTCAACGGCAGAAAGCCGATGTGGACATCGTTTCCGGAACCCCATCCCTTGCGCACTTCCAGATCGCCTTCCGCGGTTCTCCGGGGTACCCATACGGAAACCATGGGACCAGAGCAGTCTCCGGCAAAAGGCAGATAAGCTCCCATACGCAGCCGTCCGATGGGGTTCGCTGTTTCTGAACCTTCTTCCCGAATGGGGGATTTGGGTTGGAGGAACGCCACCGGTGTCTCCGGTTTCAGAAAGCGTTGAACGGCGTTCCGGTCACAGAATGCGACGGATTCCCGTTTGACCCATCCGGCGCTGATGTCGCAATGAACGAACAGCCAACGCCCATCCCGAGTTTCATGCAGGATGCGGACGGGTGTGCCGATATCAAGAACACTGTTCTGGACGAGATCGATGTCCTTGGATTCCGGATCGGCAATGGCTGCTGCGGTGGTAGGCAACAGGCGCTGATCGCACCATCGGGTGACGATGCCGTATCGCACGGGAATGTCGTCTGGGATACGTGTAAGCGCAAGGTTGTAAAGCAGGGAGTTGCGAAAGCGCTTTCCTTTTTCAGGAGAACCGATCGACAATCGACCGCCCAGCTCGTCGTACTCCTGAAGAAGCTTCCATCGAAGCGCTTGACCCGATCGAAGCACCGTTTCATCCAGAAGGTTGATGCCGGCCTGAAACGTCGTTCGTATCTCCTGGTTGAGCCGATCGATGTCGGAAGAAGTCAGAAGGACGGCGTCGGGTTGTCTCGATTGCCCGATCCAGAAATTCGGATCCAGCAGCCGCTCCTCTGTGGGATGCTTGAGTGAGATGAAATGGGGCGAGGCAAAGGAAAGATCGAACGTGCAGACAAGCAGCGCTGTCAGAACAAGGAAGCATCGTCGCAAGTAGAAATGGATATCCTGGACGTCGGCCATTTATCCGACCCAGAGATACATGAAGCTGATGATATAAATGACGAGAATCACCGATACAATGACCATCCGAGGAAGGGCCAGACCAGACGCGGATTTGACGGCGTGGAAAAGGACGACGAATCCATAGGCCAGGGTCACGAGAAGAAGACCGAAGGCAGCCTGTCCGCCCGATCTGCTCAATACCGCAGAAAGGATGGGAGCCATCGGCCAGAAGGCGACGGCAGCCATTCCGATGGCGAGATACACCGGCATAAAGAGGGTTGATCCGCCGATGCCTCGGCAAAATACCCAGGCGAAAAGCGCTGCGGCCCCATGCACCAGAAAGGTGATCGATACGCCCATCAGCAGCAGGGTGGTTTTGACCTGAGGAGCGACAGGCTCGAAGATCCCATGCGATGCCAGAATGGTTTCGGCGAACAGTACGTTGCTTCCCCCATAGAGCAGCCCCAGAATGGAAATGTTGAAGGCTGTGTACCATAGAGAAAGTTTGTTGCGGGTGATCACTTCCCGATATACGGATTCTTCGAATCGTAACACCCGGATCATATGATGCAGATAAGGCATGTTGGTATCCAATGAATCGAAAGGGCTAAAGGGTGTTGTTCAAAAAACCACTGTTTCCATCTTGGCTATCCGCTCGATCCTACGGGATCGGGCGGCTCGGTTTTTCCGATGCGGCGAAAATGGTGTGCCTGCTTCCATGCAGCTCTCTGGAGACTCACAGACCTTTTTGTGAGACCATCCACATGTACCATGGTCTTCTTCAAACCGCAACGCAGCCTTTGGGATTTTCTGAAACAACATGGCCGATTCCCCCTTCCTCGGGAAAATCGGCCATGCCCATGAACGGCGGACGGTTAGGGTGTCATCACTTTAGAACTTCCAGGGCTGAAGCCCCCAGATCGTGATGCCGATGCACACGATGGCCAGAATGATGGGCCAGGTCAAGCTGTTGTAACGGGTTTCATCATAATCCCCCCATCCGTGAATCCGATCGATGACCTGCTTGTCCTTCAGCGTCGGTGCATAGGCCTGAAGGGCCGGAATCCGGTTGAAAAGGATCGAAAGGAAAATGAAGAGGGTGAACGAAAGGGGTACGGTCACCATGCCGCCGGACATGCCGAGGGCTGCGGTTGCACCCTTTCCAACGACGATGCTCGGAAGCACATGGGGAGAAATGACGATGTAGATGATACCACAAATCGTTGAAGAAACGATCAGTGCCAGTTTGTTCGCCTCTTTCCACCATACGCCCAGCAGAATGCCGGGGGTTGCCGTCGATGCAAGCAATCCGAACGCCCACAGAATGCTCGTGACCAGGAATTTCGGGGGGTTGAAGGCCAGCAGAACGGCGATGATCCCACCGAGACCCAGAGCGACGAATCCCCATTTGACGCGGGTCTTGCTGTCCATCGATGGAGCCAGGATGGTCAGGATGTCGTTTCCGACAAGTCCTGAGATGGCCATCAGGTTACCGCCGACCGTGGAAAGGCCGGCCGCCAGCGCACCACCCATGACGAAGGCAGCCACCCAGACAGGGTTATAGAACACATTGAGGATCAGCAAGGTCTGGTCGGGTTTGGCGATGGTTTTGCCCGTTGTGGCCTGGAAATAATTTCCGGCGAAACCGCTCGTATAGGTTCCGGCAAAGAGCAGACCCAAGAACAGAACGAACCACACGACCGCCCATCGGGCGTTCTTGACGCTCGACGAGGTAAACACCCGCATGGCCAGGTGAGGCAGAGCGACAGGCCCGAGAGTGAAGGCCGGAATCAGGGCGAAATACCATCGGAAATCGTATTTCATGTCAAAGAAGGTCGGCAGAACCTTCATCATGGCCGGAACCATGTCCCCGTAGGCGAGCGGTGGAAACCACCACCCCGATGATCCCATCTGCTTCATGATGGCACCCATCGGAACGACCATGGCCACCGTCATGATGACCATCTGAAAAGCGGCATTGTAGGAGGCCCCGTACATGCCGCCCAGGGTGATGTAGCCGACGGTTGCAATACCGGAGACGATCAGCGCAATATTGTAGGGAATGCCGAAGAGCATTTCGAATGCCTGCCCCAACCCGATCATTTGGCCGAGGGCGTACATGACCATGATGAGGATCATCCAGCAGGCGATGACGAGGGTTGCACCGTTTCCATAGCGGGCCTTGATGAAGGTTCCGGGGGTATAGGCCTTCATGCGGCGGAGACTGGTTCCATAGAGGAGGGTCAACAACGGAATGGAAATGGACCATTGAATCCACAGGTACACGAAAGGCACCTGCATTTTGGAGATCAAGGCGATGACCCCCAGAAAGGTAGCGAGACTCGCCCACGTAGCAGCCATACTGAGACCGTTGGTCACGGGTCCGATCTTGAAACCGGCTGCATAGAAATCGTCCTCACTGGTGGTCATTTTTG
>CAZJXF010000181.1:0-6120 GCA_964549995.1 uncultured Desulfatirhabdium sp. | reverse complement strand
CGTCTATACGAACACCGAAATCACCATCGAGGAAATTGCGCATGGACGCATTGAAACCGGTTGACATCGTTCGGGAACTTGACAAGTACATCGTTGGACAGCATGAGGCCAAGCGCAGTGTGGCGATCGCTCTCCGAAACCGCTGGCGCAGGCAACAAGTGCGGGAAGAGCTTCGGGATGAAATTGCGCCCAAGAACATTATCCTCATCGGGCCGACCGGAGTCGGCAAGACCGAAATCGCTCGTAGGCTGGCCAGACTTGCCGATGCTCCTTTTATCAAGGTGGAGGCGTCCAAGTTCACGGAAGTCGGTTATGTCGGCCGGGATGTCGAGTCGATGATCCGTGACCTGGTCGAGCTTGCCATCACCCAGGCCAAGAGCAGGGCTCAGCAGGCGGTGCAGCCCAGGGCGAGGAGCATTGCTGAAGAGCGCATGCTCGATCTTCTCCTTCCGAAATCGCGTTCGACCGCAAGCGATATCGGCAAGGAAGGCCCCCTTCTGGAAGTGGTCACTGCCACATCCGATGAGGGGTCGTCCACCCGGGAAAAGCTCCGTACCATGCTCCGGGAAGGAAAGCTCGACAACCGTTATGTCGATCTGGACGTGACCGAACGGCAGATGCCCACCATCGAAATCTTCTCGAATGTCGGTATGGAAGAAATGGGCATCAATTTCAAAGATATGCTGAGCGGTCTATTGCCCAAGAACACCCGTAGACGTAAGGTCAAGGTGCCGGAAGCGATGAAGATTCTGACCCAGGAAGAGGCCCAGAACCTTATCGACATGGAAGAAGTCGTCGCAGAGGCGATCGGCAGGGTGGAGCAGGCGGGTATTGTCTTTCTGGATGAAATCGACAAGATCGTCGGTAAGGGCTCGACGACAGGTCCCGATGTTTCTCGGGAAGGGGTTCAACGGGACCTGCTGCCGATCGTCGAAGGCAGCAGTGTGAACACGAAATACGGTCCGGTCAAGACGGACCACATCCTGTTCATCGCTTCGGGTGCCTTTCATGGAATAGCTCCCTCCGATCTCATTCCAGAGCTCCAGGGACGGTTTCCCATCCGGGTAGAGCTGCAGTCTCTGACGAAAACGGATTTCAAGCGGATTCTGACGGAACCCGAAAACGCCTTGATCTTGCAGTACACCGAACTGTTGGCGACCGAAGGCGTTCGTCTCGTCTTCGAAGAGGAGGCCATCGACCGAATCGCATCCATCGCTGAGGAAGTGAACGCATCGACCGATAACATCGGAGCCCGACGCCTGCATACGGTAATGGAAAAGCTGCTCGAGGATATTCTCTTCGAAGCTCCGGACGTTCCGGAACCCACCATCCGCATCGATGCAGCCATGGTGGATGCCCGGCTTTCGGCTATCAAGAACAATCAGGATTTGAGCAGATTCATTTTGTGACGGACTCGCAAAAAAGTCGCCACCTACCGATTTCCTTCCAATGCCGTGCTTCCAGCAGGAGGGCGGGTGGTGTTTTGCGAAGCAGCGGAAACGTGTTTGAAGCAGCCGGAGATCGTTGGATCGGGCGGACGCGCTTCATCTATTTTGGATTGAAAATCCGGATGTTGCCTTTCAGAAAGCCATCGTTTCCATCTTGGCTATCCGCCCGATCCTACGAGATCGGGCTGCTGAGTTTTTCCGCTGCGCAAGCAAAATGCACCCGCTCTCCTGCGGGTTAAACAAGAGCATCTGACTTTTTGCGAGCCCAGCCTTTTTATAGTCCGGAGACACCCATATGACCCCGAATGTCGCCGATATTCTCGTTGAATCGCTTCCCTACATCCGTCGGTTTGCCGGGATGACCGTGGTCGTCAAGTACGGTGGTCATGCCATGGTGGACGAGCAGCTCAAGGCCGATTTCGCCCAGGACATCACCCTTCTGAAATATGTCGGACTCAATCCGGTCATCGTTCATGGCGGCGGGCCGCAAATCAACGAAGTGCTCGAAAAGATGCACATTCAACCGCAGTTTGTTCGCGGCATGCGGCTTACAGACGACGTTACCATGGACGTGGTCGAGATGGTTCTTGCCGGCAAGATCAACAAAGCCATCGTTCTGCAGATCAACCGCATGGGTGGCCGGGCCGTCGGTCTTTCGGGCAAGGACGGCGGGCTCATTACCGCGAGAAAAATGCAGATCATCCACAGGGAATCGGCGGACAGTCCTCCGGAAATCATCGATCCGGGGCTGGTCGGGGAAGTGACCGAAGTCAACCCCGCCCTCATCCACACCTTGACCACCCAAGGGTTCATTCCCGTAATTGCACCGGTGGGTGTCGGCGAAAACGGAGAAACTTTCAATATCAATGCCGATCTGGTAGCCAGCCATATCGCCATTTCGCTTTCGGCCGGAAGGCTCATCCTGCTGACGGACGTAGACGGCATTCTCGATGCTCAGGGCAGACTCGTTTCTTCGCTCAATCGGGAGCTGGCCCACGCGCTCATCCAATCGGGGGAGATTACAGGCGGCATGATTCCCAAGGTCGAATGCGCCCTCGAGGCCATTTTGAACGGGGTGCAGAAGGTGCATATCATCAACGGTCGGAAGCGGCATGCGCTGCTTCTCGAATTGTTTACGGACAGAGGTATCGGAACGGAATTCACGAAATGACGACATCCCCTTCATCGGTTTGGATCGATGCCGCCGAGCGGCACATTGCAGGCACCTACAAACGGTTTCCCATCGTGCTGGTCCGGGGGGAGGGCTGCCTGGTCTGGGACGAAAACGGAAAGGCTTATCGGGATTTTGTGGCCGGTATTGCCGTATGTAACCTCGGGCATTGTCATCCGGAAGTGACCCGGGCGATCAGCGAGCAGGCCGCTACCCTGGTTCACGTGTCGAATCTTTACTACACCCGACCCCAGATCGAGGTAGCCCGCCTGCTGACCGAAAATTGCTTTGCGGACCGGGTCTTCTTCTGCAACAGCGGTGCGGAGGCAAACGAGGCGGCCATCAAGATCGCCCGCAAGTATTTCAAGGATCGGGGGGAAACCGATCGGTACGAGATCGTATCGATGACCCAGTCCTTTCATGGCAGGACCATGGCCGCACTTTCTGCGACCGGGCAGGAGAAGATCCGAAAAGGCTTCGAACCCGTTTTGCCTGGATTTCGATTCGTCCCCTTCAACGACATCGATGCCTTGCAGAATGCGGTCACTTCAGCGACCTGTGCTGTGATGCTCGAACCGATTCAGGGGGAGGGAGGCATTCGCCTTCCCGATCCCGGATACCTGCAGGCGGTCCGCCGTATTTGCGATGAAACGGGAGCGCTGCTGATTTACGACGAGATTCAGACCGGTATGGGCCGTACCGGAAAACTCTTCGCCCATGAGCACGAGGGGGTGCGACCCGACATCATGACCCTTGCCAAGGCATTGGCCAACGGCCTTCCCATGGGGGCCATGGCATGTACGGAAACAGTCGCAGGCGCCTTCAGTCCGGGAGCCCATGCCTCGACCTTCGGCGGAACCCCATTGGTGACGGCGGCCTCCCGGGCCGTCCTGCGCGTGTTGACGGAAACCGACATCCTCGCACATGCCAGGGCCATGGGGGAGCGGCTGATGGCTGGGCTACGGGACATCGCCGCACGGCATGCCGTAATTCGGGACGTTCGCGGCCGAGGACTCATGATCGGTGCTGAAATCGAGGCAGAAGGAGCCGATGTGGTCATGGCCTGTATGGAAAAGGGATTCTTGATCAATTGCGTTCAGGGAAATGTCCTTCGGTTCGTTCCGCCGCTTCTGGTCGGTGTAGACGACATCGATGCCCTTCTTTCCTGTTTGGATGAGGTATTCGGCCGATGAAAAAAGACTTGCTCACCCTGTTGGATTTGACCCGGGACGATTTTGAACGGCTCTTCGATCGGGCAATTGCTTTTAAAAAGCGCAGAAGTCAGGGGATTATGGATCGACCGCTGATCGGAAAATCCCTTGCATTGATTTTCGACAAGCCTTCCACCCGAACTCGCGTTTCCTTCGAGGCTGCCATGGTGCAGCTTGGCGGCACACCGCTTTACATCAACACCCGTGACACCCAGGTCAGCCGGAACGAGCCCGTCCGGGATACGGCCCGGGTGTTGGCCCGGTATGTGGATGCGGTCGCCATCCGGACGTTTTCGCAGGACCTGCTCGAAGAATTCGCCGAATTCGCCTCCATTCCCGTCATCAACGCCCTGACGGACCGCTACCATCCCACCCAGGTGCTGAGCGATCTGATGACCGTGATCGAGCGCTTCGGCACTTGTTCGGGCATCCGGGTGGCCTGGGTCGGAGACGGAAACAATGTCGCCCACTCCTGGATCAACGCGGCTGCTGTGCTCGGCTTCGATCTGGTTCTGGCCTGTCCGGAAGGCTACCATCCCGATGCGGCCATTTTGGAGCGGGCCAGAGGGATGGCTTCCGGTCGGATATCGGTCGTCTCCGATCCGAAGGAGGCTGCTTGCGGGGCCCATGTCCTCTATACCGATGTGTGGGCCAGCATGGGGCAGGAATCCGAGCAGGCCGAGCGCAAAAAAATCTTTCAGGGTTTTCAGATTGACCGACAGCTGGTTTCCTTGGCCGATCCCGCAGCGATCGTGCTGCACTGCCTGCCGGCACACCGGGGGGAAGAAATTTCGGAGCAGCTTCTGGAAGATCCGGCATCGGTCATCTGGGACCAGGCCGAAAACAAAATGCACATGAACAAGGCGATTCTGATGGAATTGCTCACGAAAGGAGCCTCTCATGCCTGAAACCGTCAAGAAAGTCGTTCTGGCCTATTCCGGCGGCCTCGATACATCGGTCATTCTCAAATGGCTGATCGAAACCTATCAATGTCAGGTCATCACCTTCTCGGCGGATATCGGCCAAGAGGATGACCTGGAGCAGATCCGAAACAATGCCGTCGCGACAGGCGCATCCAAGGTCTATATTTCGGATCTGAAGGAAACCTTCGTTCGGGAATTCGTTTTTCCGGCGTTTCGAGCAAACGCTATCTACGAGGGGCAATACTTGCTCGGAACCTCTCTGGCCCGTCCCTTGATCGCCAAGTATCAGATGGAAACGGCGTTGGCCGAAAGCGCGGATGCCGTCAGTCACGGCGCCACCGGAAAAGGCAACGATCAGGTCCGTTTCGAGCTCACCTATTATGCCATCGATCCGCACATTCGCATCATCGCCCCCTGGCGGGAGTGGAACCTGACCTCGCGGACGGCCCTCATGGAATACGCCAAAAAACACGGCATTTCCGTTCCGACCACTCCGGCCAAGCCTTACAGTTCGGATGCCAATCTGCTGCACATCAGTTATGAGGGCGGCATTCTGGAAGACCCCTGGGCCGAGCCTCCGGAAGACATTTTCAAACTGACCGTCTCGCCGAAGGCGGCACCCGATCACCCCGAGGTGATCGAACTGACCTTCGAGAGCGGGGACCCCGTTGCCTTGAATGGAAATCGGATGACACCCGCCAAGCTGCTCAAGGCACTGAACGAATTGGGCGGCAAACATGGCATCGGTCGGGTGGACTTGGTCGAAAACCGATTTGTCGGCATGAAATCGAGAGGTGTGTATGAAACCCCGGGCGGAACCATCCTGCGGGTGGCGCACATGGCTATGGAGTCTATCACCCTCGATCGGGAAGTGATGCATTTGCGCGACAGCCTCATCCCCAAATATGCCGAACTCGTCTACTACGGATTCTGGTTTTCGCCGGAAATGCGACTGCTGCAGCGCATGATCGACGATACCCAACAGAACGTTTCCGGGGTGGTTCGACTGGAACTCTACAAAGGCAATTGTCGGGTGCTCGGCAGAAAATCCGATAGATCCCTCTACAGCTTGGATTTTGCCACCTTCGAGGATGAATCGGTGTATCGGCAGAAAGACGCCGAAGGATTCATCCGATTGAATGCCCTTCGACTTCGGATCCAGAAGCTGATGCAGGCTGCCGGAAGCCGGTAGTGCCTTGCTTGGAAATGCCTGTGGGCGGGTATGCTGAACGAGGGATAAGGGAAGGGCTATTACCGCCACGAATGTTTGATGGATTCGCAAAAAGTCTCCATCTCCCGATACCTTTCCAATACCGGGCTTCCAGCAGGAGGGCGGGTGGTGTTTTGCGAAGCAGCGGAAACGTGTT
>CAZJXF010000180.1:0-6142 GCA_964549995.1 uncultured Desulfatirhabdium sp. | reverse complement strand
AACGAGGGGCTTCTTCGGAATAGGAGGCGTTATGTTCGGGTTGGGAATGTCCGAGTTGATGGTGATTCTGGTGATCGTTTTGATCATTTTCGGGGCAGGCAAACTTCCGGAAATCGGCGGTGGGCTCGGCAAGGCCATCCGAAACTTCAAGGAGGCCACATCCGAGGAAAAGAAGGAACCCGACAAGATCGAAGAAAAGAAAAACGCATGAACGAAACGACCCGGAAAGGAGCCGGTCAGGCGCCCTTCCGGGTCGTTGGTTTGCAGCGGATCAATCGGCCGATCAGCCGCAGGTGCCGGTTCCGCAGCTTGAGCAGCCGCCAGCGGCGCCAAAATCAATGGCACAGTCGAGCTTGAAACCGCTGATCATGTAATCGACCTTGATGGGCTGGACTTTGGCCAAAAAGTCTTTGTCCACCAGGTAGGTAAACCCGCCGATTTCATACGTGGCATCGTTTTCCCGAGGCTCATCCAGAGCCATCGCCAGGCTGGGTCCCCCTCAGCCGCCTTCGTTCAAGAATATCCGGATCGGAACCGGCTTCTTCCCCTGAAAATAATCGGCAATGGCTTCGGTTGCCGATTTGCTGACTTCCAACATAATAGCCTCCTTCAGAAAAAATGGGGTCTGCCGTTTCGATGCAGCCCCGAATCGTCAACCGATCGCCCCATGCAATCGTTCGAATGATGAATACTGTAATGCCATCGATAACGAAAGTCAATAAGGGCGGCTTCGTAAAAGCATCGACCTTCTGGGTTTGGAGAGGATGATATGGAACTGCGAAAATTCGTGGCACCGGAATTTGTGTATGGGCAAGGGGCGCTAAGCCTGGTCGGTCGATATGCAATGAATTTTGGTGCACGAAAACCGATGATCGTGACCGATCCGGGCGTCCTGAAAGTGGGGTGGCCAGAGAAAGTATGTGCCGTTCTGAAAGAAGTTTCCCTTCATACCGTTGTTTTCGATGCGATACAATCCAATCCCCGTGAGGAGCAAGTCTCCGCAGGAGTCGAACGGTATCGCAAGGAAGGCTGCGATGTGATCATCGCCATCGGGGGCGGCAGCCCCATGGATTGCGCCAAGGGAATCGGAATCTCCCACAGCAACGACAGACCGATCACTTCCTTCGAGGGGGTGGATCAGGTCGATGTACCCGCCCCCCCTTTGATCTGCATTCCCACGACTGCAGGAACCTCCGCAGATGTCTCCCAATTTGCCATCATCAACGATACGCACCGGAAGGTGAAAATCGCCATCATCAGCAAAACGGTGGTTCCGGATGTCGCCCTCATCGATCCGATAACCACAACGACGATGGACGACTACTTGACCGCCTGCACGGGAATGGATGCCCTCGTGCACGCCATCGAAGCATTCGTTTCCAGCGCCCATTCTCCGATAACAGACTTGCATGCACTCGAAGCCGTTCGCATCATCCCGGATACCCTTCCAAACGTCATCGCCTCTCCCGACAACATCCAGCTTCGATCCCGAATGATGCTGGCAAGCCTCCATGCCGGTCTGGCGTTTTCAAATGCCAGTTTGGGTGCAGTACATGCGATGGCCCACAGCTTAGGGGGGCTTCTCGATCTGCCTCACGGTGAATGCAACAGTCTGTTGCTTTCGACGGTCGTGGATTTCAATTATTCGATGGCTGAAGACCGCTACAACATCCTTGGAACGGCAATGGGGTTGCATCTCGATGGACTCGACCGGTCTGAAAAACGGAAACGTATCGTCGAACGCATCGATGCGCTCAAGGAAGCGGTCGGTATCCGAGGCGGCCTGGCACAGCGCGGTGTCACCCGCAACGATATTCCGGAGCTCGCCCGAAAAGCCATTCAGGATCCGTGTATGGCGACCAATCCAAGAATTCCCTCTGTTCGAGATATCGAGGTAATCTATGAGTCAAGCCTCTGATCACGAGCCGCAATGGGAAAAACTGCGTTCACAGATTATCGGTCTGGGCGAACGCTCCATTCGGAAAAGTTACTATCCGGAACTCCGCCATCGACTCGAGGAGCTGGAACATTTTCGACAACTCTTGGATCTGTCCAACGACCTCATCCTCAGTTTCGAGCTTCCGAGCAACCGGATCACCCAGTTCAACCGCTGTGTTCCCCTTATTCTCGGCTATTCCCCCCAACAAATGGTCACTCTACGCCTGAGCGACCTGAGTCCCGATCTTGCGACCCAGGTCCGTGAACAATGTCTCGTTCATCAACCTTCACAACCGATGACGGCCTCCAATCCCATCATCACCTACCTGATCACAAGGACCGGTGAGCCAGTACCGATCGAAGCGACCTTTGGCATCAGTTCCATGTACTCTCGAACGGTAGGCATCGTGGTTGCCAGACAGATTGCCGAACGCCTTCGGGCGGAAAAGCGTCTGAAGGAATCGGAAACCCGGTACCGCCAGGTCATCGAAAATGCCGATGAAGCCATTTTCGTCTTGCAATCGGACCGAATCCGTTTTGCCAACCGTCAGACGACGTCCATCCTGCCTATATCCGAAGAGAATCTGTATACAATACGATTCGCGCAGATCTTCCATCCATCGGATCAAGACCAAGCTCAGCGGTTGTCCGACCCGGATCAAATTCTGGAAGCCAACCTATCTCACTTCCTTCTCCGTTTTAGTGGACAGGATGGAGACATCCATTGGATCGAGGTGCACCCTGTTGCCATCGTCTGGGAAGGGAAACCGGCAACGTTGAACTTCGCCAGGGACATTACCCAAAGCAAACACCTTGAAGAACAGCTGCGCCAATCCAGAAAAATGGAGGCCATCGGAACCCTGACTGGCGGGATTTCCCACGATTTCAACAATCTTTTGGGTGTCATCATCGGCAATTTGGAGCTGATCCTCGATTACGACCAAATTCCGCAAGAAATCCGACAAAAACTGACCGAAATCCACCGGGCCGGCCTGAGAGCCCGGGATGTGGTTCGGCAGCTCCTGCGCTTCTCCCGAAAATCGGACATCGACCGAAAGCCGCTCGATCCTGTTCAAACATCCGAAGAAGCCATCCGCCTGCTTCGAGCGAGCATCCCCACTTCCATCGACCTGGAGCTTCGGGTGGATGGAAAGGTCGGCCCTATCCTAGCCGATATGACTCAATTTCAACAGGTTATCATCAATCTGGGAACCAACGCCTTCCATGCCATGCAGGGACAATCTGAGGGAAAACTCTCGCTGACGCTTCGTGACATATATTTGCCCGAAGGATTGAGAACTTTTTTCATCGAGCTTCCACCAGGCCGCTATCTGGAAATGGTTTTTTCCGACACGGGATGTGGCATTAAACCCGAAAAGCTGCATCGGATTTTCGATCCCTATTTCACTACCAAGGCCCCTGGGCAGGGTACCGGCATGGGACTTGCTGTGGTTCACGGCATCGTTCAGAGCCATGGCGGAGGCATTACGGTCAAAAGCGATCCCGGCCGAGGAACGACCTTTTGGATTTATTTTCCATCCACCGAAAAGAAGCTTTCGGAAAAGGAGGAACAGAAAGCCGCCCCAGAAAAAGGGACCGGACGAATCCTCTTCATCGACGATGAACCTGCCTTAGTCGAATTGGGTCGGGCCGTTCTGGAAGCCCTGGGCTACCATGTGGTTACGACGACCCGCCCGAGTGAGGCGCTGAAACTGTTTTCCGAGGAACCGTATCGTTTCGATGTGGTCATTACCGATCTTACCATGCCCGAAATGTCCGGTGACCGACTTGCCAAGGAAATGTGTGCGCTTCGCCCGGATATTCCGGTGATTCTGTGTACGGGATATTCCACCTGGTCGGATTCAAGCCAACCCGGAGGATCAGGTATTCGAATGTGCCTTCAGAAACCCGTCCGAATGGCCGAATTGGCCAAAGCACTCCATAGCGTCTTGAATACCCCCGTCGATTCCGGAAAACCGTCCGACGGTACAGACTGAGGTTCGGAAACGACCACCAGAAAAGAACGAACGTATGCAATCACGAACCAATTCACCAAGAAGCGACAGCGGTTATGGATCCATCTGTGAGCGGGAGATTCAGGACATTCTCAATGCCGCACCACAGGTTTTCTTTCTGCTGAAACCCGACGGAACGATCCTTCTTGCCAATGCAGCTCTGGCGGATCAGCTGCATGTACCCTTTGAGACCATCCAGGGAATGGATGCATTCAAAAACGATCAGCCGGAGGTCGCCGAACACCGGCGGGCCATGGTTCGGAAGGCCGCCGAATCCGGAAAGCCTGTTATGTTTGTCGATCGACAGCAGGGACGGACCTTCGAAAACACCGTTTCCCCCATACCCCATCGAGAGGGTGAGGACGTTCGACTCGCCTATTTTGTTCGGGATATCACCTTACGCACCGAACGGGAGATAGCGCTTCAGAAAAGCCAGCAGCTTCTCAATACAATCGAAGCGCTCACCCATGCAGGCGGATGGGAATGGGATGTCGAAGCCCAGACCATGACATGGACGGATGAAACCTACCGCATTCATGGGTATTCGTCCAATGAATGTCTGCAGGGGTCCGCCGATCTGATCCAATACAGCCTTAAATGCTATGATCCGGTAGATCGACCGACGATTGAAACGGCATTCCGTACGTGTATCGCCGAGGGCCGACCCTATGACCTGGTCTTTCCATTCACCAACGCACAGGGTCGCCGCCTGTGGATTCGGACCATCGGCGTTGCGATCCGTCATGAGGGAAAGATCGTTAAAGTCATTGGAAACATTGTCGATATCACCCACCAGAAACAGATGGAAAACGTTCTTCAGGCCCGTCTTCGCCTGAGCGAGGCGGCCTCAACACTGCCTTTCGATCAACTGCTCCAGTCCTTTTTGGACGAGGCCGAAACATTGACGGAGAGCGCCATCGGCTTTTTCCATTTTTTCGAAAGCGATCAACAAACGATTCATCTGCAAACCTGGTCGAGCAAAACCCTGCGGTTCTGCCATGCGGACGGCAAAGGACTTCATTATCATATGGATAAAGCCGGTGTGTGGGCCGATTGCATCCGGCAAGGTAGACCGGTGATCCACAACGCATACGCCGAGCTTCCGAACAGAAAAGGGTTGCCTTCCGGTCATGTAGCGGTGATCCGCGAACTGGTGGTGCCGATTTTCCGGGAAGGACGGATTGTGGCCGTGTTCGGCGTAGGCAACAAGGCACAGGACTATGACGAGCGGGATGTCGAAATCGTTTCGGCCTTGGGAGATATGGCCTGGGATATCGTGTTGCGAAGAAGGGAAGAAGATGCGCTTCGGGAAAGCGAATCCCGATTCAGACAGATCTATGAGCACATGGGCATCGGTGTGGCGCGTATTTCCCTGGATTTTCGAATCGAAGCGGCAAACGCCGCCTATTGTCGGATGCTGGGTTATCGGGAGGAGGAGCTGATCGGCATGCACCTGCGGGACATCACCCATCCGGAGGTGATTGAAGAAAATCTCGAAAAGCAACGACAACTCGGAGCAGGCATCATCGATCATTACAGCATGGAGAAACGGTTCATCCACAAGGACGGACATACGGTGTACGGCCTTCTCAACGCCAACCTGATTCGGAATGCGGAAGGTAAACCGAGCTATTTTCTGGGGAGTGTGGCCGATATCACCGAAAAGAAAGCGTCAGAGCGCTTGTTGCAAGAGGAAAGTGAACGATGGCAACGGCTATTCGAGCAGTCCAGTGACGGCATCGTCATTCTGGATGAAACCGCTAAGGTCGTTTCGGCCAATCGGCGGTTCGCCGATATGTTGGGATATGCTCCGGAAGAAATCGACGGGCTCCACGCATGGGACTGGGATGCACGATTCTCCAAAGAAGAGATTCAGGAAATGGCCCGAAGCATCGACGATGCCGGTCATCACTTCGAAACCCTGCACCGACGAAAAGACGGAACGACATTCCCGGTAGAACTCAGCAACAGCCGAACCCTATATCGTGGGAAGAAGCTGATCTTCTGCATCTGTAGAGACCTCAGCGATCGCAAGGCTGCAGAAGCCGAAAAGCTGGCACTGGAAGCCCGGAACCGGCAGCTTCAGAAGGCTGAAAGCCTCAGACGCATGGCGGGCGCCATTGCCCATCAGTTCAACCTAAAACAAGCGCATTTATACTAATCTAAAAAAATATGAGAAGTACTTTTGA
>CAZJXF010000179.1:0-6203 GCA_964549995.1 uncultured Desulfatirhabdium sp. | reverse complement strand
AAAAGGCGGTTCTCCCCCCATGCTCAGGCCCGGAAAAACCCCAAAATCGGGGGTACAGCGACTTTTTACGAAGTTGTCATCGATGCACCACCCACCCTTTCGTTAGGCTTCTGATTGTTGAAATGGTCTCGACAATTCGAATCATACTCGTTATAGAAGCAGCAACAGATCGCTGTACAAGATGACCCATCCTCATTGCATTTGTTTGAACCAGTTAATGTCCTTAGCAAAGTCATCGCCGAAAGGGGACGGTCATGCAGACGACGGTGAACGGAAACCGACGAGAGGGAAAGTCCCGCCCGGCTCTTGAGTGGTTGTTGGCGCTGAGTGTCGGATGGGCTGTTCTGGTTATAGCTGTCATACCCGGCTGCGACAAGGAAAAGTCGCCCATTCGAATCGGATTTGCTGGCGGGCTGACCGGACGGTATTCGGATCTCGGGGTTGGCGGAAGAAACGGTGTTCAGTTGGCAGTCGAGGAAATCAACCGATCGGGAGGCATCAACGGAAGGCCGGTCGAGCTCATCGTCAAGGACGACCGACAGGATCCGGAAATCGCCGTTCAGGTCGATCGGGAACTCATCCGCGAAAATGTCGCTGCTATCATTGGACACATGACCAGTGGGATGACCATGGCTGTCATGCCGCTGATCAATTCAAACAAAGTGCTTCTCATCAGTCCCACCACCAGTACGAGCGACCTTACGGGAATCGATGACTGGTTCTTTCGGACGGCTGGAACCAACGACATTCTTGCAAGGGCCTTGGCCGATCATATCATGAATCGCACGCCTATCCGTCGAATGGCCGTCATCTTCGATTCGAGCAATCGAGCCTATACCGAAAGCTTCATCAAAGCATTTCGCGACCCATATGAAGCAGCGGGCGGCAGGTTGACTCTGGTGGCATCCTTTTCCGGCGGAAACGATCCGTTGCGGGATGTGATCAGCCAGAGCCTGTTGCAGCCTCCCTGTGACGGCATCTTGGTACTGGCCTGTGGATTGGATGCCGCCTGGATCTGTCAACAAATCCGAAAACAGGATCCCCACGTGTCGTTGTTTGCCACGGGATGGCCCATGACGCAGGAATTTTTGGAGAATGGCGGCAGTGCGGTCAACGGTGTCCGGTTCATCGACTATTTCGACTGGAATTCTCGGCGGCCGATGTATCTGCGGTTTCAGAAAGCCTACACGGAACGTTTCGCTTCCCCCCCTTCTTTTTCCGCCATCTACGCTTACGAGGCCGCTCATGTTCTCTTTCAGGCCCTCGCTCGAAACCCCGATCCGAAACTCCTGCGCCAGACCATTGTGGATATCCGACGCTTCGAAGGCATATTCCAGGATTTTGAAATCGATGCGTTTGGCGATGCCCATCGCAAGCCTTTTCTGATAACGGCTGAACAAGGTCGTTATGTCGTTACGGAGTAGCCTGATGAAGGGTCGAATGTCATTCAAAAACACGATCGTCTTCTTTGCCATCGCTATCGGGTGTGTGCCGCTCTTGCTGACCGGCGCCATATTCATTCGCATCGTTACCAACACCCTCGAACAGGAAATCCAGCAACGCAATCTGGTGGCGGCAAGGAGCCTCGCAGGAGAAATCAATCGCCTGCTGATCGATTATCGATCCCTGCTCGAATACGCAGCGGATCGCATGAACGAAGAGGCGTCCGATCCGATCGAACCTTGGGAGAACCGGCTGAATGCCATCACGAGACGCTATCCGCTGATCCAGTCCCTCTCCGTACTGGACCGGCAGGGAAGGGTGCGGACACTGGTTCCGAAAGATCCATGGAGGATCGGGACGGATTATTCCGGATATCTGTTTATCCGAGAGGCCATTTCCAGGAATCGTTCCGTATGGTCTGATGTCTACCTTTCGGCAAAGACGGGATCTCCCACCATCAGCATTGCGGTTCCTTTCATGCGTGGGTTCATCGTCGCAGATTTGAACCTCGACATTCTGCAGGAAACGACCCAGAAAATGAGCACCGGTATCGGCAGCTATGCCGTTGTGGTGGATCGAACCGGTGTCATCATCGCACATCCCAGAAGAGAATTTGTCGAGCAGCGGCTTAATGTTCGTCATTTGGCATTCGTTGCGGCCGGATTGAATGGGCAGGAGGGCACCTACGACTATACCTTCATGGGAGAGGAGAAGATCGGAAGTGTCTCTGGAATTCCGGAAACCGGGTGGCTCAGCACGGTCGTTCAACCCCGGCGGGAGGCGTTTGCCTCCGTTGTCCAGATGAATTCCCTGCTGTGGACGGCAACGATCACGGTGGCCGTGATCCTGATGATTCTATCGGCGTGGATGCATCAAAAAGTCATTTCGCCGTTGATCCATTTGAATGCCATCGCCCGGAGGGTTTCCGAGGGGCAGTATGCGATCGAAGCCGTTCCCAGAAGTTTTGTGGAAGTGGACAGCCTTGCCGATGCGTTTCATGCGATGGCACGAGCGATTGAAGAACGGGAAACATCGCTTGTGGAAAGTCGAAAAGCCATCGAGCAATCCGAAAGAAAGCTTCGGATGTTGTATGATTCGGTTTCGGATCTCATTTATACGCATGATCTGGAGGGGCGGATCCTGAGTGCCAACAAGGCGATGAGCAATCTCTTGGGGTATGAGCCCGAGAGCATCGTCGGTGAAACCATCACCCGTGCCATGAAACCCGAACTGCATCCCTTGTTTCATAAGGAGTATCTGGAGCAATTCAGGAATCGATCGACCCTGCAAGGCACGTTCAGTTGTTTTGACCGTTCCGGAAACCAGCTCTATGTGGAATATTCCAGCACCCTCGTCACAGACGAAGAAGGGCGAAGTTATGTGACGGGTATCGGCCGCAACGTCACCGAGCGCATCCTGACCGAAAGGGCGCTGCGACGTCAGGATGCCCGCATGCGGGCCATTTTGAAGGCCATGCCTACCCCTCTTGCGGCCTACGACAAGAAGGGAAGACTCCAATTTACCAATGCCGCTTTCACCGATGTGTTCGGCTGGTCGATGGAAGAGCTTCAAGGGAGAACCGTTCCGTTCGTTCCGGAATCGGAAAAGGCAGTTACGCTATTGAAAATACGAGAACTCTACAATACCGGAAAATCCGGTATTCTCGAAACCACCCGATTGACGAAAGATGGCAGAACCGTTGACGTGTTGATCAGCGCCGCCCTCATTCAGGATGCCGACGGGAATACCGAGGGTATGGTGGCCTGTTTTCTGGATCTGACCGAAAAGAAACGACTCGAGAAAGAGCTTCTTCAGGCACAGAAGATGGAGGCCATCGGCACCCTTGCGGGAGGGATTGCGCATGATTTCAACAATCTGCTGATGGTGATTCAGGGGAATGTCTCTCTGATGATGCTGGATCTCGCTCCGGATCATCCACTGATGCGGCGG
Source organism: uncultured Desulfatirhabdium sp. (assembly GCA_964549995.1). Lineage (GTDB taxonomy): Bacteria > Desulfobacterota > Desulfobacteria > Desulfobacterales > Desulfatirhabdiaceae > Desulfatirhabdium. Next base: position 2,810 of record CAZJXF010000179.1, on the reverse strand, counting down.
CTCCAGGACATTTCCAAAAACGTTCAACAGGGAGCCAACCTCACCCGTCAGCTTCTCGGATTTGCCAAAGGGGGAAAATACGATGTACGTCCCATCGATATCAACCGATTGATCCGGGATCACGATGCGGTTTTTCAACGGACCCACAAGGGGCATATGATCGAGGAGAACTTGGGGGCGGATTTGCCTGCGGTGACTGCGGATCGCGGGCAGATGGAACAGATTCTGATGAATCTCTATATCAACGCCGTCCAGGCCATGCCCGACGGTGGCACCATTTCCGCGGCCACAACCGTTGAAAGCGTCGATACCCGCAAGGCTTCGAGTTTCCAGGTTCGTCCCGGTCGGTATGTCTGCATCCGGATCAGCGATACCGGCATCGGCATGGACGAGAAGACGCGGCAGCGGATTTTCGAGCCGTTTTTCACCACCAAAGAAAAGGGGCGCGGTACGGGGTTGGGCCTTGCATCCGTGTACGGCATCGTTCGACATCATGGCGGGTTTATCGAAGTGGACAGCCAGCCATTGAAGGGAACGACGTTCCGCGTTTACCTTCCGGCGTCGGATGAACAGCCGGTAGACGATCCCAAGCCGTCGGACCAGCCGATACCTTCGCAGAAGGCTCAATCCGCCAGAACCATCCTCTTGGTGGATGACGAGCCGATGGTTCGTGAGATCGGAGCTCAACTGCTGAAGCATTTGGGGTGCGAAGTCATCGTAGCGGAGGGCGGACAGCAAGCCATCGATCGATATGCAGCGGAACGGGGCCGCATTGAGGGGGTTATCTTAGATATGATCATGCCCGGCATGCCGGGTGGCGTTGTCTTCGATCGGCTCAAAGAAATGGATCCCGATGTCCGGGTGATCCTGTCGAGCGGCTACAGCATCGACGGCGAAGCCCAGGCCATTTTGGACCGAGGCTGTCGGGGGTTTCTGCAGAAGCCGTTTACCATGAAGCAGCTGACCGAGGCATTGGCAAAACTTTTCGGTCATCTATGACGGCTTCGCGAAAAGACAGTGCGTCTACAGCGAGCCGCATAGGGGCGACCCTCAAAAACAGGGCTTTTCCGCTTTTCTTCTGACTTCTGACTTCTGACTTCTGACTCCTGACTCCTGACCTCTGATATGCGACTTCCGTGGAATTTTCCTTGATCTCCCTTCCAAATGGTGTAGAAATGCCATGATACGCTTCTGTTCCGATTGCCGGAAGCCTTCAAAGAAGCATTGCCCGCTTCTTGGGTTGCCCGATCGGAATTTCTTTCAACTACTTGTTCACGTTTCCGGAGGAAGTCTTTCATGCCCGAACTGGCCTATGTAAACGGGAAAATTCTGCCCATATCGGAGGCGGTCGTTCCCATCGAAGACCGCGGTTACCAATTTGCCGATGCCATCTATGAAGTCATTGCAAGCGAAGCGGGAAAACTCTTCTGTCTCGATTACCATATGGAGCGGCTCGAGCGCTCGATGGTTGCGCTTCACTATCCCCCAGTGTCTTTGGAGGAGATCGAAAGCGCCGTTCGCTCCCTTTATGATCAGGCTGCCCTTCCACGGGCTGCAGTCTATATCCAGATTTCCAGAGGGGTTGCTCCGAGGAACCATGCGTATGACAATTCGGCGCTCAAGCCTCAAATCGTCATGACCGTCCGGCCCATTCAGGAAGCGCCCGCCTCCAAACGGGAAAAGGGAATCTCCGTCATCTCCGTCATCGACAACCGCTGGGGAAGATGCGACATCAAAACGGTTCAGTTGCTCCCCAATGCGATGGCGAAGCAGAAAGCAATCGAATGTGGGGCGGACGACGCCGTCTTCATCACCGACGACGGGATCGTCCGGGAAGGAACGAGCTCCAACCTCTTCATCGTCTCCGATGGGACGCTCTATACCCACCCGTTGACACCGGAAATTCTGCCCGGTATCACCCGTCGGGTCGTTCTCGACATTTGCCGAAAATTGCGCTATCCGGTCATCGAACAATTCTTCACGCTCGAAGAGGCGCATGCGGCAGATGAAGTCTTTCTGACGGGAACCATCGCCGAAGTCATGCCCGTGGTCACCATCGACGACGAACCGGTAGGCGATGGCTCCGTTGGGGATATCAGTCGCAGCCTTTACGAAGAATTGAAAAATCGGATGAGGGCGTAAGTGCGGAAATGCGTGGGTGCGGATGTGCATTCGTTCGGGAGTTCGGGGGTGCGTAAGTGATGGAGTGGGGGGCATAAAAGGGGGGGCTCAAGTTGATTCAGAAAGCTGCCGGATGCTGACCTCGGCTATCTCCCGCCGATGGGTCAAGGACGCCGGGACAGTCTCTAAACAACAGACTCCATCCGCTTTCTTCTGACTTCTGACTTCTGACTCCTGACTCCTGATACCTAAATTTCGACTCCTGGCCCCATCTCAACCCTCAACCCTTAAAACTTAAAACTTAAATCTTAAAACTTAAAACTTTCCCCGAGGAATCCCATGAATCCATTGGCTCAGGAACTCAATCAAACGATCTCTCAACAGAATCCCTATATTCTCGAAATGCTGTCCCGAATCGGCAAGCATCTCTTCTTCCCCAAGGGCATTCTCAGCCAAAGCGCGGAAGCCAAGGAAAAAGCCTACCGCCTGAATGCAACCATCGGGATCGCTACGGAAAAAGGCGGCACGATGCACCTGAACAGCGTCATGCAGCCGATCTGCGGCCTCAAGCCGGAAAACAGTCTTACCTACGCCCCATCCTTTGGTCTTCCCCAGATCCGGGCCAAGTGGAAGGAAGCCCTGTTCGAGAAAAATCCATCGCTTCAGGGGAAGACCATCAGTCTGCCGGT
>CAZJXF010000178.1:0-6235 GCA_964549995.1 uncultured Desulfatirhabdium sp. | reverse complement strand
TGTCTCCCCCCATGCGACTCGGATGAGACTTTTGGACTTTTTGCGAGACCATCAGGTATGCGGTCATGCATGTTCTAACCGGTTTGGAATCTTTTCTCGAATCGCCTCCGAAATGGCTCGACGGTCTTCGCATCGGGTTGCTGTGCAATCCGGCTTCCGTAGACCGCCGGTTTCGCCATGCCCGGGATCGTATCGCCGAACGCTTTCCGGGCCAACTGACGGCTCTGTTTTCTCCCCAGCACGGGTTCAATGCCGAAAAGCAGGACAACATGGTCGAATCCGACCATGGGATCGATCCGACTCTCGGCATTCCCATCTTCAGCCTTTACGGAGAAACGCGCGTACCCACAGCCGTTATGCTCCGGCACATCGACGTGCTGGTCATCGACCTGCAGGATGTGGGCACCCGGGTCTACACCTTCATCTACACGATGTCCTACTGCCTGGAGGCCGCCGCCGCTCATGGAAAGCAGGTTCTGGTCCTGGACCGACCCAACCCGATCGGTGGGACGGCTATCGAAGGCAACATCCTTGAACCGGAATACACTTCCTTCGTCGGTCGGTTTCCCATACCGATGCGTCATGGCATGACGATGGGAGAGCTGGCCTTGATGTTCGACGAAATGGGAAAAATCGGCTGCCGGATCGACGTGATCCCGATGCGCGGATGGAAGCGAAGGATGACCTTTGAAGATACCGGTCTGCCCTGGGTGCCGCCGTCCCCCAACATGCCCTCTCCAACGACGGCTCTCGTCTATCCCGGACAGGTCATCTGGGAGGGGACAAACGTGTCCGAGGGCAGAGGCACCACCTTGCCGTTCGAATGCTTCGGAGCCCCCTTCATTGATCCCCGGGTGCTGGCCATCGATCCGGAAGCCTTTCCGGGCGTGATACTGCGACCGATCGCCTTCGAGCCGGTTGCAGGCAAATGGCAGGGCGCGCTGTGCCAGGGCTACCACATCCACGTCACGGATCGAAACCACTACAGACCCTATGCCACCACCCTGCACATCCTCCAGCGCATTCTGCAGACCTTTCCGGAAGCATTTTCCTGGAAAGTGCCGCCCTACGAGTATGAAACCGTGAAAATGCCCATCGATCTCATCCTTGGAAGCCGCGACGTCCGTGAACGCATCGAATCGGGGCGGGATATCGACGCGATGAGCCGGGAGTGGCGGGAAGCGCTCGAAGCCTACGATCGCTTTCGGTCTTCCTTTTTCCTCTATCCTCGGGATGAGGAGGCAATGTGAGCGACGAACCGCTTTCTTCCCCGCAGGAAGAGGCCATCGAGGTCTATACGGACGGAGCCGCCAGCGGAAATCCCGGACCGGCGGGTATCGGCATTTTCATGCGGTACAAGGGAAAGACGAAGGAGATCAGCCGATACATCGGGATCGCGACCAACAATGTGGCCGAATTGAAGGCGATCGAAACGGCTCTTTCGGCCATTCGGAAGCCGGAGCTGCCCGTCATTCTCTATACGGACAGCGGCTATGCCCTGGGATTGCTGACCCTGAACTGGAAGGCAAAAAAGAATGTGGATCTGGTCGCCCGCATCCGCAAGCTGATATCCCGATTCAACGATTTGAAAATCGTCAAGGTACGCGGACATTGCGGGGTGGAAGGAAACGAGATCGCCGACAAGCTGGCCACATCGGCCATCACGAATCGCGTTGCAGATGCCATCCGGGAAATGAAGGATTCGTTGGATTGAGCGGCTTCGGTCACGCCGAGGTCGTACAGTGCATCAAGGGCCCCTTTCCCTTTCCGATGTCGAGGGCAGCGGCGTCTTCTATGGCCAATTGAACGAAGCGTTTGGCCCTTCCCGCGGCTTCGACGAGAGGAAATCCCATCCCCAGAAAGGCGGCCAGTGCGGAGGAAAGGGTACAGCCAGTTCCGTGCGTGTTTCGGGTCTTCATTCGGGACGTTTCGAAAGATGTGAACGAACCTTCTGAAGATATATACAGGAGATCTGTGGCATGGATGGGATCGGAAGCATGCCCGCCCTTGAGCAAAACGGCTTTGGCACCGGTTTGGGATAGATCGAGGCAGACATCTTTCAGAAGGGATGGTTCGGCATCGAGCAGGGCGGATGGTTCCATCCCCAACAAGACGGCGGCTTCGTGACGATTCGGCGTGATGACATCCGCAAGGGGGAAGAGCTGACGCTTCAGGACATCGACGGCTTTGGACGTCAGCAGGCGGCAGCCGCTTTCAGAAACCATCACTGGATCGACGACGATTCTTTCGGCCTGGTGGAACCCCAGCCGATCTGAAACGGCCTCGACAACGCCCGGGCGATCGAGCATCCCAATTTTGACTGCATCTGTGCCGATGTCCGTCATGACGGCATCGATCTGATCCCGGACAAACGATTCCGGAACCGATAGAATGTCCTGAACGCCCAGCGTATTTTGTGCCGTCAGCGCACAGATCACCGACATGCCATAGCAACCCAACCGGCAGAATGTTTTTAGGTCCGCCTGAATGCCGGCCCCACCGCTACAGTCCGATCCGGCGATACTTAGAATGCGAACGGGATGCATTGCTGCGATCCTCCTGAAATGCGCGCTTGCGTCCTCTTTGATTGTTCTCCTACGCCCTTTTTCTGGATGGTCTCGCACCAAGTCGATGAGCGTCCAGCAAGTCGCATGGGAGGAGACACGCCTTTTTCGTTGCATCGGATAAACTTAGCCGCCCGAGCTCGTAAGGGCCGGGCATGTGGCCAGATTTCAACGATGGATCATTGAAGCGCAACACCTTGTTATTCATAAAGATATGACTTGAATGAGCATGCCCGGCCTAATGTCCGGCGGCTTCAAACAAGTATCCGATGCAACATCAAAAGGCGTATCTTTTCCCATGCTCAGGCCCGTCAAGAACCATAGCCGGGGATGAAGCGACTTTTTGCGAGACCATCTCTCCGGGTGGTACGTTCTCCAGATATATTTTCTTCAAAGCTCTCGCCGCCTCTCGCGGATGTTCGGCAGCACACACGGCCGATACCACGGCAACGGCATCCGCCCCAGCCCGAAAAACGGCGGCCGCATTCCCTGTATCGATGCCTCCGATGGCGACCAGCCGGTGCCGAGACATCCGTCGGGCCCAGCGCAATCCTTCAATTCCCCAGCAGCGTTTCGTATCGGTCTTGGTCGGCGTCGGAAATATCGTGCTGATGCCCACATAATCGACATCGAGGGCTTCGGCTGCAAGCAGCTGATCCTCGGATTCGATGGATAAGCCGATCAGGGCGTCGCTTCCGAGCAGTTCTCGGGCCAATTCATAGGGCATATCGGATTGGCCAAGGTGAACGCCGTCGGCTTTTGCCGCCAGGGCGACATCGACCCGATCGTTGATGATCAGCCTCACCCCTTTGTTGTGAAGCAGATTTCGGAGACGAATCGCCTTTTCGATGAAGGTTCTGGTATCGAGCGTCTTTTCGCGAAGCTGCACGATGGACACCCCGCCCTCGACCGCATCGAGGACGACCTCTTCGACGCTTCGGGGCTTGCAGGTCGTTTCGTCTGTGACGAGATACACCCCTTCGATCCTCATGAGAGGTACCCTTCCTGCTCGATCAGACGAAGCCGCTGTGCCAGGTCGTCCGCTTCGATCGTATAGAGCGCATCGAAAAAATGCATCGAAAACGTTCCAGGACCCATCGCCCGCTCAGCAGCCACCTCCCCGGCAACCCCCATGACAGCCATGGCGTGGATGGCCGCTGCGGCACTGTCGGTGTTGACCGCCAGGAAAGCCCCGCACAAGGCAGTGGCGCAGCACCCCATTCCGGTCACTCGACCCATCAGCGGATGCCCGTTTGCAATCGAGGTCACGCCATTTCGATCGACCACCCGATCGATGGCTCCACTGATGCAGACTGCACAACCGTACCGCTCGCAAAGGCTTATGGCCGACGCGACGGCATCCGAGGCATCGGCGAGGCTGTCCACACCTCGGATTCGGCTTGTTTCTCCGGCAAGGGCCAGCACCTCGGCGGCGTTGGCCCGTATCAGGCGAACGGAGATGGTTTCCAGAAGGTCTTTCGCCGTTTGAGTTCGGTATCCCGTTGCACCGACACCCACCGGATCGAGGACAACCGGAATTCCCAGGTCGTCGGCTGCACGCATGGCCCGTTTCATCGATGCCACCCATGGCTCACTCAGGGTTCCGATGTTGACGACCAGGGCCTTGGCCATCCCGACCATTTCTTCCACTTCCTCCGGTGCATGGGCCATGACCGGAGACGCCCCCAAGGACAATAGCGCATTGGCCGTCACGTTCATGACGACATAATTGGTGATGTTGTGAACGAGCGGCCTTTCGGCACGAATGCTTTCCAAATCTCCACTGATGGCATCGATTCGATGTTTCATGGCATGGTTCCTTCTTTCGTCGATGAGGCCGGTGATCGTTTCATAGCGCACCATTCGCCGCACATGGTGCACGGATACCGGTTGTCGGTCGGATCGCAGCCTTCCGTCACCCGCTCGAGGTACCGGTCGAATTTCTCCGGATCGAGAGATATCTCTCGCTGACGTATCCAATCGAAATTCTTTCTCGCCTGAGACATCGTGCGGTTGGCCTCGATTTCGGAAGATCGCTGCCGAGCCAGATCAGCGGCAGCGGCTGCAATCCGAAAGGCTTTTACCCCTTCGCAGACGTCCTCTACTCCAGGAAGCCGCAGGTGTTCCGCAGGTGTTACCACGCAGAGAAAATCCGCCCCGTACATCCCCGCCATGGCTGCACCGATGGCACCCGTGATGTGATCCCACCCCGGTGCACGGTCGATTACCAGAGGTCCCAGCACATAAAACGGCGCCTCATCGCAGCATTGCTTCTGCAGGCGAATGTTTTTTTCGATCAGGTTCATGGGAACGTGTCCCGGCCCCTCCACCATCACCTGAACACCGGCTTTCCGGCAGCGGATCACCAGTTCCCCGATCACTTCGAGTTCTCCGAACTGGGCTTGATCGTTGGCATCCGCCGTCGATCCCGGACGCAAACCGTCTCCAAGTGACAGCGTGATGCCATGGGCTTTGGCGATTTTCAAAATGTCATCAAAACACTCATAGAGAAAATTTTCCCGGTTGTGATGCCTCATCCACTGGGCGATAATGGCTCCTCCTCGGCTGACGATACCGGTGACCCGCCTCTCCAGCAACGGCAGGTGTCGTTTGAGAAGCCCGGCATGAATGGTCATGAAATCGACGCCCTCTTCGGCCTGATCCGACATGACTCGAAGAAAGCGATCCACGTCGAGGTGATCGGAAGTCTTTAGGCCGATGACCGCTTCATAGATCGGCACCGTTCCCAGCGGCACATCGAAGGCATCCAGAATCCGTCGTCTCAGATCCGAAACGTTGCCGGCGATCGACAGGTCCATGACCGTGTCGGCCCCGGCATGCAAGGCCGCTTCGACCTTCTGGATTTCCGCGGCCGGATCGCAATGGCCGGGGGATGTTCCGACATTGGCGTTGATCTTAACCCGCATGCCCTTTCCAATGGCAACCGGGGAGATCCGATGCCGGTTGTTACGCAGAACGACGATGCGACCCGTGCCGATATCTTCAAGCAGTTCATGCACATCGATGTTTTCTTTCCGGGCGATGCCGAGCCACTCCTTGGTAATCTTCTGCTGTTGTAACCCTTGCACAATCGTTCCCACCATGGATCTCCTTTCCGTAAAACCAATGTCAACACGAAATCTGCATTTCGCTACAGAAATGCTCACGACAGCGGCTGCCATCCCCGGAGATGAACATCCAGCCGTTATTCCGGACTCATGCAGGAACCCAGAACATTGACCTACGTTTGACCCCGTACAGACGGTTACACGTTCGCACCTCTGTACAACGCGTCTCACATGTTACGACCCTCCATGCAACCGGGGTTTCACCCCGATGAATGAACGTTGCATGAGCAGCTTTCGTAGGAATCGCCCATGCAGCCGGGGCTACAGCCCGCTGGATGATGAAAGCCTCAAGGGCGAATTTCAAAGGAATATGGCGGCATGACAGTGGCCATACTGTCTACTGCCCACTTTCGTAGGAATCGCCCATGCAGCCGGGGCTACAGCCCGCTGAATGAAAGTCGATGGAGCAAATTCCTTAGAAGTATGGCGACATGACAGTCGCCTTACGGTTCTGCCGACTGCCGACTGCCCACTTTCGTAGGAATCCTCCATGCAGCCGGGGCTGCGCCCCGTTGGATGAAACTTTATCCTGTCGCCTCAGTA
>CAZJXF010000177.1:0-6293 GCA_964549995.1 uncultured Desulfatirhabdium sp. | reverse complement strand
GGGATCATGCGGGAAATCATGCAGATCGACAAACAGGTACATACGTCCCTGGTTTCCCGCATCAAGATCATTTCCAACATGGATATCTCCATCCGTCGAAAACCCCAGGACGGCAGGGCCCAGGTCAAATTCGGGGAGGAGCGTTACGATCTGCGGGTCTCCACCATCCCGGCCACCTATGGGGAGAAGGTGACCATCCGGATCCTCAATCCGGCGGGCGGCGGGATGAGCATCGAAGAGTTGGGGTTCAACGAGCGGGACCTGCGGTTGTTTCAGGAGGCGATCAGCAAGCCTCAGGGCATCATCCTCGTGACGGGTCCAACCGGAAGCGGGAAGTCCTCGACGTTGTACACGGCGCTTCGCAAACTGAACACGCCCAAAGTCAACATCGTCACCGTCGAGGATCCCGTCGAGTTCGACATCCCCGGCATCAACCAGGTCCAAATCAATCCGAAGGCCGGGATCACCTTTGCGGCGGGTCTCCGGTCGATTTTGCGGCAAGACCCCGATATCGTCATGGTCGGTGAAATCCGGGACAGCGAAACGGCGACCATCGCCTTTCAGGCGGCTCAGACCGGGCACCTGGTCCTGTCCACCCTGCACACCAATGACGCGCCATCGGCCGTGACACGGCTGCTGGACATGGGAATCGACAGTTTCATCATCGCCGATTCCCTGGTGTGCGTGATCGGGCAGCGCCTCGTTCGGGGCATATGCCCCAAGTGCAAGGCGGTCGATCCGCTTTCGCCCAAAATCGTCGAGCAGATCAAGCCGTTCTATCCGCTGGAGCCCAATCAGAAATTCTGGAAGGGCCTCGGTTGCGAGGCTTGTCAGTTTTCGGGATATGCCGGCCGGATGGGGATTTTCGAGGTGTTGATGATCACCCCTTCCATCCGGGAAATCCTCGATAAGAATGTATCCGGGGTTCAGATCCGAAAGGTGGCCGAACGGGAAGGGTTCACGGTACTGAGCAAGGATGGCATCAGCAAGGCGGTGAGGGGACTCACGACGATCGAGGAGGTTATGCGGGTGGCACCTCCGGAGCTGGAGGAAGATGCCGAAAAAGGTATGGCTGCCGCCCCGCTTCCGTCCAAGGTTCTGCCTGTCGTCGAAACGCCGGAACCTGTTGTGGAGGAACCCGTTGAAGCAGGGACGGATCGTCGGGTCAAGATTTTGATCGTGGACGACAACATCGTCATTCTGAAAGTCCTGCGCAGCATTCTCGAGTCGAACGACTACACGGTCGTTTCTGCAACCAATGGAAACGAGGCTCTCAAGGCCGTCCATCTCGAAAAGCCCGACCTCATCATCACCGACTACATGATGCCGGAAATGGATGGGAAACAGCTCATCCAGAAACTCAAAGCCCAGTTGGCGACGCGCTACATTCCGATCATCATGCTGACATCCAAGGACGAGGTGGATTCGGAGGTCGAGGTGATCGACGCAGGCGCAGACGATTATATGGTCAAGCCGGCCAATCCCAAACGGTTGATCGCCCGGATCAAGCGTTTGTTGGCCCGACCGGTGATGCTCGAACTGTAACGGAATTTCGGAGGTTCACTTCTTCCAGGGATCGGACAGTTCAGCCAAGCACTGCAGCTGATCCTGGAAGGAAACCGGGGGATCGATTCCAAGCGGTTTCTTGAAGAAGAAGGCCAGTTCCGGGACAAGTCCTCTGCGTTTCCCTTTCCGATGCAGTGCGGCCATCCATCGTGCCAAATCCATCACCATCGGTGCCGCAAGCACCGAATCCCGCCCCTGAAAATCGATCCGCATGCTCATTGGTAGCCCGAAAAGCCCTTCGAAATCGATGGCATCCCAGGCTTCCTTGGCGTCTCCCCTCGGAGGATAGTAATCGATGTGGACCTTGTGGCAATCGGGTGCAACGGAATACCCCAGGATGTTCTCGAGAATTTCCGTCTTGTTGGCGAGCTTTCCGCTGGCGCGTTCCGGATGCATGAGATTGGCACCGTCGGCATTGCCGAGGATGTTCAGGCTGTACCATCCGGTGATTCGCAGGTTTCGAGCCTTCCACGCCGAAGCCAATACTTGCTTGTAGAACGTCTGCCCGGTCTTGCCGTCTCTTCCGCACATCGGAACCCCCTGCTCAACCGCACGATCGACGATCCAGTCCATCTCGACCCCATTCGGGGTGAAATTGACTACAGGAACTCCGGATTCGATGGCCGCCAGCACGTACACCAGATCCGGGAAAAGCGCAGGATGGTCGGCATCCCATGCGAGGAAAGCATTGCGATCCGGCATGGGGGGTGGTTGGGGAGCTGCCGGAAGCAGGTTGACCAGAACCATGGCCGCATTCGGATATCGGGTTTGGACCGTCTGGATGTCCTGGAAAACACGATTCAGGGCCTGGTTCGGGTCCAGATCGGGAGACGGCGCCTCGAAGACCGGTATGGCCGCCATCTGCGGAAGAAAGGGTTCATGGATGGCTTGGGGTACGACGCCATGACGTCGCAGGGCGGCAGCCGGATCCATGGAATCCGGCAGGTCCCATCCGGTCACATGGGTATCGGCGAGCGGAAAATTCGGAAAGAGCGCATCGGTGGTGAGGTAGGGTTGGACCAGCTCCGGAGCGGATTTCAATGCTTCGACGGCAAGACACAGGGTCGATCCGATCGCGCCTCCGATTCCGGCGACAAGAATGACAAGGGGTTGGGTGGATGACAGATCGTTTTTCATGAGAGTTCCAAGTCTCATCCGAGTCGCATGGGAGGAGACACGCCTTTTTCGTTGCATCGGATAAACTCAGCCGCCCGACCTCGTAGGATCGGGCGGATGGTGGACTTCCGCCCGTGTGAACATGCGGATCAGGATGCCGTGCAGGCACCTGATTTCCAGAATGGAGACAGTTGCCGCAGCCGTTCGATGATTCCCGGCATGCGTTCGACGACAACATCGATTTCGGCTTCGGTATTATACACGCTCAGACTGTAGCGGATCGTTCCGTGGGCTGCAGTGAAGGGCACACCCATTGCGCGAAGGACATGGGAAGGCTCGAGGGATCCGGAAGTGCAAGCCGACCCCGAGGAGGCGCAGATGCCATGCTCGTTCATGAGGAGCAGAATGGCCTCTCCTTCTACAAATTCGAAGGCGATGGATGCCGTGTTGGGAAGCCGGGGGGCGTCTTTTCCGTTGACGAAGCAGTTGGGAATCCGCTGGGTGAGTTCTCGTTCCAGTTTGTCCCGCAACTCCCGGACCCGTGTATTTTCTTCAGACAGCTTCGCTGCAGCCAGCTCCGCGGCTTTCCCGAGTCCGATGATGGATGCCGTGTTTTCGGTGCCGCCTCTTCTGCCCTTCTCCTGATGTCCACCGATCAAAAACGGCGCAAATTTCGTACCCTTGCGGACATAGAGGGCACCGATGCCTTTGGGGGCGTGCAACTTGTGACCGGAGAGCGACAGCATATCGATCCGGTTGGTCTTCATGTCGATCGGTATCTTGCCGACGGCCTGAACCGCATCGGTGTGAAAGACGATGCCTGCGGCAGCGGTCTTTTCGGCGATTTCCTCCACAGGGAAAATAACCCCCGTTTCGTTGTTGGCCCACATCAGGCTCACGATGGCCGTATCAGGTGTCAGGTTGTCGTAGAGATAATCGAGATCGAGATTCCCGTTTCTGTCCACGCCGACGGTGGTGACCCGATATCCGTTCTTGGCCAGATAATCGCAAAGGTTTTTAACGGCCGGATGCTCCACCCGGGAAGTGATGATGTGCTTTTTGTCGGGATAGGAGCGGATGGCCGCGTAAATGGCCGTACTGTCGCTTTCCGTCCCGCAGCTCGTGAAAATGATTTCCTCCTCCGATGCTCCCAGAAGGGAGGCCAGACGCTCCCTGGCCTCCTGGATGCGGCGTCCGACCATTCCGCCGAAACTGTGCATGGAGCTCGGATTGCCATACCACCGGCTGAAATAGGGCATCATTTCCTCGAGGACTTCCGGTGCGACCATGGTCGTGGCATTGTTGTCGAGATAGATCACGGGAGTATCGTTCATGATGCCGCCTCCTCTACCGTAAGCTCCGGTGCGACAAGCTCCTGGAGTTTGGTTTGGACGTATTGTTTCAGGGTGACCTGGGACATCTTGCACTGGGAGCAGCTTCCCTTGAGTCGAACGAAGACTGTGTTGCCGTCCACATCCACGAGCTCGATGTCCCCCCCGTCCTTGCGAAGCGAGGGCTGAATCTCGCGAGCAAGGGTTTCCTCGACGAGTCGGATCTTCTGGATGTTCGTCAATTTTCCTTTGGGAGGTGCGACGACTTTCGGTTTGACAGTGCCCAAGACGGCATCGATGATTTCTTGAATCTTGTCGTGGCATTTCCCGCATCCACCGCCGGCCTTGAGATAATCGGTGACGGCCTCGATCGTGTTGAGCTTGTTTTCCTTGACGGCCCGTTCGATCTGGATATCGGTCACACCGAAGCATTCGCAAACGATATTGCCCTCGACGACCCGAACGTCTTTGCCGCGGTAGCAGGCAATGGCTTTTTCGAGGGCATCGCGTCCCATCACCGAACAGTGCATTTTCTCTTTGGGTAGCCCGCCGAGGTATTCGGCGATCTGCTCGTTGGTGATCTGTTCGGCCTCTTCGAGGGTCTTTCCGATCACCATTTCCGTAAGAGCCGAGGAGGATGCGATGGCGCTGGCGCACCCGAAGGTCTTGAACTTGGCTTCCTTGATCCGCTGGTTTTCATCCAATTTGATATACAGAGTCAGGGCATCGCCGCACGCCAGCGATCCCACCTCGCCCACACCGTCTGCATCCGGAATCTCTCCGACGTTGCGAGGATTCAGGAAATGGTCTTTGACTTTGTCCGTATATTCCCACATGACAGCCTCCTTTACGTTACGGGTGTGCTGCAAAGGTCGTCCATCGATACCGGCGAATATTCCGTTGAGATATTCACCATTTTTCATTAGGATTCAAGCAGAATTCGATGGTCGATGATCGATTTTCCATCTGCCTGAAAGAGTAACCACGAATCGAAGCCTTTCAAATCGAAGGGGAGGTGAACCATGCAGATTCGTCCTGCAATGCTTGCCGGCAGCTGGTATCCGGCGACGGCTTCCCGATGCCGGGCGGAAATCGAGGCTTTTCCGGTGGGAGGCGATCCGGCCGATCGATCCGATGTGTTGGGGGCCATCGTTCCTCATGCCGGATGGTATTACTCGGGGCATGTGGCCTGGGATGCGATTCGGCAGATCGGCCCGAGAAATGCCGTTGACCTGCTCCTTGTCTTCGGCATGCACCTACCGGGGCATGCGGCCCCAGTGGTGATGACCCAAGGAGCATGGGAAACGCCCTTGGGTCCTATTCCTGTTCAGGAGGCCGTTGCAACGGCCGTTGCCGAGCGGTTTTCCTGTGCCGTCGAAACGACGGAACGATTCAGTCCGGACAATACGATCGAAGTGCAGCTGCCCTTGATCCGTCATGCCTTTTCCGATGCGTCCATTGTCGGAATCGGCGTGCCTGCTTCGCCGGATGCCATTGCCATCGGCCGGTTTGCGGCCGAAGAGGCCCTGCGTCATGCCTCGGGGGTGCGGATTCTCGGATCCACGGATTTGACCCATTACGGACCAAATTACGGCTTTACGAATTACGGCAGGGCGGCCAAAGCCATCGAGATCGTCAAACGGGATCATGATATGCCGATGATCGAGGCGATGCTGGCTCTTGATTCAGAGCGCGTGCTGCATCTGGCAACCCAAAAACAGAACGCCTGTTGTTCCGGAGCGGTTGCTGCAGCGATTGCGGCTGCAAAGGTTCTGGGGGCACAGAAGGCCCGCCTGGTTCGCTATGCCACCAGTTATGAGCGTCACGCGGCCGATAGTTTCGTTGGGTATGCAGCTGTTTGTTTCGAGCGGGAAAATTGACGGGCTCGCAAAAAGTCGCTGTACCCCGATTGTGGGGTGTTTCCGGGCCTGAGCATGGGGGGAGATACGCCTTTTGATGTTGCATCGGATACTTGTTTGAAGCCGCCGGAGATCGTTGGGCCGGGCATGCTCATTCAAGTCATATCTGTTTGAATAACAAGATGTTGCATTCCAATGGCCCATCGTTGAAGTCTGGCCACATGCCCGGCCCTTACGAGCTCGGGCGGCTGAGTTTATCCGATGCAACGAAAAAGGCGTGTCTCCCCCCATGCGACTCGGATGATACTTTTGGACTTTTTGCGAGACCATCAAAATTGACGGGCTCGCAAAAAGTCAGATGCTCTCGGTTGACCCGCAGGAGGGCGGGTGCATTTTGCTTGCGCAGCGGAAAAACTCAGCA
>CAZJXF010000176.1:0-6406 GCA_964549995.1 uncultured Desulfatirhabdium sp. | reverse complement strand
TATAAACGGTTTCTGGCCATCGAAGGAGATCCGCACAACATCGCGCTGGGATTTGCGCTGGGGCTTTTTGTGGGCATGACCCCGACCATGGGGTTTCAGATGGCCATCGCCGTCTTCTTTGCCATCCCGCTGAAATGGAACAAGCTCTCGGCCGCAGCCGGGGTCTGGATCACCAATCCGGTCACCGCTCCCTTCATCTACTGGATCAATTACGTCGTCGGCAAAAAGACATTTCACATTCATATCGCCCAAAAATGTATCGGGGATCCAAGTGCCCGTTCCCTGCTGGATTTGGTGAAGGAGACACCGGACATTTTGCTGGCCATGACACTCGGCGGAATCGTCTTGGGGTTGCCGCTTGCCGTCTTGGGCTATTATCTGTCCTATGCCCTGGTTTCCCGATATCAGAAGCGCAAGCACCACCACCAAACACCGGAACCGAATACTATTTTTTGAAGGAACGGTAGGCCTCAACGGCCTTTTCGTGCTCGGCCCATGTCCTGGAAAATCGGTGGGTTTTTTCGTCCCGGGCGACAAAATATAGATAGTCGGTCTGAGCCGGATACAAGGAGGCCATCAGGGCGGCAAGCCCAGGATTGGCGATGGGGCCCTGGGGAAGCCCTGAAATGCGGTAGGTATTGTAGGGAGTGTTCGTCTGCAGGTGTTCCCGGGTGATGCCTTTCGACGGATCGGTAATCCCGTAAACCGCCGTCGGATCGCTTTCCAACCGCATCCCCCTCTTCAGTCGATTGTGAAACACCGAGGACACGAGGCTTCTTTCCGTATCGACACCGGTTTCCTTTTCGATCATCGAAGCCAGGGTCACGATTTCATGAAGGCTCATCCCGAGCCTTGCCGCCTGCTCGAGCATGGCCGGGGTCATCCTGGCCCGAAACCGCTGTACCATGGTCTGAACGATGGTCATGGCCGGCGTATTCTTCGGAAACCAATACGTGTCCGGAAAGAGATATCCTTCCAGGGTCCGTGCCGGGACCTGGAACCGGGTGCATACGGCTGGATCGGTGGCTGCGGCCAGAAAGGCCCGGCCGTCCGAGATGCCGGAGCGGTCGATGGCTTCTGCGATTTGCTGCATCGTATAGCCTTCCGGAATAACGAGGCTGTGCAAGGCCACCTCGCCCGAAGCCAGCTTTTCGAGAATGGCCTCGGGCGACATCGAGGCGGACAGACGATATTCGCCGGCCTTTACCCGATGGTCCAACGCCGTGATGCGGGCCATGACCCGAAAGCACAAAGGGCTACCGACGAGCCCCAAACGATGCAGCTGCGCAGCCGTCACCGGAAAGGACTGGCCTTTGGGAATGTCGATGAGGATGGCCGGCCCCTGAGAATCGGTGGGCGTTTTCCAATGCCTGCGGCATTCCAGGGCCGTGTGAACGCCGATCGTGACAAGCATGAGCACGAGCAAGGCGGAAACGGTGGTCAACAAGGGTTTCATCGAGGTTTTGCCGTTCTGTCGAATGATCGAATCGGAGGGTTTTCAAGTGCCTTCGCCGGATTTCCGTAACTGTCGGAGATGACAGGCCAAGGCCCATCGCACGCTCGTACAACGCCCGAACGTACGAACGAACCAGTGGAGTACTTTTTTCATCTCCTTTCACCGTTGGAGAAATACCATGTCAAAGCCCAAATTGAAAGAGCATCGGATCCGTCGGGATTGGTGCAAGGGATGCGGCATTTGCGTGGCCTTCTGCCCCAAGCAGGTCCTGGAATTGGACGATCAGGACAAGGCTGTCGCCAAACGACCGCAGGACTGCATCTGCTGCAAGCTCTGCGAGCTTCGGTGCCCCGATCTGGCCATTGAAATCGTGACAGAGGAGGACGCATCATGACAAGCGGTCGGATCAAATTCATTCAAGGCAACGAAGTGTGCGTGGAGGCCGCCCTGTATGCAGGGCTCAATTTCTTTGCGGGGTATCCGATCACGCCGTCCACGGAAGTCGCCGAACACCTTGCGGTCCGGCTGCCCCGGCTCGGCGGCAAATTCATCCAGATGGAAGACGAAATCGCCTCGATCTGTGCCATCATCGGCGCATCGCTGACCGGAAACAAAGTGATGACGGCCACCAGCGGCCCCGGCTTTTCCCTCATGCAGGAAGCGCTCGGGTATGCCGTCATGGCTGAAATTCCCTCGGTCATCGTCGATGTGCAGCGGGGCGGCCCCTCGACGGGTCTTCCCACCCATGTGAGCCAGGGCGACGTGAACCAGGCGCGCTGGGGGACACACGGAGACCACGCCATCATCTGCCTGACGGCCAGCAACCATCCGGACGTGTTCACCATGACGGTGGAGGCCTTCAACATGGCCGAAACCTATCGGACCCCGGTCATCCTGCTCTTCGACGAGGTGGTCGGACACATGCGGGAGAAGGTCGTTTTGCCGGAGCCAGGCGAAATCCCGATCGTCGAGCGGCTGCGCACCTCCGTCAAGGAAGGGGTCGATTACCATCCGTACCTCCCCCGGGAGGACGGCAGACTGCCGATGTCGGATTTCGGAGGGGTGCACCGCTACAACGTGACGGGGCTGGTCCACGACATGTGGGGGTTCCCGTCCAACAGCCCACAGGTGGCCCACGGCCTGCTGCGGCATCTGGTGGACAAGATTCAGAACAACGTCCACGAAATCGCCCGATACAAGACGTTCGAAACCGAGGATGCCGACTGCATCCTCGTGTCCTACGGTTCCTCGGCCCGAAGCGCCCTGCACGTGGTGGAAAACCGCAGACGCCGCGGCGAAAAGCTCGGACTTCTCGAGCTGCAGACCCTGTGGCCCTTTCCCCACCACATCGTCCGCTCCATCTGCGCGAAGGCCGAATATGTCGTTGTCGTGGAAATGAACATGGGCCAGGTCATGGAACAGGTGAAGCTGGCCGTGGGCTCCGAGAAGAAGGTGTTTTTGGCGAACCGCATCGACGGGGTCTTCATCAACCCGACGGATATCCGCAACATCCTTCGGCTCATCCAGGGAAAGGGGGTGTGACCATGTCCATCCGCAAATACATCCGGGAGCGGTTTTTCCCCCATATGTGGTGTCCGGGATGCGGTCACGGCATCATTCTGAATGCCATGCTCCATGCCATCGATCGAATCGGCATCTCGAAGAACGAAATCGTCATGGTTTCGGGAATCGGCTGCTCCTCGCGGATTTCGGGATACGTCGATTTTCACACCCTGCACACCATCCACGGCCGAGCTCTGGCGTTCGCCACGGGCGTCAAACTGAGCCGACCGGAGTTGAACCTCATCGTCCCGATGGGCGACGGAGATGCGCTCGCCATCGGCGGAAACCATTTCATCCACGCCGCAAGGCGCAACATCGACATCACGGCCATCGTCATGAACAACCGGATCTACGGCATGACCGGAGGCCAATATTCCCCGCTTTCGGGAGCGGGCATTCTGGCGACAACAGCGCCCTACCGCAACATCGATCAGGGGTTTGACGTCGTACAGCTTGCCATGGCAGCCGGCGCCAGCTTCGTCGCCCGATCCACCAGCTACCATGTGCAACAGCTCACCGACATCATCGAAAAGGCCATTCGACACAAGGGGTTTTCGGTGGTGGAGGTCATGAGCCAGTGCCCGACCTATTTCGGCCGGAAGAACAAGGAAGGCGGACCGGTCGACATGATGAAGCTCATGAAGGACAAGACGGTGCCGAAGGATTCCAAAGCGGCAGAGGAGCATCCCGAGCTCATCCCACGCGGGATTTTCGTGGAAAAAGACCTGCCCGAATACTGCGACCAGTATGCCCGGGTGATCGAAGCGGCGCAGAAAGGACGGTAAACCATGGAACGATGCAGAATGGTGTTTTCGGGTTCCGGCGGCCAGGGCGTCATCACGGCGGCCATCATTCTGGCAGAAGCAGCCGTGCTCTATGAAAACCTGACGGCCGTTCAGTCGCAGTCCTACGGTCCCGAAGCCCGAGGAGGCGCGACTCGGACCGATGTCATCATCGCCGACACCCCGATCCGGTTTCCCAAAGTCACCCAGCCGAACGTTCTGGTGTGCCTCACCCAGGAAGCCTATACGAAATACTATCCCATCATCCGACCGGGCGGCATGCTGCTCACCGACCCGCGTTTCGTCAAGACCGAACGCAAGGTCGAAGCCCGGCAGATCGAGCTGCCGATGTACCAGGCCGTCATGGAGAAAATCGGAAAACCCATCGTCTTCAACATCTGCATGTTGGGCGCCGTCGTAGGGCTGACAAAACTCGTTTCGCGCGATTCCATCCTGAAGGTGCTGGAAGAACGCATTCCGAAGGCCTTTCTCGACATGAACCGGCAAGCCTTCGATATCGGGATGGAATTGGCGCAGACAGTGGATTGACGGGAAAAGAAAGGGAAGAGAGAAGGGTAGGAAAGGGAAAGGGGAAGAGGGGTGGATCGGGTCTTTTCTCACAATAATCACCAACAACAATCCATCGAGACATCCAACATGGTTCAACGTTCCACCAAAGTCATGACGCTATCCGAAGCCGTTTCCACTTTCGTTACGCCAGGGTGTCATCTGTCGATCGGCGGCTTCACGATCAACCGCAACCCCATGGCTGCCGTATACGAAATCATCCGACAGCGCATCGGTCATCTTCACCTCTATGCCCACTCGAACGGGCAAGGGGTGGATGAGCTGGTCGGCGCCGGATGTGTAGACCGCATCGAAATCGCTTACGCCGGAAGCGGCCGTTTCGCCCCGACCTGCATCCGGTTTCGCAAGGCGGTCGAGAGTGGATCGATCCAGGTCGAAGATTATTCGAACTACCACATGACGCTCCGGTTCATGGCAGGCGCGATGGGCGTGCCCTTTCTGCCGACCCGAAGCGGCCTTGGAACGGACATCGTCGAAAAGTGGGGATTTTCCAAGGAAATGCGACGCAACGATCCCCGCATTCCCGACGACAAGCTGCTCGTCATCGACAATCCCTTCGGCACCTGGGCGGATGCCCGAAAACTCGTCCTGGTTCCGGCCATCCACACCGACGTGTCCATCCTGCACGTGCAGAAGGCCGACATCCACGGAACGGCCCGCATCGAGGGGCTCACCTTTTCCGATGTGGAGCAGTTCAAGGCATCGAAGCACGTCATCGTCACGTGCGAAGAGCTGATCGAGGACGACTCGCTCAAGGCCGATCCCGACAGCAACCAGGTTCCCCATTTCTGCGTTTCCGCAGTCGTTCATGTCCCCTACGGCGCCTACCCGACAGCCTGCTACCGATACTACGACTATGATCCGAAATACCTCAACGAATACCGGAAAGCCGCCCTGGACGATGCGGCTTATCGGGAGTATCTTGACCGGTTCGTGTATGGGGTGAGGGATCATCGGGAATTGCTGTCGCTTCGGGAGGCTGCCGATCTGAAAGCCATCGCTGCAGATCCGCGCACCGGATACGCGGTCGGCCTCGACAGACGATAGGGAAAGGGGGACGAGATGCCGGAGTATTCCTTGAAGGAAATGATGACCATTGCGGCCGCCCGGATGATTCAGGACGGAGACATCGTGTTTTGCGGCACTGGAATTTCCATGGTCGCCGCCATGGCAGCCAAACACATCAGTGCGCCCAACAGCACGATTTTCTTCGAAACCGGAGCCATCGACTCCCTGCTCGAAGAAGTGCCGCTCGCGGTAGCCGATCCTCGGGTGATGTTCTGGACTTCGGTGAACGGCAACCTGGCCGACTCCTTCGCCACCATGCAGAACCGGTTTACCGGCAAGCGGGTGATCGGCATTCTGGGGGCCGCTCAGGTCGATCCATACGGAAATCTCAATTCCACCTGCCTCGGGGAGTATCCCCGCTGCAGGACCCGCTTTTCGGGAAGCGGCGGAGCCTGCGACGTCGGCTCCTTCGTACCGAGAACGATCACCTTCATGCAGCATGAAAAGCGCAAATTCGTCGAACGGCTCGATTATCTGACGACACCTGGATACCTCGATGGACCGGATGGGAGAGCCAAGGCCGGACTCCCGGAAGGCGGCCCCCTCGCCGTCGTGACGAATCTGGGGGTCATGGGCTTCGATTTCGAAACCAAGCGGATGATCCTGACGGGATATTACCCCGGCATCCATCCGCAGACGATCCTCGACCACATGGGGTTTTCGATCGATGTCTCCGAGGCTTCGGAAGTGGCCCCCCCGACCGCGGACGAGCTCGATATCCTGCGAAACCGCTGCGATCCGCATCGGCTGATTTTGTAAGACTTCCGAAGGGATCCTCAGGGATGCCGCCTGTCGTCGATGCACCGAAGAATGCCTTCGCACCGCATGCGGCGGAACCATCTCCTATTGTATTCCCACACCGATGGGAATATAATTCAGGAGTCAGGAGTCAGGAGTCAGGAGTCAGGAGTCAGAAGTCAGGAGTCAGGAGTCAGAAGTCAGGAGTCAG
>CAZJXF010000175.1:0-6528 GCA_964549995.1 uncultured Desulfatirhabdium sp. | reverse complement strand
TGCTGTGTCGTGCTGCATCCCTCGTCGTTGCGGCGTACGTCTAAGTACGCCTCACAGACGGGATTTGCACTCCTTGCCTGCGGCCTTTTTTCGAAGCCGTCCATATGGTGGACTTTTTGCGAGTCCATCAAAGTTCATGGGGCTATGCATCAGCCCCGGTCGGTATGTGATTCGCCATTCAGAAACGTCTTAGGAACTGAACGCGTTGGTTTGCGCTGGATCGTGTAGGGGGCGATCCATCGGATAGCTTCCTACAGGCTTTCGCACGACGCACGACGCATCTTGCATGTTCACGTCTGAAGCAAGAGATGCTCCAAAGCAGTTGAAATGGTGCCGTATCGGAAGACAAAACCGTTTTGAAGGAGCCGTTTGGGCACGACCCGCTGGCTGGCCAACAACACGGAAGCGAACTCTCCGAGGACAAGACGCAGGCCGAATGCCGGAGCGGGCATCCAGGAAGGTCTTTTCAGGATGCGGCCGATGGTTCGAACCATTTCCCGGTTGGTGCATGGTTGCGGCGATACGAAATTGACGGGTCCTTGAATGGTGTCCGTTTCGATACAGAACAGGACGGCTCGAATCAGGTCTTCCATGTGAATCCATGAAAACCACTGCTTGCCGCTGCCCAAGGGGCCGCCGACGAAGAACCGAAAGGGTGTAAGCATCTGTTCGAGTGCTCCGCCACCTTTTCCCAACACCACGCCGAATCGGGCCGCAACGACGCGGTTACCCTTCGACGAGGCGCGGAAGGCTTCGGCCTCCCATTTCGCGGCAAGCTCGGCCAGGAAATCGTTTCCGGCGGATGCCGATTCATCGAGGATCTCATCCCTCCGATCCCCGTAATATCCGACTGCAGAGGTGTTGATGAGGACAGTGCCCGGCTTTTCGATAGCATCCACAACGGCCCGGGTGGTCTGGATGCGGGAATCGATCATGGAGCGCTTGGCACGATCCGTCCAACGGGTGAAAATGCTGGTTCCGGCCAGATTGACAACGACATCTGCCTCACGGATGGTGTCTTGCCAGGGGCCTGCCGCCGTCGTGTCTGCTGCCAGAAGGGTGAGCCGTTCATGCCTCGGTTGGGCATCACCGGCTCGTCTGCCGATGGAAACCACGTGATGTCCCTGCTGGATCAGATGGGGAACCAGCGCATTCCCGACAAATCCCGTGCCCCCACAAACCACGACGTTCATCGATGGCCTCCTTCACCTGTCGAAAGGGTATGCCTTTTCGGTTCTATCCGATATTGAACTTCCCCGATTCGATGTAGGGAACATCTTCGACATCGATGGCCTGAACGATGGGTGCGTTCAAGCGTTTCTTCATTTCGGCAACGATCGGCCGTTTCTTGTTTACACTTTTGGCGAATGTCATGACCTGGGGCATGAGCTCTTCCAGGGTGCAGGCTTTCATGACGATGTGGTGCCGCTCGCATTCGGCGGCGGTCAACCGGACACCGGTATACTCCATTTCTTCCATTTTATACATGGGAATGGCTTTTTTCAGCAGGGCGTTCATGCCGGGCAGAAAGGGGATGCCGAGATCGACTTCCGGAAAGCAGAAAAATCCGCGGTCGGAGCGCATGAACCGAAATTCGAAGGCGCAGCACAGGATGGCTCCTCCGGCGAAAGCATGGCCGTTGATGGCGGCAACGGTGATCAGCGGATAGGTGACAAGTCGTTTGAACAGGCTGTTCAGCTGGTAAAAGAAGGCCTTGGCTCGGGGGATATCGTTTTGGTGAATGACCGGAACCAGCCATTCCAGATCGATGCCGTTGGAAAAGATTTTTTCGTGAGCCGAAGTGACGATGAGCGTCGATGCTTCTGTTTGGTGTTCGATCTCATCGAGAGTGCCCAAGAAGGCTGAGAGGAAATCCGGATTGAAACGGTTTTCACCGCTGTTGAGGGTGACGACGGCAACATGGTCTTGAAGCGTGTAAGTAACGAGCGACATGAATTCTCCTCCTGAACGGAAATTGAAACGACTGGTTTGGACCGTAGCATGTATCCGGATCCGGGTCAAGATATCGAGTTCCATAAGAAAACCCTAACCAACCGACCGTTCGGGTTGCCAATTCGAGGTGCTCGTGATAAATGGATGGAACAATGTGAACCAAGCCGCTGTCCTCCCCACCTGTACCTCCTTTGGTGGGCAAGGACAGGACGTGCACACTTTCACACGATGCACTGGGCACTGCGCCTTACGCACGTTCGCACTACGCACTGCGCATCTTCGAATGTTACCATGAACCGCCCATAGCCCATAGCCCATAGCCTATAACCTATTTTATCCAAAGGTGTCATTGATGAACCATTTCTTCGATCCGAAATCCATCGCCGTCATTGGTGCAAGCCCCGATCCAATGAAAGGCGGCCATTCGATTCTCTTCAACCTCCTTCAGGGGTATCGGGGGACGATTTACCCCGTCAATCCCAAATACGACAAGATCCTCGATCTGCCGTGTTATCCGTCCATTTCGGATATTCCCGGCCCGGTCGATTCGGCCATTGTCTTTGTACCGGCGAAACAGGTGCCCTCCATCGTGAAAGCCTGTGCAGAAAAAGGGATCCCGGGAGTCATCGTCGAATCCGGTGGATTTGCCGAAACGGGGGCCGAAGGCCGGGCCCTTCAGCAGGAACTGGTGGACATCGTCCGGACCACAGGGATCCGGATCTGGGGCCCCAATTGTATGGGACTGGTGGATGCCCGGCGTAGATATGTGTTTTCGTTTCTCACCCCTTCCGTATGGAATTTCGGCCTGACGCCCGGAACGGTGTCGCTGATCGTCCAGAGCGGAATGCTGGCGGGTGGTTTTCTCATCGATATCATGAGCCACGGTCGGATGGGGATTTCCAAGGCGCTCTCCATCGGCAACAAGGCCGATGTCAACGAAACGGAGCTGCTCGAATATCTGATTGGGGATCCGGAAACCGATGCCATCGGCATGTACTTGGAATCCATCGTGGACGGTAGGCGGTTTCTCGAATTGTGTGCATCGAGTCCCAAACCCATCGCCGTGCTGAAGGGGGGAAAGAGCCGGGGTGGGGCGAGAGCGGCCCTGAGCCATACGGCCAGCATGGCCGGGGATCATGCCGTTGTCCGCAGTGGACTCCTTCAGGCAGGCGTGGTGGAGGTGGACGATTTTCGCCAACTCTTGGATGTGAGCCGGGCGCTATCAATGTTTCCGAATGCCTCGAAGGCTTCCCGAGGCAGAACGGCTATTCTGACCTTCAGTGGAGGAGCGGGCATCGTATCGGCCGACTTTCTCGAGGCCAATGGGCTCGAGCTGGCCGAATTATCAGATGCCACCGTGGAGGCTCTTCGAGGCATTTTTCCCGAGTGGATGCCTGTCGCCAATCCGGTGGATCTATGGCCTGCCGTGGAACGAAATGGGGGGCAGATCGCTTATGAAACCGCCATGATGGCTGTTGCAGGTGATCCGAACGTCGATATGGTTCTGCTTCATCTGTATTCGGGGGGATTCGCCCTGAACTTCGATATGAAGCGGGCCATCGATGCCTTGCACCGCGCGGGAAAACCCGTTTTTTCATGGCTGTTGGGGGATCGGGACCATGCACAGCAGACCTTGCAGGAGATTCAGGCGTTGGGGGTTCCCGTGCTGCGGGAGCTGCAGCGTGCGGCGGATGTCATGAAGGCTGTCGTCGAACGGGGCAGATGGGTTTCTCAGCTGGGGTATCGCAAGCCCGAGGCGGTTTCGATCGAATTGCCGAAGCATATGGCCGGGTTGCTGGAAAGCGGCCGAGGAACGCTCGATGAATACCTGTCCAAACAGATTCTGGCGGCTGCAGGTATCCCCGTGGTGATGGAACAGGCGGTGAATTCGGCCGAAGAGGCTGTGCGTGCGGCAAACCGTTTCGGCTATCCTGTCGTTCTGAAAGGATTGATCCGGAACGTTCTTCACAAGAGCGAACAGGGGTTGGTCCGGATGCATCTTCGAACCGATGCGGAAGTGCGATCCGCCTTCGAGAAAATGGCCGGCCGGATCGGCAACCAAGATACGATCGTCCTTCAGCAGCAGATCGAAGGCCGTACCGAACTCATCGCAGGCGTCGTTCGGGATCCACAGTTCGGCGTGTGCGTGATGGCCGGAATGGGCGGAATTTTGACGGAGGTGTTGGACGACAAGGTGTTTCTCGTCGCTCCCTTCGATGAAGCTCAGGCGCGCTACATGATCGGTCGCTTGCGATCTCGGAAAATTCTGGAGGGGTTTCGTGGAGAGCAGCCGCTCGACGTGGACGAATTTGCCGGAATTCTGGTGCGGATAGGCCGTCTGGCCCTGTCCTATCCCCGTATTCGGGAGATGGACATCAATCCGTTTCTTGTGACAGACGGCAAACCGATTGCCGTCGATGCCAACATCGTTCTGATGTGAACGAAAAGAAAGGGCGGCCGTATGGCCGCCCCATCTACGTTTGGATCGTTTCTTCTTGGGCGTTGTTACTTCTTGCCGGCTTCGCAAAAAGGCCGGATGCTGTGTCGTGCTGCATCCCTCGTCGTTGCGGCGTACGTCTAAGTACGCCTCACAGACGGGATTTGCACTCCTTGCCTGCGGCCTTTTTTCGAAGCCGTCCATATGATGGGCTTTTTGCGAGTCCATCACTTCTTTACTTCTTCGAAATCCGCATCCACGACATCATCGCTTCCACCGGCGTGGGACTGAGTGCCCGTGCTTCCGGCAGATGCGCCTCCCGGGCCGGCCCCAGGGCCTTGCTGCGCCGAAGCCTTCTGATACATGGTTTCGGCAAGCTTGTGGGAAGCATTCATCAGCTCTTCACTCAACCGCTTGATTTCCTGAGCGTTGTCCCCTTCCATGGCCTTCTTGAGGGAAGCGATCGCCGATTCGATCGTGCTCTTCGTAGCGGCATCGACCTTGTCCCCCAAATCCTTGATGGATTTTTCGGTGGTATAGATCAAGGTGTCGGCCTGGTTGCGGGCTTCAACGAGTTCCTTCTTTTTCCGGTCCTCTTCCGCATGCCGTTCGGCATCCTTGATGAGCCGCTCGATTTCGTCCTTGCTCAGACCGCTCGATGCCGTGATTCGGATGGACTGCTCTTTACCGGTGGCCAAATCCTTGGCGGACACGTTCACAATGCCGTTGGCGTCGATGTCGAAGGTGACCTCGATCTGCGGAACTCCGCGAGGTGCCGGAGGAATGCCGACCAGGTCGAACCGGCCCAACGTTTTGTTGTCTGCCGCCATTTCCCGCTCGCCCTGAAGCACGTGGATGGAAACCGCCGGTTGATTGTCTGCAGCAGTCGAGAAGATCTGGCTCTTTCGGGTCGGGATCGTGGTGTTCTTCTCGATCAGCTTGGTCATCACACCGCCCAGGGTTTCGATGCCGAGAGACAGCGGGGTTACATCGAGCAGGAGAACATCCTTCACGTCACCGCCCAATACGCCGCCTTGGATAGCCGCACCGATGGCGACCACTTCATCGGGATTCACACCCTTGTGTGGTTCCTTGCCGAAAATCTTGCGAACCCGATCCTGAACGGCCGGCATTCGGGTCATACCGCCGACCAGAACGACCTCGTTGATATCGTTCGGGGTGAGATTCGCATCCTTGAGCGCGATTCGGCAGGGCCCTTCCAGCTTATCGAGAAGATCCGCGACCAGGGCTTCGAGCTTGGCCCGGGTAATCCGCATGTTCAGGTGTTTGGGACCGTTCTGATCCGCCGTGATGAAGGGCAGGTTCACTTCCGTTTCCATGGATGTGGACAGCTCCATCTTGGCCTTCTCTGCAGCTTCCTTCAACCGCTGGAGAGCCATCTTGTCGTTTCGCAGATCGATGCCCGTATCCTTCCGGAATTCGGATGCCAAATAGTCGATGATCCGAAGGTCGAAGTCCTCCCCGCCAAGATGCGTGTCGCCGTTGGTAGATTTGACTTCGAAGACGCCTTCGCCGATTTCGAGAATCGACACATCGAAGGTGCCGCCGCCGAGGTCGAAAACGGCGATTTTCTCGTCCTTCTTTTTGTCGAGACCGTAGGCCAGCGAAGCCGCCGTCGGTTCGTTGATGATCCGAAGGACGTTGAGCCCTGCGATTTTGCCGGCGTCCTTGGTGGCCTGACGCTGGCTGTCATCGAAATAGGCAGGCACCGTGATGACGGCGTCCGTAACGGTCTCGCCCAGATAATCCTCCGCCGCCTTCTTGATGGTGGACAGGATGTAGGACGAAATTTCAGCAGGACTGTAGGTCTTGCCTCGCAAGTTGATCCGAACATCCCCATTGGGGGCTTCTTCGAGCTTGTACGGCAGAATCTTGATATCCCGCTGGACTTCGGGAGATCGAAATTTTCGACCGATCAGCCTTTTGACAGCGAAGACCGTGTTTTCAGGATTGGTGATGGCCTGTCGTTTGGCGATCTGGCCGACCAGTCGTTCTCCACTTTCCGTAATAGCGACAATGGAAGGGGTGGTTCGCCCGCCTTCCGCATTGGTGATGACTTTGGCTTCTCCACCTTCCATGATGGCGACACAGGAATTGGTCGTTCCCAAATCGATGCC
>CAZJXF010000174.1:0-6638 GCA_964549995.1 uncultured Desulfatirhabdium sp. | reverse complement strand
CGATCTCCGGCGGCTTCAAACAAGTATCCGATGCAACATCAAAAGGCGTGTCTCCTCCCATGCTCAGGCCCGGAAAAACCCCAAAATCGGGGGCAGTGCGACCTTTTGCGAGTCCATCAACTTATGGTGATTTAACTATTCGTTTGAATGGAAGGGAAAGAGAATGCAGTTGTCTGAAATTTTGAGGGAGTTTGGAATCGGGGAGTATAACCCGGGAGCTTCCACAGGAGGACAATGGGGAAAGACTACCGATCATGGGGTCATCACCAGTCGATCACCTGCCACGGGCGAGGCAATCGGCAGCGTGTATGCCGCTTCCCATCAGGATTATGAATGGGTGATGGATGCAGCGACAAAGGCTTTTACCGTTTGGCGCAGCATCCCCGCGCCCAGAAGAGGCGAAGTCGTTCGAAAGATTGGATTGAAGCTGCGGGAATACAAGGAGGCTCTCGGACGCCTGGTCAGCCATGAAAATGGGAAAATCCTCCAGGAAGGTCTTGGGGAAGTCCAGGAGATGATCGATATCGCCGATTTCGCTGTCGGTCAATCCAGGCAGTTGTATGGATTTACCATGCATTCGGAGCGACCAGCGCACCGAATGTATGAACAATATCATCCGCTTGGTCCAATCGGGGTGATTACCGCCTTCAATTTCCCCGTGGCCGTTTGGGCATGGAATGCCCTTCTGGCCGCCGTTTGCGGCGATGTCATTGTCTGGAAGCCAGCGTCCAAAACACCTTTGACGGCCATTGCCGTTCAGCGAATCGTTGCTCAAGTACTGCACGAGCAAGACCTACCCGAAGGTATCTTCAATTTGATCATCGGCGGCGGCTCAACGATCGGTGAAGCGATGCTCAAGGACAGACGTCTTCCCCTCATTTCGCTGACGGGGTCAACACCCGTTGGGAAACATGCGGCGACCGTCGTTTCCAGTCGTCTCGGGAAGCTCATCCTGGAGCTTGGCGGAAACAACGCCATCATTCTGACGGAACATGCCGACCTGAAACTGGCCATACCGGCTGTCGTTTTCGGCGCAGTCGGTACGACCGGACAGCGCTGCACGACGACGCGGAGACTCATCGTGCATGAAGCCATCCTGAATTCGGTTCAGATAGCCCTTGTTCGCGCCTATGCAAGCCTGCGAATTGGAGATCCCTTGGATCCGAAAACCCATGTTGGGCCGCTGATCGACACCGACGCCGTTCGCCAGTTCTCTGAGGCGCTGGAGCAGGTTCGTCATGAAGGCGGAGAAATCCTTTTCGGAGGCAAGGTATTGTCTGGGCCGGGATATGAATCGCGCTGTTATGTCGAACCCACCCTGGTTACGGCTCGAAACGATTGGTCTATCGTACAGCAGGAAACCTTTGCGCCGATTCTCTACCTCATTCCTTATACGGGAGACGTCCGCAATGCCATTGCCCTGCAGAACGCTGTTCCTCAGGGGCTTTCCTCCGCTATTTTCACGAACGATCTTCGGGAATCGGAAATCTTCTTGTCTGAAATCGGATCCGATTGCGGGATTGCCAATGTGAATATTGGAACGTCGGGCGCCGAGATCGGCGGCGCGTTCGGCGGGGAAAAGGACACGGGAGGCGGCAGGGAGTCCGGTTCCGACGCTTGGAAAGCCTATATGCGAAGACAGACCAATACCATCAATTTTGGAACCGACCTGCCGCTGGCGCAGGGGATTCGGTTCGAGTTATCGTAACGGGACGGGGTAGGCCAGTCGGCAGTATGCACTTTGGCTGCTACACCAGCGAGAGTCGGACGTCAGTGCCTTTCCAAGTTCCGCTCTCATGGAACTGAAAACCGACTTTTGCCGGAATGAATGAGCTCATGGCTTCTGCTCGAACCTCGACCGGATTTTCATCTGGAGGCAGGCCCATCGCCATGAACATTTGGAGAATTAGAGGACAAGGGCTATGAAACGGATTCGCTTGGATTTCGAGCCTGATGAATTCGGGCCTGAAAAGGTCATTTGTGTATCGGATCCTTCCAATGGGATGCAGGGCTTTTTGGTGATCGACAATACGGCAAGGGGGATCGGGAAAGGCGGAATCCGTATGGCGCCGAATTTGGATCTTCGGGAAATCATTCGTTTGGCGCGCACCATGACCTGGAAAAATGCGCTGGCCGATTTGCCATTCGGCGGCGCCAAGGGAGGAATTCTCTGGGATCCTGCATCACCCGATCGGGAACGAATTTTGCGATCCTATGCCCGATCGCTTCGCTCCCTGATCCCGAATTCCTACGTGTGCGGACTCGATATGGGCCTCTCGGAAAACGATGCCGCCGTGATTGTCGATGAGCTCTGTGACCGAAAGGCTGCAACCGGAAAACCGGCCTTTCTGGGGGGCATCAATTACGACCAATTGGGTTTGACCGGATATGGTGTTGTGCGTGCAATCCTGGTGGCATTGGAAGAACGGAAGATTCCCGTCGCCAATGCCTCCATTTCCATCCAGGGATTTGGCGCAGTTGGCAGGGCGGTCGCCCGCTTTGCTGCGGAGCAACGGATGAAGGTCGTTGCAGTGTCCGACATTTGTGGAGCGGTCGCCGATCCTGAGGGATTGAATGTGGATGCGCTGATCGAAGAGTGGCAGAAGCAGGGAACCATCGCCGGTTTTGCCGCGGCAAAACCGATTCCTTTGGGAGCCGAGATGACCATTTCCTGTGATGTATTCTCCCCATGCGCCAAGGAGGATACGGTCGATCTGGAGGTTGCGCAGAAGATTCAGGCAAGGATCGTGGTCGAAGGCGCCAACATGGCGGTTACACCCCAGGCACAGGAACGGCTCGCTCAGAGAGATATCCTGTACATTCCAGATGTCATTGCGAATGTCGGCGGGGTCATCGGGGCATACATCGAATATGTGGATGGATCGGCTCAAACGGCCTTTGAGCGGATCCGGAAAACGGTGGACAACAACGTGCGAAAGATTCTGGAGGAAGCCAAACACCAGGGAATCTCGATTCGTGAGGCCGGTATGGCGATGGCTCGAGAGCGGGTGATCGAGGCGATGAAGGCCAAAGGAATTTGGAAGCGAAGACCCATTGGAGAATGACGCTATGATTCTTGGTTTGATCGACGGAAACGAAGCCATCGCAAGAGGGGCCATTGCTGCCGGATGCCGGTTTTTTGCCGGTTATCCGATCACTCCGGCAACGACCATCTACAATGCGATGCTCAAACTGCTGCCTCCGGCAGGCGGCATCTGCATGCAGGGCGAAGACGAAATCGCCTCCATCGGATTCTGCATCGGCGCATCGATGGCGGGGATGAAGGTCATGACCGCAACGTCGGGTCCCGGCATCAGTTTGTACAGCGAGCAACTGTCCTTTGCCATCGGAAGTGAAATTCCGTTGGTCATCGTGGATGTGCAACGCCTGGGGCCTTCCACTGGATCGGCCACCAAAGGGGCGGACGGTGACATTCAGTTTCTGCGCTGGGGTAATTCCGGAGGACTTCCGGTGATCGTGCTGGCCCCAGCGGATGTGCTCGATTGTCTGGTGCTGACCGCCCATGCCTTCAATCTGGCCGAAGAATTTCGATGTCCGGTCTTCATCGCTTCGAACAAGGAAATCGGTATGACTCGGGAAACCGTGGACTGGAAGGCGGTATCTTTTCCACCGATCGTCCACCGAACGGCTCCAGCGGAGGGCGAAGCCTTTCTGCCGTTTGCCGCAGCGAATGACCGTTCCGCTCCGCCGTTTCTGCCGATCGGGGCCGACACCCTCGTTCGCACCACTTCTTCCACCCATGGCAGGGACGGATACATCACCGTCGATCCACAGGAGATCGAGCGGTTTCAGAGGCGGCTCTACAACAAGATCGAATCCCATGGACAGCGATTTACCTTCTTTGATCTGCATCACGCGCCTGGGGCCGACACCCTGATCGTCACCTACGGCGTCAGCGCACGGGCAGCCCGGATAGCGGCAAAGGCGTGTGCGGAAGATGGACATCCCGTATCCGTTCTGGTTTTGAAAACCCTGTGGCCGGTACCCGAATCCCTGATTGTTGAAGCGGCCGAATCCTACCAGCACATTCTTGTCGTCGAGATGAATCTTGGGCAGTATGTTCGGGAAATCCAACGGTTGCTTCCCCACAAGGACATCCGATTTCTGGGTCGGATGGATGGAACCCTGATTCGGCCTTCTCAGATTCGACAGGAGGTGCTGGGCCATGCATAATTCTCCGGATACGTTTTTGAACGAAAGCAGGCCGCCGGTATTTTGTCCGGGATGCTCGCACGAGCGGGTCGTGCACGCCCTGGATCAGGCGCTGAAAACGCTTGGATTTCCCGCCAATCGGGTCGTCCTCGTTTCGGACATCGGTTGCTCGGGGCTCTTCGATACGTTTTTCAACACCCATGCCCTGCACGGCCTGCACGGCCGAGCGCTCACCTATGCCACAGGCATCAAGATGGCCCGACCCGATCTGCATGTCATCGTGACGATGGGGGACGGCGGGATGGGAATCGGTGGGGCCCATGTGGCAAGCGCCTGCCGCAGGAATATCGATCTGACCCTGCTGGTGCTCAACAATTTCAACTATGGCATGACCGGAGGCCAGTGCTCTGCAACCACACCCCAAGATGCCGTCGTGGAATCGGGATTTCTCAATCGTCTCGAACTTCCCCTCGACATCTGTCAATGGACGGCTGCCGCAGGCGCCGGGTGGGTGGGACGATGCTCTGTTTACGAAAAGACGCTCCAGCAGACCATCGTTGAAGCCATCCGCTACGACGGGTTTTCGGTTCTCGATATCTGGGGCCTTTGTACTGGAAGATTCACCAAACGTAACCCATTATCCCCTCAGGTGATTCAGGATCGGATTCAGGCGATGCCTTCATGGGATCGGTTGGTGGAGGCCAACCAACGGACGGAATACACGAAAGCCTATCGCGACATGGCTGCTCAGGCCAAACCGGCGCCTGAACCGCTGCGACTCGAACCCATTCATACGGCCCCGCAACAAACCCGACAAGAGGTGATCCTACTGGGAAGCGCCGGACAACGGATTCTGACCGCCGGCGAGCTGCTCTGCATTGCCGGGGCCACGGCCGGGCTTCATGCTTCCCAGAAGAACGATTATCCCATCACCGTGATGCGGGGGCATTCGGTGACGGAGATCATTTTGAGTCCGGAGCCGATCGGTTTTACGGGAATCGAACGACCAACGGTGGTGATCGCTTTGGCCAAGGAAGGGGTCGGTCGCAAGAAGGCCATGTTCGCCGCACTGGATGCCGATGCCTTGGTCCTGGCGGCCTCGGATCTCGACCTTCCCGAAACGGCAGCCCGAGTGGTGCGACTGGATTTCAAGGCATTGAAAGTCAAACCCCAGGATTGGGCGATGGCCGCCATTGGCTGGCTGGCTCATGAACGTCGCGTACTGAACCGCGAGATGCTGCATTCCGCCGTCAAAATGCGGTTTCAGGGAAAGGCGCTGGCGCAGGCTCTCGAGACGGCCTCGATCTGGGATCGTAGCGTGAATACGTAACAACGCAGGAGGGCTTGGATCATGAACCTTCGGGTGTTGGGAGCTCAGGAAGTGGAAGCTGCCCTTCCCTTCAGGGAAGCCGTAGATGTCATCGCAGAAGCGTTTTCCCAGTTTTCGGCGGACCAGGCGACGGTCCCCCTGCGCACCCGGATTGAAACGGAACTCGGGCAAACCCTGATCATGCCCGCCTATCTGCACCGCAGCCGATGGATGGCGGTCAAGATCGTATCGGTGTATCCGAAGAACATGGCATTGGGGCTGCCGACCGTTCCGGGAATCGTTCTAGTGATCGACCCGGACACCGGTATGCCCAAAGCCATGATGGATGGCCACAGCCTGACCGCCATTCGAACGGGGGCTGCGGGCGCCCTTGCAGCAAAACTGCTCGCCAGAAAGGATGCCGCCTCAGTCGTGCTGTTCGGCGCTGGCACACAAGGTTGGGCCCAGATTTGCGGGGTGCTTGCGGTGCGATCGATCCGGCAGGTTTGGATCGTGGACCCCAACCCGGACTTTCGATTTCGCCTGGCCGATCGGATCCGAGGGTTGCCGAATGCCCCCGAGGTGTCCATCGCCGAAAATATCCCGGAAGCCCTCGCTCAGGCGGATATCGTCATCACGGCCACTACATCCCGGGAACCTGTATTCGATGGCCGGTTTATCCAATCGGGAACCCACATCACGGCGGTCGGAGCCTTTCGACGGGACATGCAGGAGGTGGATGCATCCGTGGTTCAGAAGGCCCGTGTTGTGGTGGATTCGAGGGAAGCCTGCTTGGCCGAGGCTGGGGATATCGTTCAGACGGGCGCGATCATCGCTGCGGAAATCGGGGAGATCGTCAATGGTACGGCTGCCGGCCGTAGATCCGATGACGAGATTACCTTGTTCAAAAGCGTTGGCATCGCCGCACAGGATGCAGCCGCCGCAGCTGCGGTGTTAGAGCGGGCCGAAAGACTTGGGTTGGGTCAAATGGTTGCGTTTTGAGGCTGGTCGCAACTCCCGGATCCATGTTCCGATCCAATGCATCACCAACCCATGATGGACTCGCAAAAAGTCGGATGCTCTTGGTTGACCCGCAGGAGAGCGGGTGCATTTTGCTCGCGCAGCGGAAAAACTCAGCAGCCCGATCTCGTAGGAT
>CAZJXF010000173.1:0-6714 GCA_964549995.1 uncultured Desulfatirhabdium sp. | reverse complement strand
GGCCCAACGATCTCCGGCGGCTTCAAACAAGTATCCGATGCAACATCAAAAGGCGGTTCTCCCCCCATGCTCAGGCCCGGAAATACCCCAAAGTCGGATAGCCTTATTTTGAAACTGCGAGATGCGTAGTGCGAGAGCCCGTAGGGGCGGCTGGATTTTTCCGTTGCGCAGGCAAAATGCACCCGCTCTCCTGCGGGTTAAACAAGAGCACCTGACTTTTTCCGGGACTTTTCTGCTTTGCCTATCGCCCATCCCCGATGATCACATCGATCCCGCTGTCGGCATCTTCCTGTGGGGGCTGGGGTCCGATGCTCGCCAGATGGATGTCGTCCGTCCGGAACAGCGGAGCCGCACCTTCCTCCTGGATGAGCGCATGGGACAACACCTCGTCCATATGCTCCACGAACACGATTTCCATCTCCTGGAGAACGTATTCCGGAATGTCCTTCAAGTCCTTCTCGTTTTCGACAGGCAGCAGCACTTTCTGAATCCCGCCCCGGTTGGCGGCCAGAATCTTTTCCTTCACCCCGCCGATCGGGAGCACCCGGCCCCTCAGGGTAATCTCTCCGGTCATGGCCAGGTTGCGGTGCACCGGTTTCCGGGTCAGGGCGGAGACGAGGGAGGTACACATCGAAATACCGGCGGAGGGACCGTCTTTGGGAATGGCGCCTTCCGGGATATGGATATGGATGTCGCTTGTCTTGTGGAAATCCGCCGGAATGCCCAATTGTTCGGTACGGCTGCGGACATAGCTGATGGCCGCCTGGGCCGATTCCTTCATCACGTCCCCCAGTTTTCCGGTGACGATGTGATCGCCTTTTCCCGGAAGAATCAGGGTTTCGATCGTCAAGAGCTCTCCGCCGACCTGGGTCCAGGCAAGCCCGGTCACCATGCCGATTTGATCGATCTCCTCCACCTGACCGTAGCGGTATTGGGGGGGACCGAGCAGCTTCTGCACCATTTCCGGCGTAACGATGACTTCGGAAATTTCCGGATTCTTGACGATGTCCCGGGCGATCTTTCGGCAGATGGAGGCGATTTCCCGCTCGAGATTCCGCACCCCGGCCTCCCGGGTATAGCGCTGGATGATGAGCAGGATGGCTTCCCGGCTGAAGCTGACGTTCTTGCCTTCGAGACCGTTCAGCCGGATCTGCTTACGGATCAGAAAATCCTGGGCGATGTGAAACTTTTCATGTTCCGTGTATCCCGGAATCCGGATGATCTCCATACGGTCCTGCAGCGGCAGGGGGATATCGGGCAGGGTGTTGGCCGTCGTAACGAAAAGGATGTCGGACAGATCGTAGTCGACATCGAGGTAATGATCGTTGAAAGTGGCATTCTGCTCGGGATCGAGGACTTCGAGAAGTGCGGCGGACGGATCCCCCCGGAAATCCATGCTCATCTTGTCGACTTCGTCCAGACAGAACACCGGGTTGTTCACCCCCACCTTCCGAAGCGACTGGATGATCTTTCCGGGCATGGCGCCGATGTAGGTACGCCTGTGCCCACGGATTTCGGCCTCGTCCCGAACCCCGCCAAGAGAAAGCCGAACGAATTTCCGCCCTGTGGCCCGGGCAATGGATTTGGCCAGGGAGGTCTTGCCGACCCCCGGGGGACCGACGAAACACAGGATCGGCCCCTTGACCTTCTCGACCAGGGCCTGTACGGCAAGGTATTCGACGATGCGTTCCTTGGGTTTTTCGAGCCCGAAATGGTCTTCGTCCAGAATCCGCTCCGCCTCTCCGATATCATGCGCCACATCCGTTCGTTCATACCACGGCAGGCTGATCAGCCAATCGATGTAGTTGCGCACGACGGTCGCTTCTGCGGACATGGGCGACATCATCTTGAGCTTCTTGAGCTCGTGCTCGACCTTTTCCGTGGCCTCCTTCGACATCTGCTTGTTGCGGATCTGCTCTTCGAGTTCCTGCAGATCGTCGAGGGGATCTTCTTCCACCCCCATTTCCTTTTTGATGGCCCGAATCTGCTCGTTCAGATAATAGCTTTTCTGGGTCTTCTCCATCTGTTCCTTGACCCGGATCTTGATTTTCTGATCGAGCTGGTAGATGTCGATTTCGGTACGGATCAAGCTCAGAAGGAGGGTAAGCCGCTCGTTCAGATCGGCCGTTTCGAGCAATTTGCGCTTGTCTTCGGTCTTGAAGGAGAAATGGGCGGCTAAGGTATCCCCCAACTGGGAAAGATCGGAGATCCCCGCCACGGTTGACAGAAAATCCTTCGGAATGTTCTTGTTGAGGGCGGCGTATTCCTCGAAGGCGGAAACGATGGCCCGCCCCAGCGCAAGCCCTTCCTTATCCGGAGGTGCGGTCGTTTCGATCGGCTCGATTTCCACCATGAAGAAATCCATTTCCTGGATGAACCGCCGAATGATGCCGCGTTGTTTGCCTTCGATCAGGGCCTTCACCGTTCCGTCCGGAAGCCGCAAGAGCTGCAACACCTTACCCACGGTACCGATCTGGCCGATGTCGTGAATTTGGGGATTGTCCTGGCCTTCCTTGTTCTGGGTGGCCAAAAACACCCGCTTTTCGGCGTTCATGGCATCCGTGAGTGCCTTGACGGATTTGGATCGCCCCACGAACAGCGGGGCGACCATGTGAGGAAAGATGATGATGTCGCGTAAGGGCAGCAGGGGAAGCGTCGTGGTTTCAGCCATAGATCGGGTCCAAAGATTTTTTTTGAAAAAACGGATCATGTTGGATCCGAACCGGTTTAAGCCTGTTTTCGGGACTGTTCGTAAATGAGGATCGGTTTTTCGTGGTTCAGGACCACTTCTTCACCGATCACGCATTCCGTAACGTTCTCGATGGAAGGCAACTCGAACATGATGTCGATGAGGCAGCTTTCGAGAATGGCCCGAAGCCCTCGGGCACCGGACTTGCGGGCGATGGCCTCCCGGGCGATGGCCGATATGGCGCTGTCGGTGATCCGCAGGTTCACCCCCTCCATTTCGAAAAGCTTCTTGTACTGCTTGATCAGGGCGTTCTTGGGCTCCTTCAGGATGCGGATCATGGAGGATTCGGTGAGCTCGTCCAGGGTGGCGATCACGGGAAGCCGGCCGATGAACTCCGGAATCATCCCGAATTTCATCAAATCTTCGGGCTGAACCATCCGCAGCAATTCCCCGACTTTCAGGCTGTCTTTCTCCATGATCTTGGCGCCAAAGCCCATCACATTGGAGCCGAGTCGGCGCTGAACGATCTTGTCGAGCCCGTTGAAGGTGCCGCCACAGATGAAGAGGATGTTGGACGTATCGACCTTCACGAAATCCTGCTGCGGGTGCTTTCGTCCGCCCTTGGGAGGAACACTTGCCGTCGTTCCCTCGATGATCTTCAACAGGGCCTGCTGTACCCCTTCTCCGGAAACGTCCCGGGTGATGGAAGGGTTGTCGGATTTCGAGGCGATCTTGTCGATTTCATCGATATAGACGATCCCTCTTCTGGCCCGCTCGACGTCGTAATCGGCATTCTGCAACAGCGACAAGATGATGTTTTCCACGTCTTCACCGACGTATCCGGCTTCGGTCAGGCTGGTGGCATCGGCGATGGTGAAGGGAACGTTCAGAAAGCGAGCAAGGGTCTGGGCCAGAAGGGTCTTTCCGCTTCCCGTCGGACCGATGAGCAGGATGTTGCTTTTCTGAATTTCCACATCCTGCTGGCCGCCTGCAGGGGATGCGTCAAGCCGCTTGTAGTGGTTGTAGACGGCCACGGAGAGAATTTTCTTGGCATAGTCCTGCTCGATCACGTAATCGTCGAGAACGGCCTTGATCTGTTTGGGAGAGAGGGCCCCTTTGGCCGTTTCATTCCCGGTTTCGTTGTCTTCCGCAATGATCTCGCTGCAGATCTTGATGCATTCATCACAGATGTAGACGGCAGGACCGGCAATGAGTTTGGCCACTTCGTTCTGGTTCTTTCCACAGAACGAACAGTAGAGGTTGTCCTTTATATCGTCTTTCTTCTTTGCCATATCAGGCCTCCGTCTTGAAAATGCTGTCGAGATCTTCCCGATTGCGGATGACGTGATCCACGATCCCGTATTCTTTGGCTTCCTGGCCGGACATAAAAAAATCCCGGTCCGTATCCCGCTGGATGACATCGATGGGCCGACCGGTATGTCGGGCCAGAATTTCGTTCAGGGTATCCTTCAGGCGAAGGATTTCCTTGGCCTGAATGGCGATGTCGGAAGCCTGCCCCTGAGAGCCGCCCATGGGCTGATGAATCATGATCCGGGAATTCGGCAGGGAATAGCGCTTTTTCGGATCGCCTGCAGCCAGCAGCAATGCGGCCATACTGGCCGCCTGACCAATGCAGACGGTGGTAATCCCCGGTTTGATGTACTGCATGGTGTCGTAAATGGCGAGCCCAGCCGTCACGGATCCGCCGGGGGAATTGATGTAGAAGTTGATCTCCCGCGCCGGGTCTTCGGATTCCAAAAAGAGCATCTGGGCGATCAAGAGGTTTGCGACATCGTCGGTGATGACCGTTCCCAGGAAAATGATCCGGTCTTTCAACAAACGGGAGTAGATGTCATAAGCCCGTTCGCCTCTGCTGGTCTGTTCGATGACAATGGGTACTAACGGCAAAATGAACCTCCTGCTCTGGCAAAGGTTGCTGGGCTTCCCTCGGCCGTTTTCGGAAAGCCGAACGATTCTGGTGGACAGCGGCGTAGAACACGTTCACGGAATTGCGGTTCGCCCGTTCAGGTGGGGGAGACGGGTTCCTCCACGGACTCGCTTTTCGGATGTTCACCGGTTGGGGCATCGGCCGGAACCTCGGTGATCGTGCATGATTCTACGATAAGTCGCATCGCCTTTTTTTCAAGCAGCGTTTCGCGCACATGTTCGACCATGGCCGGATAGGATTCGTAATACTGGGCGATCACCTTTTCATCCTGCCCAAGGCTTTCGGCCATTTCCTTGTAGAAGGTCTGCATTTCCGACTCTTCCACAGACAGCCCTTCCTGTTTGGCGATTTTTTCAAGAATCAAATGACGTTTGGCCTGTTTTTCGGCAAGAGGGCGGTATTGCTGACGAAGCGGCTCTTCGTCGATGTTTTCCGGTTTGCCGCCGTGATACTGAATGGCCCGCTTGTAGTCTTCGACAATGATCCCGAGCTCCGTATCGATCATTTTTGGGGGCACTTCGAACTGCACCATCTGATCGATGGCATCGAAGATCTGCTCATGCATCTTCTGTTCCGCCCGCTTCTCGTAACCCTGGGTGAGTCGGGTTCGAATCGTCTCCTTGAGTTCATCGAGATTCTTGAACACGCCCAATTTTTGAGCGAGTTCATCGTCAATGGGCGGGAGAATCGGCTCCCGGATTTCCGTCAACCGCACTTCGAGATCGAGGGTCTTTCCGGCGAAGGCTTCCATCCGATGATCGGAGGCAAAGGATACGGTGATGGTTCTTGTTTCGTCCACCTGCATGCCAACGATGGCCCGGTCAAAGTCTGCCGAAAAAAAGTGGTTGCCGACCGTATAGCGGAAATCGTTTTCAGCTGCGACGATCTGACCGTTTTCCGTGGCCTTGTAAGCCAGTATCGCCATGTCTCCTTCGTTTA
Organism: uncultured Desulfatirhabdium sp.; assembly: GCA_964549995.1. Classification (GTDB taxonomy): domain Bacteria; phylum Desulfobacterota; class Desulfobacteria; order Desulfobacterales; family Desulfatirhabdiaceae; genus Desulfatirhabdium. The sequence continues at coordinate 1,138 of CAZJXF010000173.1, read as the reverse complement.
AGGCACGGGTTTCTGTGATTTTCTCGTACCGGGTCAGATTCCTTTGATGCATCCGCAGATGAAGGTCGATCTCTTCATCGGTCGGAACTTGCATCTCCCGGGTCACGGCGATGCCTTTGTAGGGTATATCGGCGATTTTCGGCTTAACTTCAATTTCGGCCATGAATCGGAACGGCGGCTCTGCAGCCAGATCGAGTGCGCTGGTCGGAAGAATGTTCAAAATGTCGCCCTCGTTTTTCAACAATTCTTGGATGGCCTCATCCATCAGGGTGAAAGCGATTTCCCGATAGGCGTCCTTTTGAAATTTTCGCTCCAAAACCTGGCGGGGGACTTTTCCGGGGCGAAAGCCCTTGATGGTGATTTTCCGGTTGAGGTCCCTGTAATAGGTGTCGATTCGTTCACGGATTTCCGATTCCGGGAATTCGAACGAAACGGTTTTCTTCACATCACCAGCGGATTCAATCGAATAATTCATGATCTTGTTGCCGACCCTTTCCGATTTGTTGTGGTTGTAGATTCAGGTAACGATCCATAGCGACCGAACGGCAGCCCATCCTGCCTGCCGTTGCGTCACTGCGACGATCGGTGTTCATGAGGTAGCATCGTGCAGATCGGAAATGAGCTGGGGGGGCGCCGGATACCGGACATGGTGCGAGAGGGGAGACTTGAACTCCCATTCTGTCGCCAGAGCTGGATCCTAAGTCCAGTGCGTCTACCAGTTCCGCCACTCTCGCAAGTCATCCGGTTGGAAACAAGCTGCCGACTTGCTTGACAGGAAAGAAAAAACGACCCATACTGCCTTCTCTAAATAGCAGATTATGATAAGCTGCGATCCATTCATTGTCAATATGAATGGTTTCGAAGATCTGGAAGGAAGAGACCTTTCGTGCGTCATTATGACGGCTTCGCAAAAAGGCCGGATGCTGTGTCGTGCTGCATCCCTCGTCATTGCGGCGTACGTTTCCGTACGCCTCATTCCTCGGGATTTGCACTCCTTGCCTGCGGCCTTTTTTCGAAGCCGTCCATATGATGGCCACGAAAAAAGTCGGAAAGTCTCGTCATCGTCGCATGGCAGGGCATACACCTTTTTCGCTGCAGCGGATAAACTCAGCCGCCCGAGCTCGTAAGGGCCGGGCAT
>CAZJXF010000172.1:0-6748 GCA_964549995.1 uncultured Desulfatirhabdium sp. | reverse complement strand
GGAGAATGCCCCCTACGAGGACGATAATGACGATCAGGTTGATAATGGCAAACAAAGAATTCATGTCGCGTATCCAGTTCTTGCTCGAACGATGGCCGAACCCTATCAATCTCGGCCTTGGCTGTCAAGAGGATTTTGGTGGGTTTAGGTCCCGGGATTTGTCGATTTCTTTGCTTTCAGAATATCCACCCGATGAAAGCCTTCCAGAATGAATTGGCGATGATCCTCGGTCTGATAAAGGCTTTGTGCCCTGCTGAGAAAGGTGTCGGCTTTCTCGAAGTTTCCTGCCTGGGCTTCGATGATGGCGAGTCCCACCCATGCCGGGGCATAAGTATCATCGAGCTCGATAGCCCGGTCGAATTCGAGTTTTGCGGCTTCCCACTTTTCCTTGTCGAGGAACTTCATGCCTGTCGAGACATGCCGTGACGGGGTATCGAGCAGGTATTTCGGCGTGACGGACTTTGGACCGCAGGCTACCAGCGTCAACAGAAGCAGCAACAGGCCAGTCGTTACAAGGTGACGGAATTTTCCCATCGTTCTCTCCTCTATCCATTCCGGAAAACCATAAAGAATGCATGAAATCGAGTCAAGTGGGAATCACCGATCATTTGCCACCGCTCCATCGCAGCTTTGTCTTGACCAGATCGAAATAGTCCTGATCGGGAACGGCGATCATCCGTACCGGGTATCGGCTTTTTCGAACGACGAGTCGGTCTTCTTCACCAAGTTCAAGTCCGGCCTGACCATCGAAGGTGACCATGATGTCACGAGCCTTTTTTTCGAGACGGATTTCGACGGTTACGCTATCGGGAACGATCAGGGGGCGGATCGTCAGGGTGAAGGGGCAGATGGGGGAAAGCAAAATTCCGGCGACATCCGGATGAACGATTGGACCACCCGCTGCCAGCGAATAGGCGGTGGATCCGGTCGGTGTCGATACGATCAGGCCGTCGGCCTTGTATGTCGTTAAATACTTCCCGTTGATAAACGTCGAGATGCTGGCCAAGCGGGCCAGGGCACCCTTGGTGATGACCACATCGTTCAATACGGTTTGCTGAGTATTTTGGGCATCTTTACGAAAAACCGTCACATCCAGCCGCATGCGAAGCCGTGTCAGAAATCGGCCGGTGACGATCCACTCGGCAACCTGGAAAAGCATCTCTTCGCTGATTTCCGCCAGAAATCCTAGTTCCCCGAATTTCACCCCAAGAATCGGGACATCCTGGTTGCCGATCCACCGGACCGCGCTCAGAAACGTTCCGTCACCACCAAGCACGAACACGGCGTTCAACCCTTCCGGAGCATGGTCCTGTTCGGTTTCGGCGGCGCTGGAGCCCCAGTTGGTACGGATCAACACCCGGACGTCGCGGTCGGCCAGCCAGGCGGCAAGCTGTTTGCCAAGCCGCATGGCGTTCGGGTCGTTCTTGATGACAATGGCCATGGTTTGCATGGAAGATTCCGACGGAAGATGTTCAGATGGGTGGTTGCGGAACGCTTTTCCCGCTATTGACGTCCAATCGCCTCGCTCTTCCTTCCCCATACGACCTGGATATCGAGGCCAATTCATCCCATGCCAGCCCATCCAGCGCTGTATAGAAGGATCATGCTGAAATTGCAATCAGTTTTCAATCAGTTTTCGCTTGACGGCATATGCCGCTCTCTATATAAAAAAAGGATATTATTCCGATTTCGGTATCGTCAGTACGCCAAACCGCTTAGCTGGCGTTTGTTGGCATGTGATCCGTTAACCCCATCAGATGAGGAGGAGCAGGCGATGAAAGCGAAAGGGATTCGTATGGGTTGGCTTGCAGCCGTACTGGCTGCAGTGGTCGTTGTGGGAATGAGCGGGGGCGTTTTGGCCGAAGATACGCTCAAGATCGGTGTTGCAGGCGCACACAGCGGGGATTTGGCCTCCTATGGCCTTCCCATTGCCAAAGCGGCCAAGCTTGTCGTCGAAGAAGTCAACGCCAAAGGCGGCGTTCTCGGAAAGAAGATCGAGCTTGTGGTCGAAGACGATGTCTGCAAGCCGGAAGTAGCCACGAACACGGCTACCAAACTCGCCTCGCAGGGGGTTCCCGTCGTGGTCGGTCATGTATGCAGCGGTGCCACCAAGGCCGCCTTGGGTATCTACAAGGCCAGCAAGATCATTGCCATGTCTGCATCCGCCACCAATCCGGATCTCACCCAAAGCGGGGAATATCCGAATTTCTTCCGGACCATCGCATCCGACGATGCCCAGGCCAAGCTTGAAGTCGATTTCGCTCTGAACACCCTCAAGCTGAAGAAAATCGCTGTTCTGCATGACAAGGGAGACTACGGAAAGGGACTTGCCGAATATGCCAAGGGATTCATCGAAAAATCCGGCAAGGCCGAAGTCGTTCTGTATGAAGGGATCACCCCCGGTGCCGTGGACTATTCCGCAGTCGTTCAGAAAATCAAGAAGAGCCAGGCAGACGGGGTCATCTTTGGCGGTTATCACCCCGAAGCCTCTAAGATCGTAAGCCAGATGCGAAAAGACAAGATGAAGACCGTCTTCATTTCCGATGACGGCGTGAAGGACGATACCTTCATCAAGGTTGCCGGCAAATTTGCCGAAGGGGTTTATGCCACCGGCCCCAAAGATACATCCAAGAACCCTATGGACAAGATGGTTCGCGAAGCCTACAAGAAAGCCTATGGGGAAGACGTCGGCGTTTTCTCGATCAATGGTTATGCCGCCACCCAGGCTCTGCTGAACGCCATTCAGAAGGCCGGATCCACGGATCCCGATGCCATCGTCAAGGCCCTTCGGACGGAATATGTCGAAACCCCTCTCGGCAAAATCAAGTTTGACGAGCGCGGGGACGCCATCGGGGTCGGTTTTTCCGTATATCAGGTCAAGGACGGCAAATATGTAGAAGTCGTCAATTGACGGGAAGCCTGAACGATGAACAGGGGACAGGAAGAGAAGCATCCTGCCCCCTGTTTTTTTGAAGAAGGAGTCTGAAACCGATTCAATGGAATATTTTCTTGAACTCTTCCTGGGTGGACTCACCCGTGGCAGCATCTACGCCCTCATCGCCCTGGGCTATACGATGGTGTACGGCATCATCGAGCTGATCAATTTCGCCCATGGCGAAATCTACATGATCGGCGCCTTTACGGGATTGATCGTGTCCACCATCCTGACGGCCTACGGGTTCGGTACCTTCGCCGTATTGATCCTGACGTTGGTTCTTTCGGCGATCTATTCGGCTGCCTATGGGTTTACCGTGGAAAAGATCGCCTACAAACCCCTGCGACAGGCACCGCGGCTTTCGCCACTCATCAGTGCCATCGGAATGTCGATTTTTCTGCAGAATTACGTGATGTTGGCCCAGACCTCCGATTTCGTCCCCTTTCCGGCGCTCATTCCCGATTTCGAATTTTGGGAACCCTACAGCCACATCGTCAGCTCTTCGGAACTCGTGATCCTGTTCGCCACAACGGTTCTGATGGTTGCGCTCACCCTGTTCATCCGACATACGCGGATCGGAAAGGCCATGCGTGCGACAGCCCAGGACCGCACCATGGCCATGCTGGTCGGGATCAACGTCAATCGGGTGATTTCCACCACCTTCATCATCGGTTCCTGTTTGGCCGCTGTCGGCGGCGTTCTTATCGCTTCCCACATCGGGCAGATCAATTTTTTCATCGGATTCATCGCAGGGATCAAGGCATTTACGGCTGCGGTTCTGGGCGGAATCGGCAGCATTCCAGGTGCCGTGTTGGGGAGTATGGTGCTGGGGCTTACCGAAAGTTTCGCAACCGGATACGTGTCGAGCGATTACGAAGACGTGTTCGCGTTTCTGCTGCTCGTGTTCATTTTGATCTTTCGTCCCGGAGGACTTCTGGGGCGCTTTACCACCCAAAAGGTCTGAACCATGCGTTTCTGGTCCGAAGTCAAGCAATCTGCTCTGTTGGCCGTCTGGTTCATGTTTCTTACCTTTCCGATTTTGGTCATCCGGGTGAATCCGCTTGAGAAACTCGTCGTCTGGCGATGGCGAAACCTGGTATGGATCGGCATCGGATCTTTCATTTTGTCCTTTCTATGGCGGGCGCTGCTTCGCCGCAAAGAGCGAGGAAAGCCGACGACATCCACGGAAAATGTCGGCAAGATCGACTGGGTGAGTTGGATTGCCGCTTCCCGAAAACGGTATGTTCCCGCTCTCGGGATTGTCGGGTTGATTGCTGTTCTCTTTCCCATAGTCATGTCTCCCTACCAGACCAACATCATGATCACCGCTCTAATGTATGTGGTGTTGGGGTTGGGGCTGAACATTGTCGTCGGTCTGGCAGGGCTTCTCGATTTAGGCTATGTCGCCTTCTATGCGGTCGGTGCCTACAGCTATGCATTGCTGAACCACCATTTCGCACTCGGTTTTTGGACGGTGCTGCCGCTGGCAGCCCTACTGGCGGCCTGCTTCGGTGTGCTGCTGGGTTTTCCGGTGTTGCGACTCCGGGGGGATTATCTGGCGATCGTCACCTTGGGGTTCGGGGAAATCATCCGGTTGATTCTCGAGAATTGGAACGAGTTTTCCTTTGGTCCATCCGGTATCAGCGGCATCGCCCGTCCGGGATTTTTCGGGATTTCGATGACCTTAAACCAGGCCATCGTTTACCTTTATTATCTGATGATCGGGCTCACCCTCTTTACGATTTTCGTGGTCAACCGCCTGCAGAATTCACGGATCGGCAGGGCATGGATCGCCCTCAGGGAGGATGAAATCGCCTGTCAGGCCATGGGGGTGGACAAGACAAAGACGAAACTGACCGCCTTTGCCCTCGGAGCGACCTGGGCCGGCATGGTCGGTGTGATCTTTGCAGCCAAAACCACCTTCATCAATCCGGCCAGCTTTACCTTTCTCGAATCGGCCATGATCCTATCCATTGTCGTGTTGGGCGGCATGGGATCGATCGTCGGCGTCATCGTTGCGGCCTTCATCCTGATTCTACTGCCCGAATACCTGCGGGCCTTCTCGGAATACCGGATGCTGCTCTTCGGGATGATCATGGTGCTCATGATGGTGTTCCGGCCGCAGGGAATCGTTGCCACCGTTCGCAAAGCCTATCAGTTCAAACGTTCATAGGGGGGATGAGGGGTAGGGGTAGGGAAGAAAGGGAAGAGGGGAGGGAGCTGGCTCAAGTTGAAACACGATCAAGATCACCTTATGAATCCGATTTTAGAAGTTTCTCATTTGACCATGGATTTCGGCGGGTTGCGGGCACTCGACGATGTGAGTCTCACGATCGAACAGGGCGAAATCATGGCGCTGATCGGTCCGAACGGGGCCGGAAAAACCACGTTCTTCAACTGCATTACCGGGATCTATACCCCGACTGCCGGTGATATCGTCATCCGGAAACCCGATGGCGCAAAACTGGAACGGATCAACGGTCTCAAACCCAACCAGGTTACCGAGCGAGGCATGGCCCGAACCTTCCAGAACATCCGCCTGTTTCCCAACATGACGGTTTTGGAAAACGTCATGATCGGAAGGCACTGCCGCACCCATGCTGGGATTGGGGGCGCCATCCTGCGGGACCCCAGAACCCGCCATGAAGAGGAGGAAGTCGTCGATCACAGCTACAGCATTCTCGAAAAGATCGGCCTTGCCGATCATGTGAATGATCTTGCCAAGAATCTGCCCTATGGTGCACAACGCAGGCTCGAAATCGCCCGAGCCCTTGCAACGGAGCCTTTTCTGCTGCTTCTCGACGAGCCTGCCGCCGGTATGAACCCTATCGAGACCCAGGAACTCGATGAACTCATTTCACGGATCCGGGACGAGGAGCATATCTCCATTCTGCTGATCGAGCATGACATGAAACTCGTCATGAGTTTGTCCAACCGCATCACGGTCATGGACTACGGGAAGAAAATCGCCGAGGGTACTCCCTTCGAAATTCGGAACAATCCGGTTGTCATTAAGGCGTATTTGGGGGAAGAGATCGATGCTTGAACTCGAAGGCGTATCCACGTATTACGGGAGCATCCAGGCCCTCAAGTCCGTTTCCATGAAGATCGAGGAAGGGGAGATCATCACCTTGATCGGTGCGAACGGAGCCGGAAAGACAACCACCCTGATGTCGATATCCGGTGTGGTGCCTCCCAGAAGCGGTGAAATTCGCTTTTTCGGAAAACCCATTCACACGATGAGCCCGGATGAGATCGTCGGGCTCGGGATTTGTCAAGTGCCCGAAGGAAGACGGATTTTCCCGTACCTGACCGTCACCGAAAATCTCGAAATGGGGGCGTTCTTAAGGAGGGACAAGGCGGACATTCAAAAGGACCTGGCCTATGTGATGGAATTGTTTCCCATTCTGGCCCAGCGTCGTAACCAGCCGGGAGGGACGCTGAGCGGCGGGGAACAACAGATGCTCGCCATTTCGAGGGCATTGATGGCCCGGCCGAAGCTGCTTCTCCTCGATGAGCCTTCGTTGGGACTTGCACCGCTTGTCGTCCGACAAATTTTCGAAATTATCCGGAAAATCAATGCCGAAAACCGAACGACCATCTTTCTGGTGGAGCAAAACGCCAATCTCGCCCTTCAGGTCGCTCATCGCGGATATGTCATGGAAAACGGCCGGATCACCATGGAGGATCGGGCCGCAGTACTCTTGACGAACGAGGATGTGAAGAGAGCCTATCTGGGGATGTAGTCTTGTTACCTATGATGGTCTCGCAAAAAGTCGCTCTACTCCCGATTTTGGGGGATTTCCGGGCCTG
>CAZJXF010000171.1:0-6755 GCA_964549995.1 uncultured Desulfatirhabdium sp. | reverse complement strand
TTGATTGAGGGATATCCAATTCGGAATCAATATAAAGAAAGATCCGAAGGGGATCAAGCAAATTGATCGATCTTGTCAATCAGGCAATAGAATACGCAATAAATCACGCTATTCGGGATCAATCGTGCGAAAACGCAAAAAAAGTTTATAAAAAATAGTATGGGAATAACGATATGTTGGAGCTATTTTTGGGCAATAGTGAAGGCTAAATCACGCATGGCACAGCGCTTGCTGAGTTATCCATGCGAAAACACGGTTGTGCTGTTCCTCGACCAGGGTTAACGGATGTTATTGGGTTGAACGCTTTTTCAAAAGGAGGTGTGTATGAAGGTTCTCGTTGCACTCGACAAATCGGAGTATTCACAGAAGGCCTATTCGAGAGCGCTTGAAATGGCTGTTCGGGAAAAGGCCGAGATCACGGTGATCAGTGTCTATCCGGATTTGTTCGAAATGGATGAGGGTGCCCATCGGGTCAAGGAATCCCTGAAATCGGCAGCGACTGCCGTCGTGGATGCGGCGGAAGATCGGGCGAAAGAGATCGGCGTTTCCAGTGGAAAGGTGGTTGTGGGAGCGGTTTCGGCTGCAGATGCGATTGTGACCCATGCGAAAGAAAAGGGATATGACCTAATCGTGATGGGCCATAAGAGTCGATCGGGTTTAGAACATCTGCTTCTTGGAAGTGTCGCAGCGAAAGTGGTTGCCTATGCGCCGTGTTCGGTGTTGGTGGTTCGATAATCGGAAACGAAAGGAGATCGGGAGATGAGATCGTGCTGGAATACCTGGAAAAAACGTTTAGCTGGAATTGGGTTGGGCATCTGGATCGGACTCTTGCTGATGCCTGCCATGGCAATGGCTGCGGGTGGCGGAAAAGTTGAGCAAATGGTCATTGTGGCTGACACCCGGGGTCTTCCTCCTTGGGAAGCCTGGTGGGCCAATTTGTACAACGAGAGCCATGTCTATTTTACCATCGTCACGATTATCATCATTCCTGTGGTCGGTGTCATTTTCGGCACCATTGCGGATCTTTTCATGGGAATGATCGGAATCGACCTGAAGTCTCGGGATCTTGCAGAGCATTGATGGTATCATCATATCAGACCGTATAGGAGGAATTGCTATGGATTGGATGTATGTATTCATGCCGATAGCCGGTGTATATATCTTCTGGCCCGGGTTGATCATATTGGGAATCGGAGTGGGGGTCATCGGTGGGTTCTTTGGAATGGGGGGGGCCTGGATGGTGACGCCTGGATTGAATATCTTGGGCTTCCCGATGGCTTTTGCCATCGGAACCGACATTGCGCATATGGCCGGAAAATCGTTAATATCAACGATGCGGCATGGAAAATTCGGCAATGTCGATTACAAACTCGGCTTGATCATGCTGGTCGGTACCGTTGTCGGTTTTGAAGTCGGTGCCCAAATGGTCATGTGGTTGGAACGGCTGGGGAACGTCGAGAAGGTGGTTCGCTGGATTTATCTCGCTCTATTGATCCTTATCGCTTGGATGGTGTTTCACGATGTTTCCAAGAGAAAGCAAAAGGAGCGGGAGGCGGCGAAGCAGGGAAAGCAGGTCGATGCGTTGACTACCGGTATCGAATGGCACAAGACCCTTCATAAAATCAAGATTCCTCCCATGGTCCATCTGAATGTGGCTGGAATATACTGTTCTGCATGGCTGCCGATTCTGGTCAGCTTTCTGACAGGGTGGCTTGCGGGAATTCTGGGCATCGGCGGAGGTCTTATCCGAATGCCGGCATTGATTTACTTCATCGGTTGTCCGACCCATGTTGCGGTTGGAACGGATTTGTTCGAGGTCATGATTTCCGGTCTTTACGGTGCCGCCACCTATACCTACAAGGGACGGACGGAACTGGTTGCTGCCGTGATCATGTTGATCGGTGCAGCAATCGGTGCACAAATCGGCTCCGTTGCAACCAAATATATCAAAGGATACGGTATTCGAATCGCCTTCGGTATTGCAGTCATTGCCTGTGCCGTATCGATTCTGCTGAAACTGCTTGCCAAATTCTATCCGGCTTATGGCGTTCTGCTGGACAACAGTGCTACGGTCGTCATTCTGGGAACCGTCAGCCTGCTGTCCCTGTATATCATCGTCGCATTCATACAGGGTGCGCGGAAGGAAATCCAGGCCAAAAAAGCCCGGGCATAGAACGTTTGCAACCGTGAAACATCAAGGATGGAGGAATCAAATGATCCGGAAACATATGGTTTGGTTGGTTATGATGGTTTTTTTCGCAACCTTGGTGGGTTGTGGAGAATTGGGGAAGGTGGATCAGGGAAGGGTGGTTGCCTACGATAAGGAGAAAGGGCTTGTGACCCTGATTCGGGATGCGAAACACGAAGTTCAAAATCCCGACTACAGTCATCTTCCGCCCGTAACATATGAAATTCCCAAAAATCCCAATGAAATGGGGCCTGAGCCGAAGGCCGGACAACGGATGAAGCTCGATGTCAAGCGGAAGCAGATCGTCATCTATGATCCGACGATGAAGAATTTCAAGACCATCGATATTCAGCCGATCGATGAACAGGACAACATCGGAAAGAACCACCCGCTTGTGACCGATCCCGAGACGGGAAAACCCAAGAAGTTCCCGATTGTGGATCGGAACAAGAAGCAGATCACGATTTACAGTGCGCGGCAGAAAATCCTGGAAACCTTCAGCGTACCGGATGAATATTTCAGCCTGCCCGATTCGACCTGGGATGCCGGTGACGAGGTGAGAATCTATTACAAGGAGGAAGGTAAGGCCCTCCGATTGATGAACATCTCCAAAACCGACATCTATAAGAAATAACGGATACCGATGAACATCGCCTCCCCTCTCCTCCCTATCGTGGGGGAGAGGGCCGGGATGCGAAGGCCGCAACTTCCTCTTCAGCCCATCGAGGCTTGGATTCGGTTCAAATGTTTTGGAAGACCATCCCCAAAAGTGGAAAGAATCTCTTATGGCACCTGTTTCAGAAATCTGCCTGAAGTCGAATGCAACATGCCAGGGAATTAAAGGCTTCCAATGTAGTAGTCGTTCCCTGAAACGCACGTATACCGACTGGATGGGGATTCGGAAAACCATTGGCATGTTGGGCGCCGGGGTTCTTCTGCTGATCTCGATCGTTCTGATCGACCATCTCGTTTCCCGGTTTACGGTCAAGCAGACGGAAGTCCATTTGGTTCGGGGAGAATCGCTTCTGATGACCGGGCCGATGCCTGAAAAGGCGGAGCGGATCGATCAATTGGCCGTCGATGTGGGGGGAGACGGAATGGAGGTCCAGTTTGAGGAAGTCTTTCGAGGGTATTGGCTGGGCACACCGATGTGGCGGGCCTCCATTCGGGTGGCTGAAACCATGACGCCGGGTGTCTATCACCTTCGAATTTCGGATATACTCGGATCGAGACCGCATCCGGGTCTGGATATCTCCCTGCACGTGTATGCGGATGCCGATGCCAAGAGAAAAGGCAGCGGTGCCTATCTGGAAAGATTCACAGGCTTTGCCTTCGGTAACGCACTGATGCTTTTGGTGCCGCTTCTGATCGTTCTTATGGCAATGAATGTTTTCGCCTCTCACCAGGTGGAAAAAAGCCTTGCGGCCGATGGTAAGGCGGAGATCTATATGGTCAAGAAGGAAACAGCGGAGACACTCATCGGTTTTTCCTTGGGCAGACGACACGGCGTGACACCGGGGGATCGCCTCATTGTCAGTGATTCCCGTGGACTGGTTGTCGGCGAGGCAACGGTTCTTTCGCTCACGGAGACGGATGGTGTGGCACGACTCGATTTTCCATTGGAAAAAAGGGCGATTCATATGGTAAAGCTTGCCGGAATCTGAAAGCCGGTTTCTGAACTCCATGAAGCAATGAATGGGGCTTTCAACAAACGAATGGAACGGTCCTCCTGCCATGTTGCTGCGCAAGCTCCGATCTCTTCTGCCCAAACGGTTGCGATCCGCCAAACCTGCCGTGGATCGCAATCGTGTTCTATCCTCTCTTCGAACGAAATACATCCACTTTAAGATCCTCCTCGATTCCAATACCCAGCTGCTGAACATCTTTGCCGATCTCGAAGAGAAGCTGAAGGGCCGAAGCGCCTTTGGTCTGGCGTGGCTGAAGGCTCAGTGCATCAAGATCGTTTTTCACACCGGTCGGATGATCCGAAGCTTCGAAATTATGAGCGGTCGAAGATATCCCGAGCTGTATCAGCGGCTCGAATGGATTGTTCAGCAGCTGGCGCTGGTGGAACCTCCCAGGGATGAATCTCCCTTTTCGGAGTACATCCTTTTCTATGATCGGATCGATCAATCGATTGGAAGCGTGGTCGGCGGGAAGAGTGCTCATCTTGGCGAAATCCATAACCGGATCGGCCTTCCCGTTCCGCGAGGCTTCGCGGTGACGACTGCAGCGTTTCGAAAATGGGTGGAATCGGATGAATTGTATCCCTTCATCCGCAGGGAAAAGGAAAAGCTCGACGTCATCCAACCCGAAACGGTTGTCGAAGTCAGCCGGACGATACAACAGGCCCTTCTGGATGGAGAACTGCCGGAAGACATCGCGGTAAACATTCTGGAAGCGTTCGACCGGTTGGCGATGGAAGTGGGCGTGGAACCGGACAGGCTGCGTGTTGCCGTAAGAAGCTCTGCGTTGGGGGAAGACAGTGAAATGAGCTTTGCCGGTCAATACCTTTCCGTGTTGAACGTAACCAGAGATCGCCTGCTTCTGGAATACAAGCGGGTGGTAGCCAGCTTGTTTTCGGAAAATGCCATTTCGTATCGGCAGCATATGGGGATACCGTTTCAGGATGCAGCCATGAGCGTTGCGTGCCTGGAAATGGTGAACTCGGTGGCAAGCGGTGTGATGTATACCCGTCATCCCTTCGAGCCGGAATCGAACGAGATTATTCTCCATGCCCTTTGGGGGCTCGGTCCCTATGTCGTAGACGGAAAGATCGAACCGGACATGTATCGGATTGAACGTGGGTCTTCCTTGAGGCTTCGGGAGAGCCGCATTGCCGATAAACCGATCCGGCTGGTGGCCACACGTTACGGAAACCTTGTCGAGGAAATCGTTCCGCAAGACATCCGTCTGAAGCCGACCCTGACGGAGGTCGAGGCGATCACGCTGGCTCAGTACGGGATGAGGCTTGAGACGCATTTTGGTTGTCCCCAGGATGTGGAGTGGGCGATCGATGGAAATGGGCGGATCGTCATTCTTCAAAGCAGACCCTTAAAAACCGATTGCGGTGTAGGATGCGCATCTTCTGAGGATCGAGGGCCGATCAATGGATATGATCTGTTGATCGATGGTGCTGAAATCGCCAATCCCGGCATCGGAATCGGGCCTGCCAAAATCGTGAAAAGCCCTTCGGATCTGATCGATTTTCCGGAAGGTGCCGTTCTTGTCGCACCGACCAGTTCCCCCCAGTACGTGATGGTGCTGCATCGTGCACAGGCCGTGGTGACGGATGCCGGAAGCATGACCGGGCATATGGCAGCCGTCTGTCGGGAATACCGTATACCGACCTTGATGAATGCCAGGGGGGCCACCCAAAAAATTAGGCCCGGGGAAATGATCACGATCGACGCCCGAACGGGTCGCGTCTATCGTGGTGAAGTGGTCGAGCTTCAAGGCTACACCGAGGATCACGGCGCCTTCATGAAGGGATCACCGATTTACGAAATGTTGCAGGATCGAACCCGTCATATTTTGCCGCTTCATTTGACCGATCCCAAATCGGAGCAGTTTTCATCGACGAATTGCCGGACGATTCACGATATCATGCGCTATCTTCATGAATTGTCCTATGGAGAAATTTTCCATCTTTCCGATCAGGCATCGGATCGGTGGCAGGCGACCCAAAAATTGATTTCGAGCATACCACTCGATTTGTATGTCGTCGATATTGGAGGCGGGGTAGCGGAAAGCAAATCCGAAGCAAGTCGTATCACCGTTGATGATATTGTTTCCGTGCCATTCAAGGCGCTGCTGACCGGAATGCTCAGACGGGAATTTCATCAAGCCGAACCCAGGCCGATCGAATTGTCAGGCTTCTTTTCGGTCATGAGCCGGCAGATGCTCGATCCGCCCAACATGATGCGGGAGCGATTCGGAGACAAAAGTTATGCGATCGTTTCCAATAAATACATGAACTTCAGTTCGCGTGTCGGATACCATTACAGCATCCTGGATTCTTATTGCGGCAGGACTTCAGCGAAGAACTATATCCATTTCCAGTTCAAGGGAGGGGCTGCGGATGAAATTCGCAGGGAGCGAAGGGCCAGATGTATTGCAGCAATTTTGGCGCATTACGGATTCATCACGGAGGTGGTTGGGGATCGGGTGAATGCCCGATATGCAAAAGATGAAACGGGCTACATGACGCAGCGACTGGATATTCTGGGCAGGTTGTTGATGTATAGTCGGCAGATGGATATGTTGATGAAGGGAGAGGAGATGGTATCGGTTTTGGCGGATCACTTCATCGAAGGTAACTATGCTCTTTGCTGTCCAACCGATGTTCAATCATGACGACTTCGCAAAAAGGCCGGATGCTGTGTCGTGCTGCATCCTTCGTCGTTGCGGCGTACGTCTAAGTACGCCTCACTCCTCAGGATTTGCACTCCTTGCCTGCGGCCTTTTTGCGAAGTCGTCAATAGGATCGACTTTTTGCGAGTCCATCATTCATGATGGTCTCGCAAAAAGTCGATTTTTAACTAACTGAAATTACAGTATGTAATAA
>CAZJXF010000170.1:0-6767 GCA_964549995.1 uncultured Desulfatirhabdium sp. | reverse complement strand
GGCAGGCCCGGGAATATGGCCGGATGCTTGAAGAGCGGCACGGCAATCTTCGCCTGAGACGCTTTGCGGTGGTGTCGCTGGGTTTTAAGCGCATCTGGGCCAAGGAAGCGTGATGAATTCCCAGAAGGCAAGCCCGATCTCTGACCGAATCCGCTTTAACCCTTTGGGGAAGGATAATCACGGCCATTCGGGTATAGGACTTTGGTTTTCGATTGTGATAGGTTGATCAACTCCTAACTCTATATCTTTCGTCGATCAGGGAGATGTATTGTGGCCAATCCATCAAGGGGGTGTCTGATCTTGGTCAGATGAAAAGCCTTTGCGTTAATCAAATGGGGAAAGGAGAAAAAGGAACCATGAAACGTATCGGGTTGTTTGGAACACTGTTGTTGTTCGTCGTTTCGTTGCTGGCGGTGACGCCTTCGAATGCATCGGCCGGCGCTGTCCCCGACACCGGGGTCACGAAATGCTACGACGATGCCGGAAACGTGATTACCTGCCCGTCCCCCGGCCAGCGTTTCTATGGACAGGATGCCAACTACACCATCAATCCGCCTTCCTACACCAAGCTTGATTCAAATGGCAACGCCCTCTCCGACTCGGCCACATCCTGGGCCATGGTGAGAGACAATGTGACAGGCCTCATCTGGGAAGTGAAAACGAACCAGGATGGTACTCCAAACTACAGCGACCCCCACGATGCGGACAATACGTACACCTGGTATGATCCATCCGATCCTCTGAATGTCGGAACGGCAAGCGATCACGACACCAAGGACTTTCTGGATGCCCTGAACGCCTCCTGTTTCGGCGGTTACAACGACTGGCGTCTGCCCACCATCAAGGAGCTTGCCTATCTGGTGCGCTACGACATTCCCGATCCTGGACCGACCATCGATACCCGATATTTCCCCAATACGGTGTCGTGCTTTTATTGGTCATCTACTACCTTAGCCTACAGTCCGGACTACGCGTGGGGTGTCTACATCTACGACGGCTACGACAGCAGCAACAATAAGTCCGGCTACTACTGTGTGCGCGCTGTTCGCGGCGGACAGGAATAGGTCATTTGATGGTTGAATCCTTTTTACCAAAGTCGCTCCTGCGGCCTGCATCCATTGGGGTGAAACTCCGTTGTATGGGGGATATCGTATAGATGGAAGGCAGTAGGCAGTATGGCCCATCACCCCAACGATGGCTGTAAACGCTCACCGGATTTTCATCTGCGGAGGTAATGAAATCCATTCTCCATGAACATGGAATAGGGAATGTAAGATGATGAATTTCAATTTTTTGAAGCAATAAATGACAGCAGCGGAAAGCAAAGCGAAATGCTGAATACGATGTTGTATTATATAAACGAGGGCAGCGCCTTTAAAAGATTCAATTCGTTTCAACATGCAGCATCGCTTGCAGTTCTATTAGGCAAGAGAGCGAAGGGTGGCTGAAGAGGATCAAACCGGCAGAAGCGAAAAAGCAATGATGGATGAATTTTGGATGGACATACTTCGATTTTGGAATGGAAGCAAGGCAAAAGGAGACGGAGGCTAATGATGAAACATGGAATCATGACAATGGCGGTAGGCGTATTTATTTGGATTGTCGTTCTGGGGCAGGGTGCTGTTGTTGCAGAGTATGTGGACAATCATGACGGTACGGTTACCGATACTGCTACTGGCCTGATGTGGCAACAGGAAACACCGGACTATTCAATGACATGGGAGCAGGCCCTTGCCTATTGTGAGGATCTAATTCTTGGGGGATATACCGACTGGCGGCTTCCAAATATCAAGGAGCTTCGCTCGCTTGTCGATTACAGCCGTTACAATTCTGCGATCGATCAGACCTTTTTCCCGGATACGGTGTCATCCTTTTATTGGTCGTCCACTACTATCGCCGACAATCAGCACTGCGCGTGGGGTGTCTACTTCAAGCACGGCTACGGCCAAAGCAGCAATAAGTCCAAGTACTACTATGTGCGCGCGGTTCGCGGCGGACAGGGTTTGGGATTGGGTGATTCTTTGGTGATTGTTGGGGATCAGCCGGGTTGGAGCAACGTTTCGGTTTCAGCGGATAAGAAAGTTCAATTGAAAATCAATTCGACCAACTCACGTGGTGACAAGCCAGTATATGAATGGCTTCTCGGGCTATTCATCATTGATGGGGTCTCTCTTCCCGGCTTTATAATCTCGGATCGTGGTATCTATACGCTGTCCGATGTGTTGGCAAATCTTTCAGAATACACCTTCAGCTTCGATCCAAGCGGTGTTACAAAACTGGCAACACTGTCAATGGCCGAGTTGGGTTTGAAATCCGGAGACGCATTCCTGTACGGTTATGCCTATCAAAATCAGAACGGGATCGTCTATATTGACAATGTTGTGAGCATCAACGTCCAATAAAGCTTGCAATCTTGTTCCGGCCAATTAGTGGAAAGCTCGTCGAATAACTGAACACAGCCAGCTGGACGGGTCGGAAAAGGTGTTGGAATACGTGAAGCCGCGTCTCTATGTTCAGTGACTTTCTGAGCGGTAGTTACCCGATCAAAAGGTTTTTTTTTAACCTGAGCATACCGGCCATATGATTCTGGGATATGAAGAGCGGACTACAATCAATGGGTCGTGTCCTAACTTCTGGATTTGGCTGCTTTTGAAGGTGATATCCGCAATCCCAGAATAGGATAAATCAAGGGCTTTCCATGAAAACCTTACTGGGTGGTCTTGTGGACTGTCGGAAGTGCTGCTGTCTGCCGCCGCTCGGCCGCTTGGATCTGGATGTCATGCTCATTTTCCCAAAACAGCGGGTGGCTCGTCATCTTCGATCGCAGAAGCGGCATCGCCCCGATCCGAGAGCGCACCACAAGCGAATCCGCTGTAACCCCTTGCGGACGTGTCGTTACCGTCATTCGGGCATGAGGGCATTCTGGGAATGCGTCATGCTGGGTGGTCGTTTCATGCGCTTCAGGCACAACGAAGCGCGGCAAGCGGAATCCGCTCGGGTCGAATGCCCGCTTCGATTTCGAGAAGGAAGTTTTGGTTGATTCGGATGAGATATTCGTTCATCTTGTCCAAATCGATCAGGAGCGCTGCCGGGAAGCGATTCATTCCCTTGAAGTTTTTCGGACAGTGAACAAGCCGCTTTTCGCCAGCCTCCTCAGCGAGAAAGGCCATCCCCTGGGTGCGGCAAATGAGGGGCCGCACGGGGTATATCCGGCAGCGGTGGTTTTCGAGAAAAGGACAATGGGGGTCGGGATTCCCTGAAACCTGCTCGATAGCACGGAAGATCCTGTCCAAATCGGGTGGCTGGTCCGGGTGGAGGTATCGGGCGATCTGTATTGCCTCGACCGGAAGCACGCCGATCGCTTCGCAACATGCATCACACCCCTCGTGACAGGTAATGGCCGGTCCGGCCCGCATCGCGATGTCCCTGCAGATGGCGTCGATTCGATCGATAAACTGCCGGTATGCGGAAAGTGAAGACAGCATCATTGATGGTTCTTTCATGTCGGCCTCGAAAAAGTTGATCTACCCCTGATTTTCGAGAAGTTCCGGGCCTGAGCCTGGGGGCGGGTACGCCTTTTGATGCTGCAGCGGAAACTTGGTTGAAGCCGCCGGAGCTCGTTGGGCCGGGCATGCAAAACACTTCGGTTTGTGTTTGAAAAGCTTGTCATTTCAATGAGATGCTCTTTCCTGGAGTGCCTGGCACCATCCCCGGCTCTTACGAGATCGGGCGGATGGCCAAGATGGAAACGATGGCTTTATGAAAGGCAACATCCGGGTTTTCAATCCAAAACAGATGAAGCGCGTCCGCCCGATCCAACGATCTCCGGCTGCTTCAAACACGTTTCCGCTGCTTCGCAAAACACCACCCGCCCTCCTGCTGGAAGCCCGGCATTGGAAGGAAATCGGTAAGAGGCGACTTTTTGCGAGTCCGTCTTCATTGAATGAATGTCCAAAAGAACCAGGAGAGGATCTACTGCATGAATGCATTGCAGCCCCATCATATCACGTTTTTCAAGGAACTGGTCGGAACCGAGCGGTTTTCGACCGGAACATCCCATCGGGAGCTTCATGTACGGGACATTTCGGCCCATCACGGAACCCTGCCTGCAGGCGTCATCTTTCCGGTGACAACGGAGGAAGTCTCCCGGATAACGGCCTTTTGCTATGAGAACGACATCCCGGTCACGCCCTGGGGTGCCGGTACCAGCACCGAAGGCAATCCCGTTCCGGTATGCGGCGGGCTGGTGGTCGATTTGACCCTGATGAACCGGATCATCGCCATTCGGCCTGCAGACCTTCAGGCCGATGTCGAACCCGGTGTGCTGCGCAAGGAACTCAACCGTCAGGCCGGACAATTCGGCCTGTTTTTTCCGCCCGATCCCGGTGCAGACGCCACTATCGGCGGCATGATCGCCAACAACGCCTCCGGTGTTCAGACCGTCAAGTACGGTGCGACCAAAGACAACGTTCTGCGGCTTGTCGTCGTGTTGCCGCACGGCGAGATCATCCACACGGGGTGCAAGGCTCCGAAATCCTCGTCCGGATACGATCTCACCCGGCTTTTCATCGGGTCGGAAGGAACACTGGGCATCGTGACCGAAATCACGGTCAAGCTCTCCGGCATTCCGGCGATCCGAATGGCTGCGACCATCCCGTTTCAAGACCTTGCAAGTGCATCCAAAGCCGTTGCCGTGCTGATCGGATCGGGGCTCGGACCAGCAGCGCTCGAGCTTCTACCTCCCGGGCTGATCGCCTTGATGAACCGGGAGAAAGGCCTCGGGCTCGAGGAAGTACCGACCTTGTTCTGCGAATTTCATGGATCGAGCGATCCCGTGATCGAGGAAACCGCAACACTCGCCAGGGAACTTTGCGAGGACTGCGGTGCCGTCGGCTTTCGTCACGCCAGCGACGAGGCCGGTCGAACCGCCTTGTGGCGTGCCCGCCACGAAGCCTGGGAGACCATCCACCGGGCTCATCCCGGGCTCGAAACCCTCATCGTCGATGCGGCTGTCCCCATTTCGGCTTATCCCGACATGGTGGTGTTCGCACAGGATGCCGTCGACCGGGCGGAGGTGATCGGCTATGTCTTCGGACATGCGGGAGACGGCAACCTGCACGTCGTTCTGGTAGGCGACATTCGCGATGAAGCGGCATGGGGAAAGCTCGAAGCCGTCAACCACGCCATCGTGGAGGAGGCCATCCGGAAGGGGGGCACCTGCACGGGGGAGCACGGCATCGGCATCGGCAAGCGCAAGTTCATGCCGCTCGAGCACGGCGCCTCCTACGACTGGATGCGGCGGATCAAGACGCTCTTCGATCCGAAAGGGCTGATGAATCCCGGAAAGATTTTCTGACGGCCCCAGTGCCAGTTCCCCTCATCGCATGGATGCAGGGAAGCCCGGGTTTTTCCCTTGCCCTGGGCTGCCCTGTACCGCTTCTTTCGGATGTCCTTTCGATCTCGGATCCCGCCGTTTCTCCCTCGAACGTCCATCCTCTGCCCGCGGCATTTCTTTCCTGGATCAACGTTCCTTTTCGGCCACCTGGGCTTCTGCAAACGTCATCACCCGGGTGAACATTGCAACCGATGCCTCCAGAATGTCCATGGCCAGCACCGCTCCTGTGCCTTCGCCAAGCCGCATACCCAAATTCAGAATGGGTTCGAGCTTCAAGTGGTTGAGCATGTAGCGGTGCCCGGGTTCTTCGGAGCAGTGACCGGAGAACATGTATTCGGTTACCGTCGGGCAGAGGCTGTGAGCGATAAGTGCGCCGGCTGTCGAAATGAATCCGTCGATGACGATGGGTTTCTGGTGATAGGCGGCAGCGAGGATCAATCCGGCGATGCCGCCGATTTCGAAACCGCCTACCTTCGCCAAGACATCGATCCCGTCGTTCGGGTCAGGGCGATTGCGGGCGATCCCCTCGCTCAAAATTGCGCGCTTGGCCGCCACCCCTTCCGCATTCAGGCCAGTGCCCGGTCCCGTCATCACGTCCACGGAACATCCGGTCAACACCGCGCCAATGGCAGCCGAAGGAGATGTGTTGCCGATTCCCATATCCCCGGTTCCGAGGATGTCGAACCCGCGATCGAAGAGCGACTCTCCGATCGCAAAGCCGTTCATGACCGCCTGTTCGGCTTCTTGTCGGCTCATGGCGGGTCCGATGCGGAAGTTGTCGGTTCCTTTGCGGACCTTTCGAACCAGCAGCCGGTTTCCTCCCGGAATGTCCTTGGGATCGATGTCCGGAATGATCCCCATATCCACCACCCAGACATCGGCGCCGACATGTCCGGACAGGGCATTGATACCGGCTCCTCCGGCCAGAAAGGTCTTTACCATGGCTCCGGTGACTTCCTGTGGAAAGGCGCTTACCGCCTCCGCCGCAATGCCGTGATCTCCCGCCATGACGACAATCGCTTTCTGGGAAATCTTGGGTTGCAGGGTGCGCAGGATACCGCAGAGACGCTCGGAAAATTCATGGAGTCTTCCCAAGGCCCTGGGCGGCATGACGAGCTGGGCGGTGCGTTCTTCGGCCTGACGAATCCAGGTTGCATCGACGGGTTGAATGTGGGCGACGATTTCAGACAGCGATGGCATCGAACTCATGGTTTCCTCCTGTAGGTTGATTGGATCGGATGAACATGAAGGCTCCAAGGTGCGCACGACCTATCACGCACCGTGCATCTTGCCTGTTCTCCAAAAAAAATCCCCGTGGCTCTGAATAAGCCCGGGGATTTACCTTCTCCTCGACTGGGCATTCGACCGGCAG
>CAZJXF010000169.1:0-6795 GCA_964549995.1 uncultured Desulfatirhabdium sp. | reverse complement strand
ATACTGTAATTTCAGTTAGTTAAAAATCGACTTTTTGCGAGACCATCAATCATGAATTCAGAGCATTTGTTTCTTGATACCGATCATAGGGGTAACCGGAAGGGGTTGCCGAAGTTTCCATCCAACAAACAGGTGGAAGTCATTTTTCTGATTCGGGATCAGTCGGAAGATAAAAAAAGCGATAGAGCTTAAAAAACGTGAGAGCGAAAAGCGTTAGGGCGTATGAGCGGGAGCGCGATAGTGCGGAACCATTTCACGACTTCACGACTTCACGCTCTCACGAGGAGGAAAAGATGACATGGATAGGGCTAAATCTTGATGGGCTCGCAAAAAGTCCAAGATATGGACGGCTTCGACGGTCTTCGCAGGGTGCGAGGTGATGGGCGGAGCGGTGGCCGAGGCGCTGATGGACAAATGCAAGCTCAGGAGCAATAATCAGATTGCCATGGCGTTGCCTTCTCATCATGAGCCAGCTCATGCTGCATCTGGTCCAGTCCATCGGCAGGTTCAAACGCTCTCGAATACAAGGAGGTGAGCCGGAATGTCTGCTACAGTACCGATGGAGATCCCCCGTGAGATCATGCGCTCTACGCGGATGACACCCCAGGAGATGAAACGGGATCTGGCGATTCTCCTGTTCCAGCAGGGCAAGTTATCCTTTGGCAAAGCCCGTGAGATGGCTGGTATGACTGCCTGGACATTCCAGCAATTTCTCGGCAGCCGAGGGGTTCCTGTGCACTACGATGTCGAAGCGTATGAGGAAGACCTGCAAACGCTGAAAGAACTCGGCCGGCTATGAGTATCGGTGATGCGTCGATTCTCATCAACCTGGCTCGCATTGGCAAACTGGCGTTGCTGCGGAAGCTGTAAAGATGCAAAGGCGCCAAGTGGAATGTGGGAAGTGAAATCTCACGGTTAGCTTGACTATTCCGACGGATGTGTTTTAACTGGTGCCAAAGGAGGGTTTGCTCATGCCGCAAATTACATTGAAGGAAACCATCACACGAAAGATCGATATTCCTCTGGACACGCTGGTGGAGATTATCGACAATCTCAGCACAGATGACAAAAAGAAGCTGTTTTCGAGAATCTCATTACACGATGAGCCTTTCAAAAAATTCAAGAAGGATAAATTGTCCGTCATTCTTGCCGACCTTTCCGAAACGCAGTTATATGAACCGGAATTCCTGGCCGATATCGAGGCGGGTTTGAAAAAATCGTCTTTATATCGGTGAACTTATGGCGAAAATTGCGGAATTGCGGTCCGATTTACAGGAATACCTTGCCGACCATCAATTGACAAGGAAATGGCTGAAGGCCAGATCGCTTTTCGAGAACGACCCTTTTCACCCGTCGCTGAATACGGAACTTCTCGAACCGAAAAACCGTGCAATCTATTCATTCCGTATCGACAACAAATATCGTGCTTTGTTTATCTATTTGGGAGACGATGTCATCGAAGTGTTTGCCATCACAAAGCATTATCGGAAATCATGAACCTTAAGGTAAATATGAACCGGATAGCGATCTACGGCGCCGGCGGTTTCGCCAGAGAAGTGGCGTGGCTGGCGGAATCCTGCGGCCAAAGGGTACTGTGTTTTGTGGATGACAATCCGGCGCATCACGGAAGGCGAATCAACGATATTCCCGTAATGAGCCTGGAAGAAGCCGCCGGACGATTCACCGGGTCCGGGATGGTTTCAGCGATCGGCGATAAGCTGGGAAGAAAAGTTCAGGCTGGATGTGTGGTATTTGGACAATTGGTCTTTGGCCCTGGATCTACGGATTATCTGGATGACGATAGTGAAGGTGTTGCAGCGTGAAGGGATATCGGCGGCGGGTGAGGCGACGATGCCGGAGTTTACGGGCTCGACCAAACCAGGAAAAATGGCATGATTACACACGGAGGAAGAAATGAAATGTGTTATCTGCAAAGGAAACGACATCGAAGTGAAAACTGTCGATGAGCAAATTGCTGTTGGAGAGGATATCCTTCTGATTCAACTGATTCTTCCCGTATGCAGCCAGTGTGGCGAGCGGTATTATGACCGGAAGGCACTGAAAATCATTGAGGATGTCAGGGCCAAAGCCAAGGAGAAATCCTTGATCGCTGAACAGGTTGGGAAAATTTTGCGGCCAAAGGATTACCCGTGTGATGCCTTGGCGGCTTGAGCAAAACGGGCGTAGGATCGGCTTCATTTGGGTTACAAGACGGATATCGGCGCTTTTCCGTATATCAACGCCAAATTCGGCGTATCGATCGAGGACGATGTTCAGATCGGTTCGCGTTGTTCGATCTACTCGGTATCTAACATTGACGGAAAGAGCGGATCCGCTGTCCTGAAGAAGGGGTGCCGGATCGGCACATACAGCACGGTGATGCCGGGGGTGATGGTCGGGGAAGACGCTGTGGTCGGTGCGCATCGCTTCGGGAATCGGGATGTTGCGGCCGGTGCGTTGGTTGCAGGTGTTCCGGCAAAGGAGCTGCGCCGAAGCGGGCATTCCTGATAAATGACTTGTCGGACTTTCCGATGGGCGGTTTGATGACGGGGAAGAAGGTTTTGGTGTTTATGACGGATGTTTTGCCGGCGGTGGTATCGTGTTTGGGTTGTGTTTGACATCGGCTGGTTGATGATATAAGGAAGGATCGACAGCTACTTCCGATTGCCGGATGGATGACATGCCGAAGACGATCCTGATTGTCGATGATGAAATCCCCATCCTGTTGGGTTTCGAGGAGTCTTTTCGGAAGGTCGGGTTCGAGGTGACGATCGCCGCAGACGGCGCATCGGCCCTCGATGCCTTGGCCGATCGGCATGTCGATTCCTGCCTCATCGATCTGAAACAGCCCGATACGGACGGGCTGATCCTTGCCGAGGCCATTTTGAAGCGGATCCCCGATGCCCGGATGGTGGCCGTCACTGCCTATCCCGACCTGTTCGAGTTTCAGGCGGTTCGGCAGGCCGGTTTTCACGGCTATTTCGCCAAACCTGTGCCTGTGGAAGTCCTGATCCAGACGGTGGCGGAACTGCTCACGACCCACCCCACCCCCCAAGCCTGATGCAGGTCGCCATGCAACATCAGCTGAAGGCCCCCTACTTCTACATCGTTTTGCGATCGATCTTGCCCTCTTTGCCCTGGCCTATGCCATTCGGTTCGACTTCGCTTTTCCCCTGGTCAAGGAAGGGAAGGAGCTTGTCGGAACCCTGCCCCTCGTGGTTCTGATTAAATGTGCCGTTTACCTGTCGATGGGGGTGTATCGGGGCATGTGGCGCTATGTCGGCCTGAGCGATCTCGCCCTGCTGACCCGAGCCACGCTCGTCGCCTCCCTGTTGATCGTTGCCGCCATTTTGGCCTTATATCGGTTCTCGGGCTTTTCCCGGGGGGTGTTCGTGCTGGATGCCCTGCTGACCATGATGCTGGTGGCGGGGGTTCGGGTGGGCATTCGCTATGCGTTTCAGAAACAGTGGCTGGGGAGAAAGGCGGTAGATAGGGCTCCTAAGGTGGAGCGCATCCGGATGCCGATCCTCATCGTCGGCGCCGGAGACGCAGGCGATAAAACCTTACGCGAGATCATGGACAATGCCCATCTCTCCTATGATGTGCGCGGGTTTGTGGACGATGCCCTGAACAAGATCGGAAAGAGCATTCACGGGGTGAAGGTTCTTGGAGCCGTGGACGATCTGCCGACGATCGCTGCAAGGGAAGGGGTGCAGGAAGTGCTGATCGCCATGCCGTCAGCCACCGGTGCCGAAAAGCGGCGGATCGTGGAAGTGTGCAAGTCCTGCGGGCTTCGGTTCAAGACCTTGCCGGGGATGGGGGAGATCATCGAAGAGCGGGTGAGCATCAAGGCCATCCGGGACGTGAACTACGAGGATTTGTTGGGAAGGCCGCCCGTGGTGCTGGAGGAGCAGGGCATCCAGGGCTATCTGCGGCAGAAGGTGGTGCTGGTGACCGGTGCCGGAGGATCGATCGGCTCCGAGCTCTGCCGTCAGATCGTTCGCTTCGGGCCCAAGCGCCTGATCCTGGTGGATGCGAGCGAACCCAATCTCTACGAAATTCAAATGGCCCTGAAACATCGGGTGCAGTACCTCGATTATGTCACTGTGCTCGGTCAGGTTCAGGACCGGCGTACCATGGATTCGGTGATGCGGCGCTACCGGCCGGAGGTGGTGTTCCATGCAGCCGCCTACAAGCATGTTCCCATGCTCGAGCGAAACCCCTGGCAGGCCGTTCGGAACAACATTCGGGGTACGCAGACCATCATGGAAAGCGCGGCCGATCATGGGGTGGGTCGTTTCATTCTCGTCTCTACCGACAAGGCTGTACGGCCCACCAATGTGATGGGGGCCAGCAAGCGGGTGTGCGAACAGCTGATGCACGCCTACCAGGGCCAGGGGACGGTGTTCATGGCCGTTCGGTTCGGAAATGTGGTCGGATCTGCAGGATCCGTGATTCCGCTGTTTCAGAAGCAGATCGAAGCCGGCGGACCCGTGACCGTCACCCATCCGGAGGTGACCCGCTTCTTCATGACCATTCCCGAAGCCTGCCAGCTCATTTTGCAGGCGGGGGCTCTCGGAAAGGGCGGGGAGATCTTCGTTCTGGAAATGGGTACACCGGTGAAGATCGCCGACATGGCGCGGGATTTGATCCGGCTGTGCGGCAAGGAGCCCGAAGAGGAGATCGAGATCCGGTATACGGGGCTTCGGCCGGGCGAAAAGCTCTACGAAGAGCTCATCACCGAGGGCGAAGGGATTGTGGGAACCGCCCACGAAAAAATCCTCGTCATCCGGGCCAATGGATGCTACATGGGATACGGCGATCAGGAAGGCTACCGCAGGTGGCTGGATGAGCGGCTGCGGGAACTGTATGCCGCAACCGGAAGCTTCGATGCCTGCCTCATAAAGAAGCGGCTGAAGGATATTGTGCCGGAATATGAGGAGCATGAGGGGGAATGTGTGTTGTAAAAGTTTTAAGTTTTAAGTATTAAGTTTTAAGTATTAAGATTTATGGTTTGAGTTGGGGGGTGGGGGGTGAAAGGGATTGTAAGAGAAAAAGCATTTCGGGCGTTTATCAAACATGGCTGGAATCTTGCCGTGGTCGGGCCGGTGGGATGACCGGTGACAGTTTCACAGATACGGGTGGCATTGCCTGACTGTCCGGCACCAGCCAGCCAGATGCTTGAGAAGGCGTATTATCCGGGGGTTGAAGCGATTGTTGAAGCGGTTATCGAGGTGGTGAAGTATTCACCGCAGAGACGCTGAGAACGCAAAGTTATAAAAGGAGGCGGTAATGCCTCGCGTATCCATGTTTTTTGGAATAATCGTTTTCTTTTACTATGACGACCATCCGCCGCCCCATTTCCATGCCATGTACGAAGGATTGGACGCCCAGTTTGATATGAAAGGGAATGTATTAAAGGGCTATCTTCCGGCGAAAGCGGTGAAACTGATTCAGGAGTGGGCAGCACTACATGAAACAGAGCTTTTGGAAAACTGGGAGCGGGCAAAAAGCAATTTACCCTTAAACTGGATAGCACCCTTACGATGAGGAAAACAGCTTATGAAATCCATGCCACATATCGTGGATGCCCGATACCTCGGTAATTACCAAGTTTATGTTGTGTTTGATGATGGCACCAGCGGGCAGGTCAATCTGGAGAAGTATCCTCAAAAAGGCGGCGTTTTTGAACCGTTGAGCGATCTGAACTATTTCAAGAAATTTTTCATTGATTTAAATACGCTTTGCTGGCCGAACGGTGCGGATATTGCACCGGAAAGGATTTATGAGCTAATGAAAGGACGATTACCGCAGAGACGCTGAGGACGCAGAGTTGAAAAACAGTAGCATGCACATGTCCCTTCGGGCTGCGGGGATCGGACCCGGAGATGAAGTGATTGTGCCTGCCCATACGTTTGTGGCGATGTGCTCCGCTGTGGTGAATGTGGGCGCAACCCCGGTACTGGTGGATGTGGGAAAAGACTTCAATATCGGCTGCGATTTGATTGAAGGAGCCATTACACCCCGTACTCGGGGGATCATTCCGGTATATCTGAGCGGCTGGATGGCGGATATGCCAAAGATTATGGAAATCGCAGAAAAACATCATCTGGTTGTTGTTGAGGATGCTTGTCAGAGTTTGGGATCATCCATCAACGGAAAAGGTGCCGGTTTATGGGGGTTGATCGGGTGCTGGAGTTTCCACCCGTTCAAGATTCTGGGGGGATTCAGGGATGGGTGCGCCATTACGGCCAATGATCCGGATGTGGCAAAGTTTGCCCAGCGGATGCGGTATAACGGTGAGGATCGGGAAACCGGTGAATATCACGGTCATGGTTTCACCTGCCTGCTGGATGTTGGCGGCGTCGCGAAAATGTACCCAAATGGGCGGTTTGAAAATGTTTGATAAAAATGCGGGTAGAAGCGGTCACCGCAGTTGAATTTCACCAGATATCAGTGACCGCCTGATGTTCGTTGTGCCTGGTTAGGTTTAAGTTGGGAGTTGGGTGGGGTGAAAGGGATTGTAAGAGAAGGGTTTTGGGGGGTGGGATGGCGTACCGGTCGTTTGAGGGGCTGGAGGTTTGGAAGCGGGCTTGTCGACTGGCGGTGCGGGTGTATGGGGTATTGAAGGATTGTCGGGATTATGGTTTCAAGGATCAGATGACGCGGGCGGCCGTTTCGATTGCTTCGAATATCGCAGAAGGAGCCGAACGCGATTCCATGTCGGAATACCGGCGATTTATCCTAAAACAAGCGCATTTATACTAATCTAAAAAAATATGAGAAGTACTTTTG
>CAZJXF010000168.1:0-6801 GCA_964549995.1 uncultured Desulfatirhabdium sp. | reverse complement strand
GCTTCAAACACGTTTCCGCTGCTTCGCAAAACACCACCCGCCCTCCTGCTGGAAGTCCGGCATTGGAGGGAAAACGGTAAAAGGCGACTTTTTGCGAGGCCATCAGGTTTTGACGGACTCGCAATTCAGGAATCCGCTCCTATCCGCATGAAAGGCGTGCCCATCCCTGGAGATAAAATTCCGGTGATCGTTCAAGGCCGCCGTTGAAGTGACGGCTTATACTGCCGGCTGCCCATCATTCCCACGATAAGGGCGAGCCTAAAAAATCAGGATTCTTCCGCTTTTCTCCTGACTCCTGACTCCTGACTTCTGACTCCTGATTTCTGATTTCTGACTCCTGACTCCGAATATTCGACTTCCGTAGGAAGACCATCTACGTGTTACGAGACTATCACATTTTGACCGCAATCTTCATCGCCAAACAGTCGTAGACGATCCGTCCGCCGTGGTAGGCGGATGTCGCCCGCTTGACGATCCGCCATCCTCCGATCATACAGACGCCCTCGGTGTCGATCTTTTCCACGAGTTTGGGATTGGCTTCGAGAAGATCGACAAGGGCCGCACTCTGGGTGAGTGCCACCGGTCGGATATTCGTTCCGGCCACCAAACTGACGGGCTCGATGATCAGGTTCGTGATGTCCTGTGTCGGCAGCACACTGACGGCTGGTCTCGTCTGCAGCTGAATCATCCGAGCACGCGCGTCCGGCCCCACCGTTTCACGGGTCGAGCTGATCAGATCCAGCAGGTGGTTTCGCACATCGTTGAGGTCTTTGGCGGAACGAAGCCTCTCGAGTTCCGGGTAGGTGCTCAACGCTTTCGCGAGAAGCGAAACTTCCTTGAGGTAATGGTTTCGCTGGTTGGCAGGAACGAGATACATGGCGATGACCATGACCGGAGCTCCGTCCGGCGCGCCGTAATCGATTCCTGTCGGGCTCCAGCCGACGACACACATCAGGTCTTCTTCAAAGGGCACCCGTGCATGGGGGCAGGCCCATCCTTTTCCGAGCGCGGTGTTGGTAGAATTCTCCCGCTCCATGACGAGACCGACCACGTCGGTTCCGACGGGCACGGAGGGGATGGCTTCCAGGATGTGCGCCAGCAATTGCAGGGCATGTTCTTTCGTGTTGTCTGGGAGCTCGATGAGACGACCTTCCTGGAGTGCGTCGAACAGGGTGTCCATGATCAATCACCTCCGTAACGCTGGTAGAACCATTTCTTGACATTGTGTGTGATGACCGAATAGGTGCACAGAAAGAGCAGAATCCATGCCCAGTAGATCGGCGGCAGCGGAACCATGCCGAGCATCGAAGCAAGAGGGGAATAAGGAAGCCAGGCACCGACGGCCATGATCGAGAGGGTGGTGAAGGTCATGGTCGATGATGCATGGGAACCGAAGAACGGAATGCGCCGGGTTCGGATGATATGAACGATCAGGGTTTGGGTGAGCAGGGATTCGACAAACCAGCCTGTTTGAAACAGCTGCTCGAGCCATATTTTCTGGTCCGCCCCGATAAGGGGATCGGTGTACCGGCTGCAGCCGAAAACATACCACATCAGGGCGAAGGTAGCATAATCGAAGATGGAACTGATCGGACCGATCAGGACCATGAAGCGCTTGATGTTGTCGATGTTCCACTGCAGGGGTTTGGCGATCCACTCTTCATCGACGTTGTCCGTAGGAATGCCGGTCTGCGAAAAATCGTAGAGCAAATTGTTCGTCAATATCTGGATGGGCTGCATCGGCAGGAAGGGCAGCAGATAGCTTGCCCCCAGCACACTGAACATGTTGCCGAAATTGGAGCTTGCACCCATGCGGATGTATTTGACGATGTTGGCAAACACCTTCCGACCCTCGATGATCCCTTCTTCGAGCACCAAAAGGCTTTTTTCCAGAAGGACGATGTCCGCCGATTCCTTGGCGACATCCACCGCCGAATCGACGGAAATACCGACATCGGAAGCCTTGAGGGCCGGTGCGTCGTTGATGCCGTCCCCCATGAACCCCACGACATGGCCTTCCGAACGCAGGCTTCGGACGATCTGCTCCTTCTGGGCCGGTGTCAGTTTCACGAAGACATCGGCATCGCGGATGGTCTGCAGGAAGGTTTCCGGGCTCATGGCGGCAAGTTCGGGGCCCGAGACAAGGCGGTGGATGTCGAGCTCCACATCCCGGCAGACCTTACGGGTGACAAGTCCATTGTCTCCGGTAAGCACTTTCACCTGAACACCGGCCTTTTTCAGCAGCTTCAGGGCCTGTGTCGCAGAAACCTTCGGCGGATCGAAGAAGGCGATGTAGCCGAGCAGAACGAGCTGGCTTTCATCTGCCGTGGTAAAGGACCTTCTGTCACGCGGAAATTCCCGATAGGCGATACCCAACACCCGGAATCCTTCGCTGTTGAGTCGCTCCACTTCCTCGAAAAGATCGGCCCGGATCATATCGATGAGCGGATAGACCTCATCCCCGATCTGATAGTGGGTGCAGCAGGAATAGATTTCTTCGACCGCCCCCTTGCAGATCAGCACATAATCCCCTTCGTAGTCCACGACGACGGACATGCGTCTTCTCTGAAAATCGAAGGGAAGCTCGTCGACCCGGGAGCAGCGGGTTTCGACGTCCCAGAAGGTATGCTCCAGAATGGCCCGGTCGATCAGGTTCCGAAGTCCGGTCTGGTAATAGCTGTTCAGGTAGGCATAGGCCAACACGTCTTCGCTGACATGGCCCGTGATGTCCACATGACGTTCGAGGACCACCTTGTCTTGGGTCAGGGTTCCAGTCTTGTCGGTACAGAGGATGTCGATGGCACCGAAGTTCTGGATGGCCGGAAGCCGCTTGACGATGACCTTCTTCTGGGCCATTGTCAGCGCACCTTTGGCGAGGTTGACGGTAACGATCATCGGCAGCATTTCCGGCGTCAGCCCAACGGCGATGGAAAGGCCGAACAGAAGCGCTTCGATCCAGTTTCCCTTGGTCATGCCGACAATGCAGAACACCACGAAGACCATGACGACCATGAAACGGATCATCAGCCAGGTGAAAGACCGGATGCCCTTGTCGAAGCTTGTTTCTTCCGCACTGTCTTTCAGCTTTTCCGAAATGGCACCGAAAACCGTGTTCATTCCCGTGTGAATGACGACACCCTTGGCCGTACCGCTGGTGACGGTACTTCCCAGAAAACAGGCGTTCGGCAGATCGGAAAGGGCCAGATCGGTCGGGTAAGCGGTTTCGACCGTCTTTTCGACAGCCATCGATTCCCCGGAAAAAGCCGACTGGCTGACAAAAAAGTCCTTGGCACTCAGAATGCGAAGATCGGCCGGTATGATGGAGCCGGCATGCAGGATGACAATATCGCCGACAACGACTTCGGCGATCTTGATTTCCTGCTCCTTTCCATCGCGAAGAACGAGGGTGCGGGACTGCACACGCTTGCCGAGGGCTTCGACGGCGAGGTTGGAGCGACGATCCAGGATAAAGGATAGTCCGACACTGAGCAGGACCATCGCCACAACGATGATGGTGGACTTCCATTCACCGATCACGGCGGATACCCCAGCGATGATCAGCAGCTGCACGACGAGCGGACTTCTACATCGATGAAACACATCCGCCCATACACCGAGCCGTTGGGAGACAGCCAGCTCGTTCGGGCCGTAGCGATCGAGGCGATCCTCGGCTTCGTCTTCGGAAAGCCCTTGCATGCGGGTTTCAAGCCGTTGCAACACCTCGCGGGCAGGAAGACGGCACAATTCACGCAAGTGTTCTTCTCGCTCCAGATCGCTTTTCGGCGTACCGATAACCGCCAGGCTTTCGGGTCGAACGCGACTGGAACGATCGGCAGATTGACCATTCATCGGACTTCCCCTGTCAACGATGGATCGGTGACGGGATCCAGAGAAAGCGTGTTGAAGCGGCTGATTGAGACGTCGATCGAAGGAAAGCGAAAACAGGAGGGAAAACCATCGGCTTGACAATGAAGATATCGGTTAATCGTGGAAAGAAGCCAGGTCTGACGGATGTGCAGTGGATTTCGGATATTCACGTTCACCTCCGTATCGGTTGCGGCGGAATCGGCATCGCGAACGGAGATGAACGGTGCGGCTAATGCAGGGGAGGCAAAGCCGGATCGATCACCATCGGAATCGCGAAGCGAAGGCACCGCGGGTGAGGGTCGTCGTTATCGTCGGATAAGGTTTCGGCGTTCATTCGGATAGACCGGATGGTGTTCATCAGTTGGCGTCGCTTCCGCGACATCCATTTCATATGGCGTAGAATCGGATTCGATACCCAGGCGGACCTGCATGGGTGGCAGCCGTCCTTGGTCTTTTTTCACAATTTCGGCGATAACCCTACACCAGCAGAATGAGTGGATCAAGCAGTTTTCGACGAAAATGCCGGTTGATGGCACACTGTGTACGACTTACGAGGCATGAGGTTTCCATCGATTCCCCGGATCGACACTTGATGGACCATGAACCCTGCATGTTCTCCGGATCAATGGAAAACGCTCCGAATTTCTTGACAAAAGGACAAGATCTCCGTATGCTGCCCCCACTTGAATGGGGTATGGCGTGTTGGCCGATTAACCGCCGTTTTGTGTTGAAACCATTTCCGGAGGACAAGAGGTGTCATGACGCTGACCAAAGCTCACATCGTCGAAGCCATTCATGAAGAGCTGGGCATCCACACCAAAGAGACGGTATCCATCGTCGAAACGCTGCTTGAAATCATCAAACGGACCTTGGAAAGCGGAGAGGATGTGCTGATCAGTGGTTTCGGAAAGTTTTGCGTGAACGAGAAGGCCAAACGAAGAGGGCGAAATCCGGCTACCGGCGAAGACCTCATTCTGGACGGAAGGCGCGTGGTGACGTTTCGTTGTTCATCTGTCCTTCGAAATCAAATCAATCAATCCAAAAGCGAAGATCAGCCATGAGTGAAAGCGGGACCATTCCCGAATCCCTTGAACCGTTTTTTTCGGCACTGTTGGAGCATGCAAAATCCGATTTGAGCAAGACGGTGTCGATGACCGTCGTCGGAGCC
The DNA here is from genome assembly GCA_964549995.1 of uncultured Desulfatirhabdium sp. Classification (GTDB taxonomy): domain Bacteria; phylum Desulfobacterota; class Desulfobacteria; order Desulfobacterales; family Desulfatirhabdiaceae; genus Desulfatirhabdium. The sequence continues at coordinate 1,766 of CAZJXF010000168.1, read as the reverse complement.
GATATTGGATTGGACAAGGCTTCAGCCAGCAGGGCTGTCGAGGAATTGATGGCCTTGGGTGTTGTGGAGATCCGGACCCTGTCCGGAGGCATCGGCCTTACCGAAGAAGGCAAGCGCATCGCCGAACAAGCCCTATCGGTGGACGATGCCGGAACCATTTTCGGAACGGAACTCCGGATCACCGAAACCGCCCGAACGGCCCTACAGGCATTGTTATCCAGCATTCAGGGGTGCATCGCAGCCCTTCCCCCCGATTTCGATTCTTCTCAAATCCGCAGCGATATCCAGACAATGCAAGTCCAACTGGCTTCTCCACGGCCGTGGTCCGCCATTCTTCGGGAATGCCTCAAAGCCATTCAATCCGATCTGGGGAACCGGCTGGAGCCGGCATTAGACGGCAGAATTCGCCGTATGCTGGCATAGGTCTGTCTCCCTCTCTGTTGTGAGAGGCGTTTCTTATCCGTTTCGAACGGCGGAAACGAGCGTATAAACGCCGACGATGACAAAGAATGCACCGGCACCCAGTTTGATGTAGAGTGCCGGTATCCATCGGTTGACCGCATCTCCCAGCAATACGGCGATGAGCGAGCTTGTCACCAGCGCGCCTGCAGATCCCAGAAAAATCGGCAGTTTTGGGTTACAATCCGCAGACAGGCAAAAGGTCGCAAGTTGCGTCTTATCGCCAAGTTCTGCCAGAAAAACCATCCCAAACGTTGTTACCAGCAGTTTCCAGTCCATTCAGATTTCCTTATCTCATCACAATGCCCGTAGGTACTCGGGCTTCAGGTTGATTTTTCCGGCCAGGGCGCTGTCGATCAGCTCGAGTGCGGCCTGCTTGTCATCCGGCATCCGGACGCGGATCGGCAGGTAGTTCGAAGCATGATTTGCCATGAACAACCCTCGACTCATGCGGGTTTCTGCCAGCATCGTACGCAATTCCCGAAGCATGCCGGTTGAATCCGGTAGCTGAAAGCGACCTCCAACCGCATCCTCGTAAAGAGGCGTTCCCGGAATCAACATCAGGCATAAGGCCCCCACATATTCGGGATCGATTTCCGAAAGGACCCTTCCCGTCTGCTCGGCATGGATCAGGGATCGATCCGTTCCGCCAATTCCGAGAAGAACCGTCAGCGACAGCTTCAAACCGCACCGCCTGGCCTTTTTCCCCATGTCGATCATTTCCTGTGCCGTTGCCCCCTTGCGGATGGCCGAAAGGGTGACATCGTCGCCGGTTTCGAGCCCCATATAGACGATGCCCAGTCCAAGCTCCTTCAGTTCCATCAATTCGTCTTCGGTTTTCATTCGAAGACTTTTGGCATTGGCATAGGATCCGACGCGGGTCACCCAAGGCAATTGGGTACGAATTTCCGTCAGGATGCGGACAAGCCGCTTTTGGGGGATGATCAGTGCATCGCCGTCGCACAGGAAAACCCTGCGCTGGCGCTGGCAGTATTTGGCGGCAAAGGCGATATCTTCCAGGATGATGTCATCCGGCTTGATCTGAAACCGTTCACCCATATAGGTTCCGCAAAACGTGCATTTGTTCCTGCTGCATCCGACGGTGACCTGAAGCAGGATGCTGTTGGCCTCCGATGGCGGGCGGATGATGTTACCGACATAGTGCATGTGACATTCCTTGTGAAGAAAAAGGTCATAAGAGATGATGGGCCCGCAAAAAGTCAGTAGGTCTTCAGCGAGCCGCATGGGAGGAGGAAGGCCTTTTTCGCTGCATCGGAAAAACTCAGCCGCCCGATCTCGTAGAGCCG
>CAZJXF010000167.1:0-6804 GCA_964549995.1 uncultured Desulfatirhabdium sp. | reverse complement strand
TTCTTCTGCTGGCCTGCCTCATGCTGACCGGCATGCCCATTTCCATTTCCCTGGGCTTGACCGTCCTCACCTATTTGTTCGCTTTCACCCATGTCCCGGTCGAATCCGTTGCCATGAAGCTCTTCACCGGCATCGAGAAATTCGAGATCATGGCCATTCCCTTTTTCATCCTTGCGGGTAACTTTCTGACCCACGGTGGGGTCGCCAAGCGGATGATCAACTTCGCAACGGCACTCGTCGGTCACTTGCGCGGCGGGTTGGCCCTGGGCGGCATTCTCGCCTGCGGGTTGTTCGCTGCCGTCTCAGGATCCAGCCCGGCAACGGTCGTCGCCATCGGCTCGATTCTTTTGCCTGCCATGGAACGTCAGGGATATCCCAAGAAATTCGGCGTCGGTGTCATCGGGACCTCCGGTGCCTTGGGTATTCTGATTCCTCCTTCCATCGTCATGGTCATCTACGCCGTTTCGACGAATGCGTCCATCGGAAAGCTCTTCATCGCAGGGATCATCCCGGGGATCTTGTTGGTACTGCTGCTCATGTCCGTGACCTGGGTCGTCGCCAAGAGAAACGATTACCCCACCCTGCCTCGTGCCAGCTTTTCCACGCTGGTAAAGAGCTTTCGGGAGAGCTTCTGGGGGCTGTTTCTGATCATCGTTGTCATCGGCGGCATTTACACGGGAATCTTCACGGCTACGGAAGCGGCTGCCATGAGCGCCGTCTATGCCTTCTTCGTCGCCGTGTTCGTCTACAAGGATATGACCCTGAAAGACGTTCCCCGAACACTGCTCGCATCCGCCAACATGTCGGCCATGATCCTCTATATCATCACGAACGCGGTTCTGTTTTCCTTCCTGCTCACATCGGAGCAGATCCCGCAGCACCTCAGTTCGTGGATCACGGAAATGGGTCTGGGCAAGATCGGCTTTCTGGTGATGGTGAACCTCCTGCTGCTGGCTGCAGGCAATTTCATGGAGCCTTCATCGATTCTGTTGATTACAGCTCCCCTGCTCTTTCCCATGGCCATGCATCTGGGCATCGACGAGATTCATTTGGGGGTGTTGATGACCGTCAATATGGAAATCGGGATGATCACGCCTCCGGTCGGCCTCAATCTTTATGTCGCATCGGGCATTTCCCATCTGGGTCTCACCGAAACCACCAAAGCCTGTGCACCCTGGATCATCGTGATGCTCGTTTTCCTGATTTTCATTACCTATGTGCCAAGCGTTTCGCTGTGGCTGCCCAGGTTGCTCTTCTAAACACGTGGAAAGGGGGACGTCCACAGCAACGGGGTTTTCTTTCGCCACTCTCCGTCCCCCTTCCGACATTGGACAAGTGAAATAGAGATGGACAATTGGACATTTGCAGCCACCATGATCCTTGTCGGCATGGGGGGTACCCTTATCGTTCTCGGTTTTCTGGCTGTCTTGATGGGTCTTCTGAAAAGACTGTTCCCGGTAGCGCGTGAACAAGTCACCCGGCTCGGATAGAGGTATTGGGCCGTCGGCAGTCGATACGGTGTGCCCCCCCCCTTCTGCTGGAAGCCCGGCATTGGAAGGAAATCGGTAAGAGGCGACTTTTTGCGAGTCCATCATGATTGATGCAATTTTAAACGGTGTAAGCGGACTTGGAGCGGGGTTTGTTCACCTGCACTGGTCCAATCCGGTCATGATCGTGATCGGAGGAGTTTTGCTGTATCTGGGAATCCGGAAGGATGTCGAACCTCTTCTGTTGGTTCCGATCGGATTCGGCGCCATTCTGGTCAACATTCCGCTGGCCGATTTGATGGGCGACGAAGGGTTTCTGCGGACGATCTACAACATGGGCGTCGCCAACGAGCTCTTCCCCCTGCTCATTTTCATCGGAATCGGCTCGATGACGGATTTTGGCCCCCTACTGGCAAACCCCAAGATCTTTTTGCTTGGCGCTGCCGGGCAGTTCGGCATTTTTCTCACGATCGCCCTGGCTCTCCTGGCAGGCTTCTCGCAGCTCGATGCCGTAGCCATCGGCGTCATCGGAGCTTGTGACGGTCCAACGGCCATCTATGTGACATCGAAATACGCCCCACACCTGCTGGGCCCCGTTTCGGTCGCCGCCTATTCTTACATGTCGCTCGTTCCGGTCATTCAGCCGCCGATCATGAAATGGCTCACCACCGAAAAAGAGCGGCGGATCGACATGAATGCGTTTCCCACTACCCCTCCTTCCAAGACCACCAAAATCCTCTTCCCGATCGTCGTGACGATCATCGGCGGACTGATCGCTCCCAAGGGGCTTCCACTTCTCGGAACGATCATGCTGGGCAATCTCATGAAGGAAAGCGGGGTGGTCGGTCGGCTGACGAAGGCCAGTGAAAACGAAATCGCCAATGCCGTCACCCTCTTTCTGGGGATTTCTATCGGTGCGACGATGGACGGTCGCATGTTCTTGACCCCCCAGACCCTGATGATCCTGATGTTCGGTTTTGTGGCGATTTGCCTCGATACGGTCTGCGGCGTGCTTTTCGGAAAAATCCTGAATGCCTTGACAGGGGGCAAGATCAATCCCCTGATCGGAGCGGCCGGTATTTCGGCCTATCCGATGGCGGCCCGGGTGGTTCAGAAGGAAGGACAGAAATACAATCCGTATAACCATCTGTTGATGCACGCTGTTGGCGCCAACACCGGAGGACAGGTCGGTTCGGTCATGGCAGCGGCCATCATGCTGTCGGTGTTACAAGGTATCGGACTCATTTGATATCGGCTGATCGGCAGCCTTCACCATCCACTTTTCGAAAGGCTTTCAGAAATTCGATAAACCGTTCGACATGCCGTGGGAAAATCGTGTGTTTTCGATAGATCAGAACAAAATGCCTTCGAATGTCCCACCCCTCGATCGGAATCAGATCGACGAGCCCCTCTCGGAGTTCCCGAACTACGGCAAACTCGGATAGGATCGAGGCTCCGAGACCTGCCACCACCCCTTCCTTCACCGCCTCCGAGCTTCCCAACTCCGCCACCACACGCATGGCCGAAACATCCCGTTGCACCTGCTGCTTGAGGTATCGATTCAGCGTCTCCCGCGTAGCCGATCCCTTTTCCCGTAAAATGAAGGGAAGGTGGAACAAGTCTTCGGGCAGCAGTGCTTTCCGGTCAGGTTTCGGCCAGCAGGACGGAACGACCAGAACCAACCGATCCGCCCACAAGGAGACAGTCTCCAATTTGCGATGGGCCGGAACCTTGCCGACAATCCCGAGCTCACAGACCCCGTTGGTGACCAGATCGATGGCTTCGTCGCTGTTGGTGCTCGTCATGTAGGTATGGATATCGGGATGATCCACCCGAAAGGCACTGAGCGCCTTCGGCAGCAGGTAGGTCGACGGAATGGTGGAAGCGCACAGATGGATCGTCCCGGACTCCTGGGCGGCAAGCTTTGCAAGGCGATCCCTCGCTTCGGATCGAAGGCCGATCACTTTCTTGGCGATATCGTACAGGATATGCCCTTCCGGTGTGAGGGTGACCCCTGCCGCATCCCGGTTCACGATCCGACAGCCGGCTGCCTCTTCGAGTTTTTGAATATGCTTGGTCAGAGACGGCTGGGTCAGGGCCATCCGTGCTGCGGCCCGACTGAAATTCCGCTCGGCTACCAGATGAATGAGGGCTTCGAGCTGCTGAAAGGTGATGTTCTGGAAGGTGTCGTATGGCATGTGTTCCTCATGGTTACAAAGGTCACCGTAATGAGATTCCTCTCCATCATTCCCCGGAATAGTCTTCAGCCAATCATTCCTTTACTGAATTTGACTTATAACCGAAACTCTAATAGAGACTCCCCAGAAAATCAACGGCCAAAGCCGCTTTCCTGAAACTCTTTCGAAACCCAACGAAAGGATGAAACGGATGAAAACGAACTGGTTTGCATCGAAATCAGGCATCATCGCCGTCGGTGGTCTGATCGGAGCCCTTGCCGTTCTGCTCCAGTACTGGGGGAATCCCGCCAACATGGGCATCTGCGTCGCCTGTTTCGAGCGGGATATCGCCGGTGGGCTGGGGTTGCATCGGGCTGCCGTGGTGCAGTACCTCAGGCCGGAAATCATGGGCTTTGTCCTCGGGGCGTTTCTGACCAGCCTCGTCTTCGGTGAATTCAAACCGAGAGGCGGCTCATCCCCTCTGATCCGGTATGTCCTGGGCATCGTTGCAATGGTGGGTGCGCTGGTGTTTCTGGGATGCCCGTGGCGGGTGCTGGTCCGGCTGGCCGGTGGAGACGGCAATGCCATCTTCGGGTTTTTGGGGCTTGCCTTCGGGATATGGATCGGGACCTTGTTCTTTAAAAAAGGCTACTCGCTGGGACGAACGGAGCCGAAGAATGCGCTTTCGGGTTTCATGATGCCCGCCATCATGCTCGGCCTGCTTCTACTGCGGCTGCTCTTTCCGCCCGTCGAAGGACAAGCGCAGTCGGGGATACTCTTCTACAGCCTCAAAGGACCAGGGGCAGCCCATGCCCCCCTCATCATCTCCATCTGTGCCGGACTTCTCATCGGATTTCTGGCCCAGAGAAGCCGCTTCTGCACCATGGGGGCCGTTCGTGACCTCCTGCTCTTCAAACAAATGCATCTGTTTTCCGGTGTTCTGGCCTTTGTCGTCGTCGCCCTGATCGTCAACGTTCTTCTTGGGCAGTTCAAACCCGGATTCACCGGACAACCGGTTGCCCATACCCAGGGGCTGTGGAATTTTCTCGGGATGACGGTGGCAGGCTTTGCCTTTGCCCTGGCAGGCGGATGTCCCGGCAGGCAGTTGTTTCTCTCCGGCGAAGGGGATTCGGATGCCGGTCTCTTTGCCCTCGGCATGATCACCGGCGCAGCACTATCCCACAATTTCGGCATGGCCAGCTCGCCGGACGGTATCGGTCCGCACGGTGTGGCGGCCGTTGTCATCGGATTGCTGGTCTGCCTGGCCGTCGGGTTTTTCCATCTGAAACGAGAATCCTGATCGGAACGAGAGGAGGAAACACCTCATGGAAATGAACGTCGATGCACGGGGACTTTCCTGTCCCCAACCGGTATTGATGACCTTCGAGGCTATTCAGCAAGTGAAGCAGGGCACGATCACGATCCTGGTGGATAACGAAACCAGTACGGAAAACGTGATGCGGGCCGCTCAGTCCAAAGGCTGGGCGGTTCTGGGAGTGGAGAAGGCCGCAAACGGCGTCAACACCATCCGGATTGAAAAGAAGTGACGGGCTTTTTCGATCGCTTTCGAAAAAAAACCGCCTCCCTCACCCCTGCATCTTCAGGGAGTCGTCAGGAAGGTATTCTCGTCTTTTCCCACACGAGCGAGGTCATCGCCGCAGAATCCTGTCTGAAGGACGCCGGTTTCGAGGTTCGGGTCATGGGTCCTCCGCCTGCGCTGCATACCGGCTGTGACCTCGTGATCGCGTTTCCCCTGATCCGCCAGCTCGAAGTGACGGAAGCCCTCCGGAACCGGCGGATCACCCCGCTGCAGGTCGTTCCGGTGGACGATGTTTTGCTCGAGCCGGTGTCCCTGTTCCAGACGGTCGATTACGGCGCCTATCGGATGGTGCGGGCGGCCAACATGAAATTGACCATCCGCACATCCGACCGGATGATCGTCAACGTTTCGGGAGGCGGGTGCCCCGATGTGCCTTATCTGGCCGAGCAGCTCGTGGGCAGGCGGATGAGCGAAGACACCGAGCCGAAGCGTTTCGGAAAGACCCTTTGCGGATATGCCCTGCAGCTGGCCTGGGAAGAAATGAACCGTCAATGTCCTGGCTGATCGTCGGAACCGTTCCACAGGAGGCCTTCCCCCTCGTTCACGAAAGGGCGTCGCTCGACGGAAAGTCCCTCCTCCGGGTGGGCTCTCACCACATTCCCGTGGCAAGAGGTACGCCAGCCCTCGTCGCTGCTGCCGTACTGGCCGGATCGGTGTTCGGGCAACCGACTGTCGATGTGCTTCTGGCAGGCGATACGGGAAGCGGCAAAGGAAGCGATCGGATCTATCGGTACTTCCAGCAAATGGATCCCTCTCGCTACGATGGGATCACCTTTCACTACCTGCAGCCCGACATCGACGGCCACAACCGTGTGTGGATGTCACTCGAAGCCGTTGCGAAGAGGCCCCTTCTGGTTGCTGACGCCGGCTTCATGTATGTAGCCAAGATGAGCGGGTATGCGGATCGATACGATCTCTTCACCCCGGATGCCGGCGAGCTTGCCTTCCTGGCCGACGAAAAGGCCCCCCACCCCTTCTATACCCGTGGGTTTCTCTTGCAAACCGATACGGCACTCACCGATCTGGTCGAGAAAGCCTACAGGCATCACAACGCCGCCCGCCATCTGCTCATCAAGGGGAAAACCGATGCCGTGGTTGCGGACGGACGCATCGTCACCGAAATATCGGAACCCTGCATTCCGGTGCTCGAGCCGATCGGCGGCACCGGAGACACCGTCACCGGCACTGCAACGGCCCTGTTGCATGCAGGTATGGATATGATCGATGCCTGTCGAACGGCGGCAATCGCCAATCGGATGATGGGAAAACTCGCCGCACCCGATCCGGCCTCTTCCATCGCGGATCTCCTGCGTTTTCTTCCGCAGGCGCTCGAATCTTATCGCGTGAGGGCGTAGAGGACCGTTTCCTGATCCACTCCCGTGAGAGCGAACAGGCGTGAGCGCCTGAAAGCCGAAGTGCGTGAGGAGCCGGGTTCAAAACCCGGCCGTAAAAAGAGCGAGAGCGTTAATGCTTGATGGACTCGCCAAAAGTCGCTCTACCCCCGATTTTGGGGTATTTCCGGGCCTGAGCATGGGGGGAG
>CAZJXF010000166.1:0-6820 GCA_964549995.1 uncultured Desulfatirhabdium sp. | reverse complement strand
ATCAGCGTGGATTCGAGGGCCTGGATATACCGGATGGCGATGCTGTAAATGACGAAGGCCAGGCCGAGCTGAAACGTCCCCAGATAGAGGATATAGAGAACATTCCACAGATCGAAGGGTTCTGCAATCAAAAACGGCAGGCCGATCAGACTGGCCGCGGCGTTGCCGAGCAGCAGGGTATGACCCGGAGAAGCGTCACGATCGAGCCGCATGCACACGACGATCACGGCCATCGCTACACCGCTCAGAATGGCCAGGATGTTGCCAAGGAAACCGTCGAACCGCAAATCGTCCGCAAAGAACAGGATCATTCCCGGAAGAATGAAGGCAAGGCTGATCCAGTCGGCCTTCTGGGGCCTCTCCTGAAGCACCCAGTAGCCGAGCAGGATGACGTAGACGGGCATGGTGTACTGCAGAAAAATGGCGTTTGCCGCAGTGGTCATCTTCGTGGCGAGGATGAACAGCAGTTGCGCGAACATGTAGCCTGCCGCCCCGAACATCCGCACCCGGGTGATGTCGAGCCGTTTCGGACGCAGATAGATCAGAAAGACGATCAGTGCCACCAGTGCCCTCCCGCCCAGGATGGCCGGAGCTTTCCAGGTGATCATTTTAATGAACACCCCGCCGGTGCTGAGCAGTACGGCGGCCAAAATCAGCAGGCCGACAGCGTGTCGACGATTCAGAGGCATGTGCGTATCACCGTTCCGTTCGATTCGTTCGGATTTCCACAACACCCACCGTTAGGGGAATGAGGAGCATCCCCAGACAGAGCAACACCACCCCGAGCCATCCCATCCGGGCATAGAGATAGCCGCTTGCGGTGATCCCCGTATATCCCCCCAGATAATAGAAGAGCACGTACAACGAATTCGCCCGCCCCTGTCCGGAGCTGAGTCTTCGGTTCAACAGACCGGCTGCAGCCGAATGGATGGTGAAAAATCCGGCGCAAACGCCGAAAAGACTCACGGCAATGACCGCTGTCGAAGCGATGCGGGTCAGGATCAGCGCCAAAGCGAACACCAAAGCACCCGACACCATAGATGCCCCGTTTCCGATCCGATTGCTGAGTTTGCCGGATAACGGCCCGATGACGATTCCCATGATATAGGACAGATAGAGAAAGGTGATCGTCCGCGTGGTGGCATGAAAAGGCGGGCCGGACAAGTAGAACGGAATGAAGTTGAACACCGAAGAGAACACGAAAAAAGATCCGAATGCAACGAGAAAGATACGAAGCACTGGGACACTCGCCAGCAACCCCAAAAAACCGACCGGTCCATCGGTTGCCGCCGATCGCCTCTGGGATGCCGGAAGGTATCGGACGGCCATCCAGGTGACGATCCACAGGAAAACCGATGCGCTGACGAAGGCGTATCGCCAATGCAGCGGCGGATGGATCAATCCGCCCAGCAACCTTCCCCCCAAGCCGCCGGCGACGGTGGCTGCGACATAGGAGCCCATAACCACGTTGAGGCGTTCCCTGGGCAAATTCTGAGAGAGGAAGGCCGCCAGGCAAGTGGTCAGCGCCGGGATGAACAAGCCCTGGATGAAACGGGCGATGATCAGGCCGTTCAGGCTGCCGGTTGCAGCACAGAAGAACCCGCAGCAACCGATGACGAATCCGCCGACCGCGATGATCGGCCGGATGGAAAATCGATCGACCAGCATACCGAAGGGTAGATTGGCGAGACTAATGCCCAGGATGACGGCGGCAATCGTCAGGGATGCACGGGCCTCGGTTGTATGAAATTCGACCTGCAGCACCGGCAATACCGGCTGGGTGATGTAGATGGTGGTGAAGGCTGCCGCCACCAGGGCGAAGACATTGAGTTGGATATTGGATTTGAGCATTATTATGGAAAGGAACAGGAGTCAGAAGTCAGAAGTCAGAAGTCAGGAGTCAGAAGTTAGAAGTTAGAAGTTAGAAGATTGCGATCAGTACCCTGTTTCATGCGGATGATCAAGGAAAAGATGGTCAGGATCGGATCGCGATTTCGAATTTGTGGTTCTGAATTTGATGTTGACTTCCCATCGATTCATCCAGTAATCTCCAAAGCGATCATGTCCAGGTGCTCGATCCGAGCCGAAGAGGGAATCCCGTCAAAATCGGGAGCGGACCCGCCGCTGTTGTCAGGGACGAAATCCGCATCATGTCACTGTCATGCCGGAGCGTGATGGGAAGACGCGGAAAGTAGAACGATCTGAGAGCCAGAAGACCTGCCGGACATGTGGAACATCGTGGTTCGTCCCTGGTCACGGACGAAGCCACACCCTATTCGAAACCAGACGGGCCTGTAAACCGGGGAAAGCCCTTCAGATTCCATTGGGAATGTGAAGGGCTTTTTTATTCCCGAGCCCGACGGAACCATCATGCACGCCACCGAAAGCATCCACAGCAAATTGCCGTTCTGGCCCTGGATGGGCATTCTCGGCGCAGCCCTCTTGTTGCTGATCCTTGCGGCAACAGGGATGGGATTTCTTTCGGTTTCCATGGGCGATGTCGCACGCATCCTGATTTCGGTCGTTCCCGGCATGCCCGATCTGACCGGCCACCTCGACAAGGTGTTGCCCGTCGTCATCCGGGATGTCCGGCTGCCCCGCATTCTGTGTGCCGCCATCGTCGGAGGCGGGCTTTCCATTTCCGGAGCCGTGTTTCAGGGGATTTTGCTCAATCCGCTGGCCGATCCCTACACCCTCGGCGTTTCGGCCGGAGCGGCCTTCGGTGCTTCCGTCGCCTTTCTGCTGAAGCTGAACGCCGTCGGAATTTCGGTGTGCGCCTTTCTGGGAGCGATGCTCACCCTCGTCTTCGTCCTGTATCTGGCTTCGACCACCGGCGGCTTCTCCTCGACGAACCTGATTCTGGCAGGCATCATCACGGCGGCCATTCTGTCGGCAGGAATCAGTTTCCTGAAATACATCGCGGATGAGCAGGTATCGCTTATCATCTTCTGGTTGATGGGAAGTTTTGCTTCCAGAACCTGGTATGACACCGGCGTGACCCTCCTCGTCGTGATTCTCGGATTTCTGGTGCTGATGCGCTTTTCCCGCGACATCAATCTGCTGGTATTGGGAGAGCGCACCGCCGCTTCTCTCGGGGTGCATCCCCAGCGGGTCATCGCCGTTTCGATGGTGGCTGCATCGCTCGTGGCTGCCGTCTGCGTGTCGGTGTCCGGCATCATCGGGTTTGTGGGGCTTCTGGTGCCGCATATCGTGCGCAGTCTCTTCGGCCCCGATCATCGAAGACTCATCCCCCTGTCGCTGCTGACGGGCGCAATTGCACTTCTGGGGGCGGACACGGTCACCCGGGCCATCCTTCCAAAAGAAATCCCGATCGGTGTCGTGACGGCACTGACCGGCGGACCGTTCTTTTGCTATGTGTTGAAACAAAAGCGCATGGGGGCCTCGGCCTGGAGCGGGGGATGAGCGCGGGAAAGCCTCTTTTCGAGCTTGCGGCGGTACGGTTTCATCATGGACGACGACCGGCCATCGATGGGATCGACTTCGTCATCGAGTCCGGCAGGTGGTACGGTGTGCTGGGCCCGAACGGAAGCGGCAAGACCACGCTTCTCGATCTCTTGGTCCGACACCGAAGGCCGCAATCCGGTACCATCCGGTTCGACAACCGGGATTTGGCGTCGATCCCCCGCAAGGAGCTGGCCAAGACCATCGCTCTGGTTCCCCAGAGCTTCGACATCCGCTTTCCATTCAGCGTCCGCGACATCGTCTCGATGGGACGATACCCCTATGCGTCACGGTTCGGCGGCATGGATGCCGAAGAAAGGGAATTCGTGGAGCGGATTCTCGTCGAGACCGGCCTGGACACGTTTGCGGAACGACCGGTAACAGACCTGAGCGGCGGCGAGCGGCAACGGGTGGTGTTTGCCCGGGCGCTTGCCCAGGATACGCCGGTGCTGCTTCTCGATGAGGCCACCAGCAACCTCGACATCCATCAGTGCATCCACCTGATGAACCGGGTCCGGGCGCGGGTGGAAGAAGGGGGAAGGACGGTCATCGCAGCCATCCAGGATATCGCTCTGGCTGCCATGTACTGTGATGCCTTGATCGTGCTGCGACAGGGGAAGGTGATCGCTTTCGGCGACACCGCCGATGTGTTGACGCCGGAGCTTTTGGCGGACGTGTTTCGCGTTCGGGCAACCATCGACCGAACGCCCCAAGGGTTTCGGGTCGCCTTCGACCGGTGCTTGCCCGACTGAGCGAAAACGGCGTCTCTTCCCCCATGCGACTCGGATGTGACTTTTGGACTTTTTGCGAGACCATCATGATCCTCCTGCTCATCTTCTTATCCTGGCTCTACACCATGCAGGCATCCGCGGCTGCCGCCGACACGGTCTACCCCGTCACGGCTACCGACGATTCCGGCCGGCGGATCACCATCTCCCGGCCCTTTCAGCGGATCATATCGCTTTATGGGGCCCACACGGAAAACCTTTTCGCCATCGGATGCGCAGATCAGATCATCGGGGTGTCTCCGAACGAGGCTTTCCCGCCGGAAGCCACCCGAAAACCGATTTTTTCCTATCACGACGACCTCGAAAAATTTCTGGCGGCAAAGCCGGACCTGGTGCTGATCCGGCCCATGATCGACCGGGGCTACGGCAGACTGATCGGCGGCCTCGAAAAGGCGGGCATCACCGTCGTGTCGCTTCAGCCGACCACTCCCGATGAACTTCGGCAATACTGGAAACTGCTGGGCCTGCTGACCGGAAAAGTGCGGGAAGTTGAATCCCTGACGACCTATTTTTTCGGTCAGGTGGAACGGTTCCGAAAGGCGGCTGCCGACATTCCCAACCGAAAGCGGGTGTATTTCGAAGCCATTCATGACCGGATGAAGACATTTTCGCCCAACTCCATGCCGATCTTCCTGCTCGAAACGGTAGGCGGCATCCATGTGGCGCCCGATGCCGAGGTGGTGAAGGAAAGCCAGATCGCCTACTACGGCAAGGAGCGGATTCTCGCAAAGGCCGATCAGATCGATGTCTTTCTGGCGCAAATCGGCGTGATGAATGCGGTCACCGTCGATACGATCCGAAACGAGCCCGGATTCAACGTCATCGCCGCCGTGAAAGCGGGACGGATCCACCTCGTGGACGAAATGCTCGTCTCCCGTCCCGGGCCGCGGCTTCTGATCGGGATGCTCACCATCGGGAGAATCCTCTACCCCGAGCGGTTCGACACCTTCGATCTTCCGATGTGGGAGGTGCTCCATTAAGGCGATCTGTGTGGCAGGTGTTCACAGCGGTGTCGGCAAGACCACCGTCACCCTGGGCTTGATGGCTTGCCTCAAACGCAGGGGGCTTTCCGTGGCGGGATTCAAGGTCGGCCCGGATTTCATCGATCCCGGACACCATGGCCGCATCCTGGGAAGACCTTCCATCAATCTGGACGGCTGGATGCTGGATCGTCGGGCGAATCGGGAGCGGTTCTTCCGCAGGGCCGCGAGCGCAGACATCGTCGTTGTGGAAGGAGTGATGGGACTCTACGACGGCTACGACGGAAAGACGGAGGACGGCTCCACGGCTCAGATCGCCAAGTGGCTCGGCATTCCGGTGCTCCTGGTTGCGGACGCCCGGCACATGGCCCGAAGTGCGGCAGCCCTGGTTCTGGGATTCGAGCGGTTCGATCCGGCCGTTTCCTTTGTCGGAGTGTTGTTCAACCACCTCGGAAGCGAGCGGCATCTCACCTATCTTCGGGAAGCGCTCGATTCCGCCGGATGCATGCCCTGCATCGGCGGTCTGCTTCGCTCGGATGGACTCGGGATTCCGGAAAGGCATTTGGGCCTGCTGACCGCCGACGAATTCGGCCCTCAGATAGACCAGCTCGATCGGCTGGCGGATACGATCGAAGCTGCGATCGACATCGACAGGCTTCTCGATCGCCTTCCCACAATGCCGATGGAAGCGATCGATCCCATCCCGGAATGGGCCGAAGAGCGTGTACGAATCGCCGTCGCGCGGGATGAAGCCTTCTGCTTCTATTATCCCGACAACCTCGAGCTGCTGGAGGCAGGAGGAGCGGAACTCGCGTTTTTTTCTCCACTGGCAGGCGATGCCCTTCCGGAGGGCACCTGCGGCATCTATCTCGGCGGCGGATATCCCGAGATGTATGGGGAACGGCTTTCGCAAAACGAACGGATGCGGGAAGCCATTCGGCGGGCGAGTTTTTCCGGCATGCCCATATATGCCGAATGCGGCGGCTTCATGTATCTGTGTCGGGAAATCGTCGATCTGAAGGGCAGGACACACCCGATGTGCGGCTGTTTTTCGGCCTCGGTTCGGATGCTGGGCCGACTCAAGGCCCTGGGCTATCGGGAAGTTCATCTGATGGAAGATGCCTGCATCGGCAAACCGGGAGACGTGATCCGGGGTCACGAATTTCATTATTCCGAGCTGATGGAAGAGCCCGATGCCTTGCGGGCATACCGGATTGCGGACCGCAGCGGATCGGTGCAGCGAACGGAAGGGTATCTCGTTCGTAACACCCTGGGCAGCTATATCCATCTTCTTTTTGCCAGCCATCCGGATACGGCACGACGGTTTACGGCAAGCGCATTCAACTACCGAACCGGCAACCATTGATGGTCTCGCAAAAAGTCAACAAGTTTCATCCGAGTCGCATGGGGGGAGACACGCCTTTTTCGTTGCATCGGATAAACTCAGCCGCCCGAGCTCGTAAGGGCCGGGCATGTGGCCAGACTTCAACGATGAGTCATTGGAATGCGATATCTTGTTATTCGAACAGATATAGCTTGGATGAGCATGCCCGGCCCAACGATCTCCGGCGGCTTCAAACAAGTATCCGA
>CAZJXF010000165.1:0-6830 GCA_964549995.1 uncultured Desulfatirhabdium sp. | reverse complement strand
TCCTTTTCCGATAAAATCATCCGGATAACGCTTCAAATGGGTGTGGAATGTGGGTCACGACACTTCGACGCAGATGTGTTGGTTGGGTGGGGTTCGGGAGGCGGCAGTGTCGGAACAGAGCATGCGTTTTGGAGAATCAGCGAGACAGGTTGTTGACCATTCGTTTGATCCCGTCTTTTAATAGGGGGACATTCCAGTTGAGCAAGAAACCGAGCTCCAACTTGGCGAGCCGGAGATAGGTGAGCAGTTGGGCCTGGTGAATGGGCAAGAGCTTTTCCACCGTTTTGTTCTCGATAATCACGGCCTTCTCAACCACCATATCCACCCGGAAGCCCAGATCGATCCTCACCTCTTCGTAGGTTACCGGCAAAGGGACTTCGCAGGCAACGCTCAGCCCCAGTTTCCGGAGGTCGTAGGCCAGGCATTGCTGATACACCGATTCCAGAAGACCCGGCCCCAGGGCCTTGTGAACGTTCATGGCGCAGTGGACGATGTGCGTCGCTATTTCTTCGATGTCTCGCATCGATGTGCGGAGTGGATGGTTTTATTTTGTTGAACCGCGAAAGACGCAAAGAAGGGAAAGAAGGGGAAAAAGGGAATAGAGCAGGCACCGACAGGTTCATTTGGGCGTGCTACCGCCCTTCGGGTGAATCGTATTGGTTCATCCGTTGAACGGATTGATACGGGAACGCGAGCCTTTTGTCAACAGTTGATTTTGGGGGCGGTCCACCGGGCGGTCACAAAGGCCGCCCCTACCGCCTGCGGGCGGGCCAAGGGACCGCCCCTACCGCCCATCACCTATCGCCTATCGCCTATCCATTTCCCAGCCCACAATCTGCCTTTTGCTCCGGGAGAACTCGATGCCGACCTCGATGATTTCCGTATGGCCGTTTCGGTATTTGGCGGCATAGTCCTTGGCCCTGAGCTGGGCCAGGGCTTCGCCCGTGGGGCTGTCGCCGTCGATCACTTTGAATTCGAAAAGATAGACCCGGGTTTGGTATCGGACAGCCAGATCGCAGCGGCCCTGGCTTGTGACGTCTTCCGCCGCGATGTCAAGACCAAGGGCCGCCAAATGGCTGTAGAACACGCTCGCATAATAGCCTTCGTACTGGGCGATGGGGTTGTTTCGATACCAGTCGTGGGGAATGCCGGCATAGAGCGCCTCGAAGTGGCGCTGCAAGCCTTGCTGGTCGTTTTCCGAAAACCAGCGGTGAACCTCGATGGCTGCCTCCATCGCCTGATCCGCATTGGGAAGCCATGCAAACGTGATGGCCTGGTTCAAGGCCTGCCGGACTTCGGCGTTGGGAAGCCCCAGATCGTAGAACGCAGGCCCGTACGGCGGCTGAACAGTCCTATGAATCGTCAAATATCCCGTTTGCCACAGCATGGCTTCGATACGGATGGCATCCACATCGAAAGCGGAAAGCAATTGCTCGTTGGAAATGGTCCGCTCCAGTTTGGGCGTGAACAACCGATGGGCTTTGAGCCATTCCACCAGAAACGTCGGTGTGCCCGTCTCGAACCACCAGGCACGCAACTGCCGCTTGTCGAATAGAAGCAGAACATCGAAGGGATTGTACACCCCTTCGCCTTCCCATCGGTAGCCGTTGTACCAGTGGCGGATCGCTTCGCGATCGAGCCCTTCGAGCTCCGGGGCAAACACCGTGTCGAGATCGGCCTCGGTGTAGCCGCAGATCGTGGCGTATCGGCCGTCGAGGGTAATGTCCGATAGATTGTTCAACCCGGAAAAGATGGATACCTTGCTGAATTTGGATACCCCCGTCAGAAATACAAACCGGAGGTTGGCATCCTGCCCCTTCAAAACCGAATACAGGTTACGAAGCCCCTCGCGCATGGCCCGGGCGATGTCCGGCTCGGTCAGGTTGTCCAGAATCGGCTTGTCGTATTCGTCCACCAGAACTACGGTGCGCTGACCGAAATGCCGGGCGGCCTCGGCAATCAACCGCCGAAACCGGATATGGATCGCCTCCGTTCTCGGCGGTACATCGATCCCCAGTGCCTGGGCGTTCGCTTCGATTTCCGCATGGATGTGATGATCTAGTTCGGCTTCGTTTCGGAGCCTTCCTTCGGCAAAACTGATCCGCACCACCGGATGAACCTTTTCCCAATCCCAGTGGTCTTCGAGATACAGCCCTGCGAAGAGCGGCCGGTTGCCGGAGAACGCCTCGGCCAGGGTGTCGAGAAAGAGGGACTTGCCGAAGCGCCGGGGGCGGGAGAGAAAATAGTATGTTCCCCCTTCGACAAGCGATGCCACAAAAGGCGTCTTATCCACGTAATAGAAGTCGCCTTCACGCATTTTGGCGAAGCTCTGGACACCGATGGGAAGTTTCTTCCGCTTCGTCATAAGACCTCCCTTTCCATCCGCGCAATGTCCTCTCGCATTCCCTGAGCAGCAGGCGGCCATAGAGGCCGCCCCTATCGCCTGCGGGCGGGCCAAGGGACCGCCCCTACTGCCCATCACCGATCGCTTATCACCCATGACCTATCGCCTATCGCCCATCGCCCATCGCCTATCCATTTGCCAACCCACAATCTGGCGTTTGCTCCGGGAGAACTCGATGCCGACCTCGATGATTTCCGTATGGCCGTTGCGGTATTTGGCGGCATAGTCCTTGGCCCTGAGCTGAGCCAGGGCTTCGCCCGTGGGGCTGTCGCCGTCGACGAGCTTGAATTCGAAAAGCCACACATACGGCGAAAGGCGGAGCATCAGGTCCACCCGGCCCTGGTTGGCGTTGTCCTCGGCCGCCATCTCCAGCCCCAGTGAAGCCAGATGGCTGTAAAACACGCTCGCGAAATAGCCTTCATATTGCGCGATGGGGTTCTTGCGGTACCAGTCTGCCGGAATGGCGGAAAACAGCCGCTCAAAATGCCCCTTCAGGGACTCGGCATCTCCCTGGGCCAGGTAATCGTATAGCGCCATCGCCATCCGCGGCATTTCCGATCTGCCGGGATGCCAGGATTCCAGCAGCAACGTATTGAGGGCCGAACGCACTTCCGCATTGGGAACACGCAGCATGTGGAACATCTGCGCTCCTTTTTGCTGGGATCGCTCGATCGTGACATATCCGGTCTGCCACAGGATGGCTTCCGCCCGGATGCGATCCACGTCGAAGGCCGAAAGCAGTTGCTCGTCGGCATACATGCACTCCAATTGCGGGGTGAAGTATCGGTGTTGCTGAAGCCATTCCACCAGAAAGGTCGGCGTACCCGTCTCGAACCACCAGGCCCGAAACTGCCGCTTGTCGAATAGAAGCAGAACATCGAAGGGATTGTACACCCCTTCGCCTTCCCATCGGTAGCCGTTGTACCAGTGGCGGATCGCTTCGCGATCGAGCCCTTCGAGCTCCGGGGCAAACACCGTGTCGAGATCGGCCTCGGTGTAGCCGCAGATCGTGGCGTATCGGCCGTCGAGGGTAATGTCCGATAGATTGTTCAACCCGGAAAAGATGGATACCTTGCTGAATTTGGATACCCCCGTCAGAAATACAAACCGGAGGTTGGCATCCTGCCCCTTCAAAACCGAATACAGGTTACGAAGCCCCTCGCGCATGGCCCGGGCGATGTCCGGCTCGGTCAGGTTGTCCAGAATCGGCTTGTCGTATTCGTCCACCAGAACTACGGTGCGCTGACCGAAATGCCGGGCGGCCTCGGCAATCAACCGCCGAAACCGGATATGGATCGCCTCCGTTCTCGGCGGTACATCGATCCCCAGTGCCTGGGCGTTCGCTTCGATTTCCGCATGGATGTGATGATCTAGTTCGGCTTCGTTTCGGAGCCTTCCTTCGGCAAAACTGATCCGCACCACCGGATGAACCTTTTCCCAATCCCAGTGGTCTTCGAGATACAGCCTTTCGAAAAGCGACCGGTTGCCGGAAAAAGCTTCGGCCAGGGTATCGAGAAAGAGGGATTTGCCGAAGCGCCGAGGACGGGAGAGAAAATAGTATTTGCCGCCATCGGCCAGGCGGGCGACAAAGGCCGTCTTGTCGACGTAATAGTAGTGCTCCGAGCGAATTTCCCGGAAATTCTGCACACCGATAGGAAGTTGCTTCCGCTTCGTCATAAGACCTCCCTTTCCATCCGCCCCTTTTCCTTTTGCATTCCCTGAGCAGCGGGCAGCCACAAGGGACCGCCCCTACCCCCTGCGGGCGGGCCAAGGGACCGCCCCTACCGCCTATCGCCCATCGCCCACCGGGCGGACCAGGGGGCCGCCCCTACCGCCCATCACCCATCGCCCATCGCCCATCGCCTATCGCCCATCGCCCATCGCCTATCTTTATTCCCTTTCCACACCCGCGACTTCGGCCTCGAGGGCCTGGATTTCCCGCTTGAGCCGGTCGTATTCCTGCATCTTCCGCTGTAGAAAATGCAAGGTCAGCCGGGCCTTGGCCTCGATTCCCTGCGGGGTGAGCAGGTAGGCGTATCCTTTCTTGTCGGGGTTTCGGGAAAAATTCCCCATCTTCACCCACCCCTTGTCGATCAGCGCCCTCAGGCAGTAGTTGAGCTTCCCGAGGGATACCCCCAGCTTTTGGGCCAGTTCCCGTTGGGTGATTTCGGGATGGGCTTCCAGGTACTTGAGCAGGTAGTACGGGGTTTCATCCGATAGATGAATGTCGGTGGTATCGCTCATTCGGTGCCTTTCTTCGATGCAACCTTGCGTCGAGCCGGTTGTGCTTCCTTTTCTTTTGGGCCTTGCCTGCAACACAAGAGAAACACCTCATACAAGGGCCGGATCTGCTGGAGCAGGCGGCGCAGCATTCGAAACCCGACCTCCCCGAGGCGAAGCCTGTCGGCCCACACGGCTGCGAACCGATCGTAGCCATAGCGTTTGCAAGATGCCTCGATGACCCGAAAGCCGGTCGTTTCGGCGAGGTTCCCCAGGCTTTGCACGTTCCAGGAATAGAGATGGTGGTTGGGTTCGAGAGGATCGTACCGTCGGTATTTCCGGCCGGTTTCGTACGGAACGACCAGAACGAAGGTCCCCTTCTGCCGTAGCAACCGATGGATGTCCTGCAGGGCGGCCAGCGGCTGGGCGATGTGTTCGAGCACGTGGTGGCACAGAACGACATCGACGGATCCATTGGGAACAAGGGCCGAATCGGCCACGAAATCGATGCCGAGCGGCTCGAGCACGGCTTCGAGGTGTTCGGCAACGTCGTATCCGATGCGGCGGGCGCAGAAAAGCCCGGCCAGATTCCATCCCATGCCGACCCCATATTCCAGCACGACATCGGATGCGCCCACATAGGGCGCCAGTTTCTCCCGCCGCAGGTGCACCAACCAAGATACGGCCCGATCGGGGATTCCATGCACGGCCTCGTGGTAGCGCTTTCCCCGTTCTCCGGCATATTGCCCTGCGATCTGCTGTGCCGCATCCATCACATCCCCTCCTGTCGTTCGATGGTCAGTCCCCATCCAGTTCCCGAACCGGCCTGCCCACCAGCCGCTCGCCGTCTGCGGCCACGATCCGGACATCCACGAGCCGGTTTTCGGGAAGACCGAAACCGCCCTCGATCGCAACCTGCTGATAATGGGGCGAAAGGCCCCGAGCCCAACCGGTCTGCGGATCGGGTTTGGATTCGATGAGCACGGTCGTTGTGGTGCCCAGAAGGGTTTCGGCGAAAGCGGCCTTCTTGCGCCTGCCGAGGGTGCGCAGCATGCTGCAGCGGCTCTTGACGACGTCGGCATCCACCCGTCCGGGAAGATGAAAGGCTGCGGTTTTCGGCCTCGGGCTGAAGGGAAAGACGTGCAGGTAGGTCAGCGGCAGCCCTTCGATCAGGGAACGGGTGTTGGCGAACGCCTCGGCCGTTTCTCCCGGAAACCCGACCAGCACATCCGAGCCGATGGCCGCATCCGGCATGCGGCTTCGCACCAGGTGCACCACGTCTGCGAATTGCCGGGCGTCATAAGGCCGGTGCATCGCCCGGAGGATGCCGTCATCTCCGCTCTGCAGGGGAATGTGCAGATGCGGGCAGATGCGGCCCCCGCTTTGCGCCACCAAGTCCACGATGGTTTCGGTCAGTTCCGTCGGTTCGATGGAGCTAAGCCGGATCCGCAGCGAAAGGCGGCAATCGAGGATCCTGGAGAGCAGCTCCTGCAGATCGAGCCGCGGCACAAGATCCAGACCGTAGCGGCCGATGTGGATGCCCGTCAGCACCACTTCCCGGAAGCCCGCCGCTTCGTAGTCGGACAGGGCTCGGAGGACGTCTTCGGGCGGCACGCTGCGACTTCGGCCCCGTGCATAAGGGACGATGCAATAGGTGCAGAAACTGTCGCATCCATCCTGAATCTTCAGAAAAGGGCGGGTGCGACGCCCGGCCGATCGAGCCTTCGGCAGGTCCGCCTTCGTTTTTGCTGCAACCGGTGAGCCGCCGCAATAGGGGCGACCATCGAGGGCCAGCACTTCGGCAACGGCAGCTGCTGTCTCGGCCTTGCGGTCGTTTCCGATCACCCGCACCACCCCCGGAAGTCCGGAAAGGACATCGGGTTCTGTCGATGCGTAACAGCCGGTAACGATCACGCGAACGCCGGGATGAAGCGCGCTCAGCCGGCGAATGGC
Organism: uncultured Desulfatirhabdium sp.; assembly: GCA_964549995.1. Lineage (GTDB taxonomy): Bacteria > Desulfobacterota > Desulfobacteria > Desulfobacterales > Desulfatirhabdiaceae > Desulfatirhabdium. The sequence goes on along the minus strand of CAZJXF010000165.1, from coordinate 253 downwards.
CTGACGGCATTGCATGGCGGCCCGACCCGTCACGGCGCAGGTGTTCACGATGCAGACGTCCGCCCCCTCGCCATCCTCTGCCCGCTGCAGACCGAGCGCTTCGATGGCGGTCGCGATTTCCTCGGATTCACATTGGTTCACTTTGCAACCGAGGGTCAGGATGTGGAAGCGAAGGGGTGTCATGGTCGGCAGTAGGTAGTAGTGTCTAATTGCATAAGTTAACGATAGTATTTTTGAGTTGGCTGCCTTTGAC
>CAZJXF010000164.1:0-6838 GCA_964549995.1 uncultured Desulfatirhabdium sp. | reverse complement strand
CCTTCCCGGGAAATCGGCGGTTTCTACAGACTGCAGCAGGCGGACTGGTATTTGGTGATGATCGCCCCCGGAAACGACATTTTAGCGCCAATTCTGAGATTTCGACTGGTATACATCGTTTCCTGGCTTGCGGTCATTTGCCTTACCGTTTTGCTGATCCGTCGGGCCATGTGCCGAACCGTCGATACCATCCGGGAAGTATCCCATGCCGCCCAGGAGTTGACCAGGGGAAATTTCATCCAGCTCCATGTGTCGTCACGGGATGAGGTCGGCGAGCTGGCCGGAAGCTTCAACGAAATGACCGTTCAACTTCAGGAACGGCTTCGGATGAAGCATTCCTTGAATCTGGCCATGGAAATCCAACAGACCTTGTTGCCGGATCGAACCGTTCATTTTCAGGGGCTCGATATCGTCGGCCGAACCATTTACTGCGACGAGACGGGCGGCGATTACTACGATTTGATCGAGATGCCCGACATGAACCATCGGCGGATTGCCGTAGCCGTCGGAGACGGAGCGGAACACGGCATTGCGGCAGCACTGCTCATGACGACGGTAAGAGCCCTGCTGCGCAGCCGGGTGCTGGTCGGCGGCTGCATGGCGGAGATCATGACGGACATCAACCGTTGGCTTTGCATGGACACCGGCACAACCGGAAGCTTCATGACCTTGTTCGTGATGACTCTCGATGTGGACCGGAAAACCATCTGCTGGGTGCGTGCCGGTCATGAGCCGGCCCTGTACTACGATGCATCCAAGAAAAGTTTTCAAGAACTCGGCGGGGAAGGCATCGCCCTCGGTGTCGATGAAACCTGGCAGTATGACGAGAATTGCGCCATCGGCTGGATGCCGGGAGATATTCTGGTCATTGGAACGGACGGCATCTGGGAAACGGAAAACAACGCAGGGCTTCGATATGGAAAGCGCCGCCTTCAGGCCCTGATTCAAAAATTTCGAAACGAATCCGCATCCGGAATTCTCGATGCCATCATTGCGGATATCACGGCTTTCCGGGGAAACGGAACCGTCGATGACGACATTACATTGGTCGTTTTGAAATTTTGAGAGTAACAGTCGGCAGTCAGCAGTGGGCAGTGGACAGTGGGCAGATTGTTGGGGAACAAGGTAACTCAAAAGGCATCTTGTCACCTGCCTGTACAACATCCGATCGGCATTCCGGATGGTGCCGCAAACAGTCCGAACATGCTGACTGTCGTTCTTTCCGATTTGGTTGGAATACGGTTTTCAGCAAGAGCTCATATGCGAACGGGTGAAATGTCCGGCAGACAGCCTTTCTTTTATGTCTACGACCTACTGCCGACTGCCCACGAACAACGATCCACTTCTTTCAACCTTGTTCATGATGAAATGGAATCAACATGGAAAAAGCCAAGAATGCGGAAGAATATATTCAGAGAATGCGAATGGCGCTTGCGCAGAATCCGGAATGCGGAACGTCGCATTACAATCTGGCTGTAGCCCTATTGGGCATGCGCAAATTCGATGAGGCCGAAAAGGAACTGAGGGAAGCGCTCGACTGCAGTCCGGGCATGGTTGAAGCCTATGTTCAGTTGGGTGGAATCTGCCTGCAGCGTGGCGATCTCGAAGGTTGCCTGGCATACAACAAGAAGGCCGTCCAGCTTCGGCCCAGTTTTTCGGAGGCTTACGGCAACATCGGATTCGTCCATCTGCAACGCGGGGAAATCGATGAGGCCATCACCGCCTTGAAACGGGCGACCTTTTTCAATTTTCGATTCGTCCAAGCGCTGACCACTCTTGCAAACGCCTATCTCATGAAAGGTGACATCGACAACTGCATCGAAACGAACCTGAAAGCCGTTTCCGTCCAGCCCGATTTTGCGGTTGCGCACAACAATCTCGCCATCGCCTACCTCGAAAAAGGGGAAAAGCGACTTGCCGTAGAGCATGCCGACAAAGCTGTCGAATTGGGTTACGAGATGGCACCGGAACTGCTTCGGGAAATCGATGAGATCCGAAAAGAATTGAAAACCGCAGAAAGCGCATCATGAGGATGGGTTTCCGATACGGACTCGAAACCGATTCATGGATCGAACCGGAAAGCGCACTTTGGAAGCACCCCTTACCTGAAAGCTCTCTGACGAAACCATCGACAACGGAGCATCCTCCGACGTATGGGGAATTGTTCGATCAGGTCTCTCGATGGATCACTCCTATGGGTGCAACCGATGTGCCCCGATCGCCAATAGCAGCCGATCCCATCGTTCAGAACATCGCCTTAGACCGATGCGAACCGGTGTCGATCCGCCTCGTGAAACACGGTGCCTACTACCATGTCTGCCGGGTGACCTTTCCCGTTCTCGAAGGAAACCCCATCGATCTTGCCGTCAATGCGGCCGTGAGTCCTCCAGGGCTTTCCGTCATCGAGCTGGATTTCAACTGGATGCGGGCGCTCTACGGGCGTTCGTCCAACCCCATCTTGCCCAAGGTGCACGATTTCTCTCGGGTGACATCGCCTCAAGGCCGCTCATGGGCCCTGTTTTCATCCGAGTGGCTTAGCGGATTCTCGGAATTCCACCCGTCCTTTGATACCAGAAGCAACCGGTTGGCTATTCGGGTCTGGGAGATGGGCAATACTGGCCCTTTCCTGGATGAGACGTATGAACGGCTTCTCTATCGAAAAATTGCGGGTATTCTGACGTTGCTCTACGATATCCGAACCGCATCGGAAGTCCACCCTTGGCATCATGCGGCAGGCGATTTCGTTCTTTGCCAAAGCGGAAATGATCTTCAAATCCGGCTGATCACCATTCGAAACTATTGCCCGCTGCTCGAAACACAAGAAGCCTCAGGCCTCCCCTCTCTTTGGTTGCGGCTTCTCGTCTTTCTGTGCCATCTCTCCATCCGGAACAGACTCGATCGGGTGGATGGCATCGGACAAGTGTGTTGGTCGGAAGAGTTCGTTGTAGAGGAAACCATCCAAGGATTTTGGGATGCTCTTTCGATTCACCCACAAAAAGCCATGCTGTCGGAAGGAAACGCCGAGGGATTTCGAGATTTCCTTTCCACCCTCGATCCGGGGACGGTGTATGAGATCTGCGATCAAATCGTCGGTTCCTATCCACCGACAGCCCCAGAAATCGATACCATCCGACAGCACCTGTTGGACCATGCGGGTGTTCTCTATTGTGCACTTAATGAATGATTCGGAAACGATCGCCATGAAAACCATCCTCGGTATAGTTGCTTCCCCACGAAAATTGGGAAACTGCGAACTGGTCGTCAAGGAAATTGCGGCAAACGTCCCGGAAGACCATCGGCTTGAACTGCTCCGGCTGCAGGATTTTCGCATTTTGCCTTGCAAGGGATGTTACCGGTGCCTGTTCGATCCGATGCGCTGCATTCAGAAAGACGATTTTCAACTGCTTCTGGATCGTATGCTCACGGCGGACGGCATCATCGTTGCGGCCCCGACCTATTTGCTGGGCGCAAACGCCGTGCTGAAACTGCTGCAAGACAGGGGCCTCGCCCTCTATGGCCACCTCGAAGCCCTGTGGGGCAAGCCTGCCATCGGTGTCGGGGTTGCCGGTATTCCTGGAAGGGAGGGTCGGACCCATCTCGACATCTACAGTTTTCTCAAATTCCTGATGACGGACATCAAGGCCGTCCGAATTCTTTACGGGACACTTCCGGGCGAAGTCTTCCTGAACCAAGAAAACCTGCAGACAGCTGCAGGGCTTGGCCGCTCCTTGTTCGGAGCGCCTCAACCGGTTACAGGTCCGACATGCCCGATCTGCGGCGGCAATACCTTTCAGTTTCTTGACCGAAACCGGATCCGATGCATGGTATGCAGCAATGCCGGAACCTTTCGCATGACGGACGATCACCCCGAATTGGATATCGTTTCGGGAGAACACGAGATGTTGCGAAGTTTCGAAGACCTGGTGGCGCATCGCAAGTGGCTGCAGTCCATGAAGCAGCGCTTCTTGATGGAAAAGGATCGGTTGAAGCCGATCACCTTGCGCTATCGGGAAGGGTTCGAGTGGATCCGGCCGCCTGCGACATCCGATCCGGAGACTTCGATTATCGAAGCGCCCCAAGCGACGACATTATCGAGCGAGAGAAGGACATCGTGAAGCTGCTGCATGTTCTGTGTCAGCAACCTGGAAAAACCGGAAGCGGTGTTTTTCTGCAGGCCATCATCCATCATGCATCGCAGGCAGGTCATGAACAACGTGCTGTGATCGGCATTCCGGTATCTTGCACCCTCGAAGGGCTGCTGCCGCTCGAGGTCGAAAACGTATTTCCCGTTCGCTTCGAAACCGATGCCCTGCCGTTTCCTGTGGCCGGCATGAGCGATATCATGCCCTATCCGAGTACACGGTTTTCCGAGTTTACCGAAGAAATGCTCGAGCGTTATCTGATCGCGTTTCAGAACGCATTGAACCGGGCGGTTCAGGACGATTTTCAGCCGGATCTCATTCACAGCCATCATTTATGGCTGGTAACCGCCCTGTGTCGAAGAATGTTCGAAGGAAAACCGTTGGTCGTCAACTGCCATTCCACGGAATTTCGACAGATGGAGCGAGCTCCGCATTTGCTGGATCGTGTCCTCCCCGATTGCAGGCGCGTGAATCGGGTGTTCGCCCTGCATGCCGATCAGGCTTCGGAAGTCACGAGTCGATACGGCATCGAACCGGCACGGATTACCATCGTGGGTGCCGGATATCGGGAGGATCTTTTCTGTCCACCGGAACAAGCATTCTGCTCGCCTGGCACCCAAACACGTACCATTGAAATCGCCTATGCCGGAAAGATCAGTCGCCCCAAGGGCGTTCCTTTTCTGATCGAGGCCCTACGTCAGATTCGGGTGCCGCAGGGATACAAGGTTCGGGTCCGGCTGGCCGGTTCATCTGGAGATGCTTCCGTCGATACAATTCCAAAAACGTTGGATCGAAACCATGTCACCCTCGAATTTCTGGGTATGCTGAACCAGAAAGAGCTTGCCGATGTGTTTCGGTCATCCAATCTGCTGGTGCTTTCTTCTTTCTATGAAGGTTTGCCGCTTGTCGTGGTGGAAGCCCTCGCCTGCGGCTGCCGTGTGGTGACCACCGACCTGCCGAGCCTCCGCTCCTGGCTTCCGGAAAACCTGGAGAAGGAAGGAGTCGTCGAACGGGTTCCCCTGCCCCGCCTGCATCACGTGGATGAACCCTATCCGGAAGATATCCCGACCTTTGTCGATCGAATGGCACGGGCAATCGAACAGCAGATGGAACGAATCATCGCTGCACCCATCGACTGGGAATCCTGCGTCAGACCCTGTATCGGACTTTGGGGATGGGCATCCGTATACACAAAGATGGAAGCCGATTACCGGGCCCTTTGTCAGGGACCTTCTTGACAGGATAACCTTCATCCTTACTTTCTGCTCAAAGCGAAACCGAAACACCAAAACAGGTTCCGCTACCAACCAATGCGATGGATGACGGTGAAAACCGTAGTTTAGAGATCAAAGGAGGTCCACTATGGAAACGACAGTCAGCGAATTCTCCTATATCGAGTCTGAGGAAGAACGGGAGTCCGGTCACGTCGACACCCGTCATTGGAATTTCGAATGTGAAAACAAGGATCCGCATCTCGGCTGCAATTTGGGGATCGACGTTGCCGGATGATCGAGGATAACGATAGGTTTCTTATAAGGCGGAAAGAGCGATCTTTCCGCCTTTTTTTATTGAAAAGACCCTTCCCGATATCGTAACGTCATCCTGAAGCCAACATGGACGGCTTCGCAAAAAGGCCGGATGCTGTGTCGTGCTGCATCCCTCGTCGTTGCGGCGTACGTTTAAGTACGCCTCACTCCTCGGGATTTGCACTCCTTGCCTGCGGCCTTTTTTCGAAGCCGTCCATATGATGGACTTTTTGCGAGTCCATCAACATCTACATCCCCCTAAATACCGGAGGGAACCACGATGAGCGTCAAATCCATTCTTCAGGACTTTTCCAAGGAAAAGGCAGAAGAGGTCGATTCCAGACACTTGGAGGCCGAAATCCAGAAGCGATTGCTCGAACGACGGGATCGGTTGACCCATATTTTCGAAACGGTCATTTTACCGTCGGTGTATTCGGTGGAAAGAGACCTTCAACAGATGGGATTTTGGCATGTGCTGCAGCTTCAGCAAACCAGCACGGAAAGCGGTCAAAAGCCCCACATCGTCGGAGTTCTGTTTTTCTTTTATCCGGAAAAAATCCCCACAGACCAGTACAATCCCCGAATGCTCGAGGCTGCCTATCGAGCTGACATTTTCTGCACGGAAGATTTTCGGAAGATTATGATGACCCTTTCCTTTCCCGTTCGATTTCCCCCAAGGGTCGATATCGAGGAAAAACTGTTCCTGCCCGAAGAGGTGACGACCGAAGCCGTCGATGATTTCTTGGAGTCTTTCATCAAGGGAGCCATCGATGTCTATCGGTCGGATCGTACGCTCTTGTAACCCCATAGGGAGTTCAGCCTCCTGTCAACGTTCTCTCTGGATTACCGGAAGCCTTTTCGTGGTTCCAAGCCTGATGGCCTTGCAAAAAGTCGATGAGCCCCCAGCGAACCGCATGGGGGCGGGCATGTTGAAACGAGCCAACACCCATCCTCGACCTTGAAAAGGGCCCGCAAAGGGGTGGAATTTATCTTGACGTTCCTGCCGGACTGCCTTATAGAAAGGCCGTTTACCGGCTGCAACGGCAAGCGGGAAAGGGCTTTGGTTGTGCCTGTTTCCTGCTGCTGCAGTGGCCCTCATGCATGAATCGCAGGAAAAGAGGAGGACGTGTTTTGGCTAAAGGTATCGTAAAATGGTTCAGTGACAAAAAA
>CAZJXF010000163.1:0-6854 GCA_964549995.1 uncultured Desulfatirhabdium sp. | reverse complement strand
CGTTCGGCGGAAGGCTCTTCCATTTGTCCTTGTTCATGACGACGAAAAAGGATGTGGTATAGGCGGATGAAAAATTGGCCGTACAATAGCGGACGACTTCCCCGAGTTTCCACCCCTTGTTCGATTCCAGAGGATACACCGCACCGTCCACCACCCCTTTTTGAAGCATTTCATAGGTTTCGGGCATGGGTTTGGCAACCGGTGTGCCACCGAGAGCCTTGACGACCTCTGCACTGGTGCCGTGGCTGCGGAATTTGAGACCGGACATATCCTCCATTTTTAGCACGGGTTTGGATTTGGTGAAAACGAGGCCGGGCCCGTGGGCGTGCAGGTACATGACCTGGGTGTCGTTGAGTTCCTTCGGTTTGAAATGCTCGTATACTTCGTTGATGACCTTGGTGGCTGAAACACCGCTGGTGTAGCCCATGGGCAGGTCGACGGCGAGCATCACCGGAAATCGCCCCGGCGTATAAGCGAGAACGGAAAAGCCGATGTCAGACATGCCTTCCACTACGCCGTCATAGCACTGGTTGGCTTTGGTGAGGGTCTGACCCGGGAAATAGTCGATTTTGACGGCGTTGTTGGTTCGCTTTTCGATTTCACGACACCATTGTTCTGCAAGGATGCTCTGAACGTGAGAAGGCGGGAAGAAGCAACTGTAGGTGAGTTTGATGGGTTCCGCGGAAGCCGGAACGATGGTTCCAATCGATATCCATGCCACAAGAGCCCATACGAACAACCATTTTCCTTTCATCGACGTCATCGGGGTTTCCTCCTCTTTGTGGGTGATGAAAACATGGAACTTCGGGGTGATGGATCGTTCAGTGCAGGAGCGACTATACTGTTGTGGCTACAAAAAAGCTATAGATTTGTCAAGGAAATAGCGACAGAAGGAAGGAATGGAATTTGAATATGGATCCGGTAAAAAGCGAGAAAAATCCGGAACTACCCGAAAATCGGGGGTAGATCGACTTTTTGCGAGTCCATCACGAATCATCTCCACAGAAGATGGTTTTATGGAAATCGTATGTTGGAAAAAAATGTCTCCATATAGCCGTTCTGGCTCTGGAATTGGGTTCCAATAAGCCAAAAATTGTTTTGACAACGATCCCTGCTTGATAGGCAGGGATCGTTTCAGGCAGGGGAAGACTACAACTTGTATCCGAACCGTCGAAGGAGGGACTTGCGGTATTCGATATCGGTTTCGGTTTCAATTCCCTTCGATGCAAATCCGTCGATGACACCGAGAATGCCCCTGCCCTGATCCGTTTCAGCCAGAACGACCTGAACGGGGTTGGCCGTTGCGCAGAAAATGCGGCAGACTTCGGGGACCTGTTTGATGGCATTCAAGGCATTGATGGGAAACATGTCTTTCATAAAAACGATGAAGCTGTGACCGGCGGAAAGAGCGAATGCATTTCGTTTCGCCAATTCGATCAGACCTTCGTCTGTCCCCGAAAACCGAACCAGGCATTTATCGGAAGCCTCACAAAAGGCAACGGCGAATTTGGCCATCGGAACGGCGTTTACCATAGCCTCATGGATGTCCTCCACGGTCTTGATGAAATGGGATTGCCCCAGGACGAAATTGAGTCCTTCCGGATTGTCGATGGTTACCAGTTTGAGTTCCATGTGCCAGCCTCCTTTCCTTTCGATAGAATCACTGATGCATGTCCGTCCATTTAGACCATCCGGTCTGATGTCTCATGGTGATGCCATCCTTTGATGGTCTCGCAAAAAGTCAGTGGATCTCCAGCGAGCCGCATGGGAGCGGGCACACCTTTTTCGCTGCATCGGAAAAACTCAGCCGCCCGATCTCGTAGAGCCGGGCATGGTGCCAGGCGCTCCAGGAAAGAGTATCTCATTGGAATCGTACGTTTTTCAAACACAAGCCGCAGCACTCTGCATGCCCGGCTCAACGATCTCCGGCGGCTTCAAACAGTTTCCGCTGCAGCATCAAAAGGCGTACCCGCTCCCATGCTCAGGCCCGGCAATACCCCAAAAGCAGGAGCAAAGCGACTTTTTGCGAGACCATCATCCTTTGGAACGATCTTAAAAAAAAACAGATCGATCCGCTTTTCTCCTGACTCCTGACTTCTGACTTCTGACTCCTGACTCCTCACTTCTCTCAACCCACTTCTCTCCACTCACTCCTCGCTCCCGCCATCAGCGCTTCCGCTTCAGATCCTTCAGAGAAATGACTTTACCGCCTTTCGAGGATTCATTTCCGGAAGGCGGGTTGTCTTTGCCATCGGGTTCTTCATTCAGCTTTGCCTCTTCCTCTTCCTCTTCCTCTTCCTCTTCCTGGGGCACCTCGACCTTCTCGATTCGCATGTTCTTTCCGCCCATGGTGAAAGGTTCGCCCTGAATGTAGGCATCCCGAAGAATCCAAGTGACGATTTGAACGGGAAGCTGAAGCAGCAGCAATTTGACGTGATACCATCCGGGTTTGTAGTCTGCCGATATGTCTTCAATCCGGGCAAAGCACAGCGGGGCATCCTGGTAATAAATGAGGACAAGATCCTGTTCCTGGGTGATCGGTTTCTTGGGTTTCATGTTCCTACTACCTGTATCGAGAATGGGCTATGGGTGTTCGGTGATGGACGATCGGTTATGGCCGTAGCCGTCCGGATTCTGCTTCTGCCAGCGCCAGGTATCCCGGCACATGTCCAGAACGTCCCTGCGGGCGTGCCAACGAAGCTCTCGATTGGCTCGGGTGGGATCGGCCGTGCTCACCGCCACGTCTCCGGGCCGTCTGTCCATGATCCGATAGGGGATGGGCCTGCCGGAAGCTTTTTCGAATGCTGCCACCATTTCGAGCACACTTGTTCCCCTGCCGGTTCCCAGATTGTATACACCACAACCGGGGGCGTCGAAAAGGGCTTCAAGGGCGCTCAGATGACCTTCCACGAGGTCCATGACGTGGATGAAATCCCGAATGCCGGTACCGTCCGGTGTCGGGTAATCGTTTCCCCAGACCCGGAGCCATTCCCGCTTTCCGATGGCCACCTGGGCGATATACGGGACGAGATTGTTCGGGATCCCGTTCGGGTCTTCTCCGATCAGTCCGCTTTCATGGGCACCCACCGGATTGAAGTACCGCAAAATGCTGATGTGCCAGCTCGGGTCCGAATCGAAAAGATCCTGGAGAATGGTTTCAATCATCCATTTTGTGCGTCCGTATGGATTGGTGGGGGAAGGCGGGCAGGCTTCATCCGTGGGGACTTGGTCCGTTGCGCCATATACCGTAGCGGAAGAGCTGAAGACGATTTTCTTGACCCCGAAAGCCGCCATCGTTTCCAACAGCACGACACTTCCGGCGACATTGTTCCAGTAGTAGAAAAGAGGTCTTTCCACCGATTCTCCGACAGCCTTGAACCCGGCAAAGTGGATGACGGCATCCACGGGATGGGCCTCGAAAACGCTACGAAGAGCCTGACCATCGGTAATGTCGACCGGAAAATGGGCAACGGATTTTCCGGTGATCTGCTTCACCCGATCGAGTGCGACCGGGCTGCTGTTGGAAAAATTATCGACGACGACCACGTCATGGCCTGCTTCGAGCAATACGACACAGGCATGGGAGCCGATATATCCTGCACCGCCGGTCAGTAAGATCTTCATGAGAATCCTCGATAGTGAAAGGGGTTGCTCAGGTGCTTCCGTCTCTCGTCAGAATACAGGCAAAGAATCCGTCCATTCCGTCCAAATGCGGGCTGGTTCGAAAAGCGCCGTTTTTCCAGAAAAGCGCCGGAGAGGGATTCGACAAGTTCCGGAGGGGTTCGATTCTTCGAATCATCGGATTCCTTTGGAGAACCGTCTCGATGACATGGTCGGTTTCCTCCGGTTCCATGCTGCATACGGCATAAACCAATCGTCCATACGGTTTCAAGAGGGAAATGGTTTTTTCGATCAGGATGATCTGCCGTTCGGCGAATGGTTTCAAGTCCCTTCGATCCGATCGCCAGCGGATATCGGGATGTCGACCGAGAACCCCAAGCCCGGAACAGGGGGCATCGAGAAGAATGCGATCGAAGCGACCGGCGGACTTCGGCAGGGTGTCGATCTGCCAGTCACAGACCCGGGTTTCGACGATGGAAGCGCCGAGCCGCTTCATTAGCTGCTCGAGAACGGCCAATTTCTCTGGGGAAACATCGACGGCCAATACCCGTCCAGCGTTTTCCATCGTCTGGACGATATGCCCCGTCTTGCCGCCTCTTCCGGCACAGGCATCGAGTACGCTCATCCCGGCTTGGGCATCTACCAGCAGACTGACCAATTGTGCCGCTTCATCCTGTACCTGAAAATGACCTTCCGCAAAACCGGGCAGTGCGAATACCGGTGCATGGGGGCGGATCAGCCGGATGCCATCCGGAGACCAGGCGGTTTCTTCCGCGTGATCGGCGGCTCCCGCCAGGGCTTTTAGGATGTCTGATCTCGTGGTTTTCAATGTGTTCGTTCGAATCACCAGGGGAGGGATACGGTTGAAGGCCTCGCAGAGGTCGCGGGTGGATTCCGGCCCCAGGCGCTTCATCCATGTTTCGATGAGCCACTCCGGGAAGGAATGGCGAATGGCAAGATTTTGGACCGGATCGGATCCCATCGGAGCAAGCTGGAGTGTTCCTGCCTCCCGGACCGCACGCCGCAGCACGGCGTTGACCAGTCCGGCTGCCCAGGGAAAACGTCTCTTTCGAGTCAGCTCGACAGCCGTATGAACCGCCGCCCGATGGGGAATACGGTCCATTTCGAGAATCTGAAAGAGACCGATCCGAAGAATCCAAAAGAGCTCGGATTCGATATGTTTCGGATCCCGGCGCAGCAGGTGGGTCAAAATCGTATCGATCCGCAACCGGTTTCGCAACACCCCGTAGACAAGGGCGTGCAGCAGGTGTCGGTCCCGCTCATCCTGGAGATGTCGCAGTACATCCTCCATCAGGCGGTCCAGAGGAACGGCGCTCTTCTCGCTTTTCATCAGCAATTGGAGAGCCGCTTCCCGTGGGTCAGGTCGGTTGTCCGCTTTCACGTCAGGATCGTACCGACCGGGACGGGATGTCCCTTCAGAAAGACGCCGACGGGGAGCCGTTTTCCCGATTCGATCTGTACTTCCAAGAGAGAGATCGGTCGATCTGCGGCAGCCACCCAGAGCTCGTCCGAAGGGGAGCGCAGGACCGTTCCGGGGGATGCTTTCTCTCCATTGCCTGTTTCGGGTTTCACGCGAAATACCTTGAGCCTTTTGCCCTCCAGCGTCGTATAGGCGCCAGGCCAGGGCAGGGTGCCGCGCACGAGCGCATCGATGTCCTGTGCCGACCGGTTCCAGTCGATCCGTCCGTCGGTTTTCTTCAGCATGGGCGCATAACAGGCATTGCGGTGATCCTGGGGGATGGCGCAGGATTGAATTTCCGGATAGTGCATGAGGGTTTGGACCAGGATATCGGCACCGATGTCGGAAAGGCGTTCGAGAAGGCTCTGACCGGTATCGGAAGGAAGAATCGGTATTGCGGTAGATGCCAGAATGTTTCCTGTATCGAGTCCTTCGTCCATCTGCATGATCGTAACACCGGTTTCGGTTTCTCTGTTGATGATGGCCCACTGAACGGGAGCGGGCCCGCGATATCGGGGCAGAAGCGAAGCGTGCACGTTGATGGCGCCAAGGGGAGGAATCGCCAACACAACCGGTTTTAGGATCTGGCCGAAGGCTACGACGACGAAGAGATCGGCTCGGCTTTCCTGCAGCATGCGAACGGCTTCCGGCTGATGGATGGATTTGGGCTGAAATACCGGAATGCCCATGTCGAGAGCTGCTTTCTTCACGGCCGATGCTTCCAGTTTACGGCCCCTGCCTGCAGGCCGATCCGGTTGGGTGACTGCGAGAACGACCCGATGGCCGGCGTCGTGAAGCCTTTTCAGGGAAGGAACGGCGAATGCCGGTGTACCCATAAAGACGATGCGGTAAGAGGCATGCATGCGATTGGTTCCGATCGAGATTGGGGGATCAGCGGCTTGTTGCGAAACCATCCCGTTACTGGGTCGAGGGCTTCAAACCGCAAACGGAATGAAGACGGTTTCAGCTTCCAGAACTTTCGCGTTTCAACTTTTTGAGCATACGGTTTTTGTAAAGGCTTCGTTTGAGTGCGCTGATGCGATCGATGAACAAAATGCCTTCGAGGTGATCGATTTCATGTTGCATGACGATGGCCGGAAGTCCTTCCAGTTCAAATCGAAGCGGATTGCCATTGCGGTCCACCCCTTCGACGAGAACCCGTTCGAAGCGCTTGACGTCGGATCGATATTCAGGAACGCTCAGACAGCCCTCATCCTTCGAGATGATTTCTCCTTCGGCTTCGACAATGCGGGGATTGATCAAGACGGACAATTGGTTCGGCGTGTCCTTTTCTCGGACATCGTAAATGAAGAAACGGGCGTCGATGCCGACCTGGGGAGCGGCCAAACCGAGTCCCTTGGCCCGGTACATGGTTTGAGCCATGGCTTCGATGAGCTGCTGCAGTTTTCCGTCGATATTGACGACCGGCTGAACCTTTCGTTTCAAGATGGGACTGGGAAAGGTATAGATTTTTAAATGTTCAATCGGTTGATCGTTCATGTTGACCTGCGTAAATGAAAAAAAAGGATACCGATGCTTGATGGCCTCGCAAAAAGTCAGATGCTCTTGTTTAACCCGCAGGAGAGCGGGTGCATTTTGCTTGCGCAGCGGAAAAACTCAGCAGCCCGATCTCGTAGGATCGGGCGGATGGCCAAGATGGAAACGATGGCTTTCTGAAAGACAACATCCGGATGTTCCATCCAAAACAAATGAAGCGCGTCCGCCCGATCCAACGATCTCCGGCTGCTTCAAA
>CAZJXF010000162.1:0-7023 GCA_964549995.1 uncultured Desulfatirhabdium sp. | reverse complement strand
AACGAAAAAGGCGTGTCTCCTCCCATGCGACTCGGATGAGACTTTTGGACTTTTTACGAGACCATGCATATTCGATAGAAATCCAGCCACCTTTTCCCCTATCTCAAGGAGGTTCTATGATTCTGCCCAAAGTTGCAGTCAAACGCATTCTGTTCGCCACCGACCTTTCGGAAAATGCCCGTCAGGCGCTTGCCTATGCCGTCAGCATCGCCAATCTCTATAAGGCGGGCATTGTGATCGTTCATGCGCTGGAGGATTCACCGGCCATCGATGCGGCCATTGGATCGCATCTCGGTCAGGAAAAATGGGCTGAAATTCAACGAAAAAACGAGGCATCGGCAAGAGAAGCCATTATCGGAAAACGGAAACCCGAAAATCCGGAGGTTCGGGAGGCGTTGAAGACCATTTTCCGCGATGCCACAGCAGACTTTGAAAACCAGTCGTTTTTCCTGGACGATGTGGTGGTCAAACGGGGGCTTCCGGTGGATGTCATCTTGGATGCGGCAAAAAGCCTGCAGTGCGATCTCATCGTGATCGGCACCCAGAGTCATGGGGGGCTCAAACAGATGGTGATGGGTAGTACGGCGCAGCGGGTGCTCAAACGATCCACCGTTCCGGTGCTGGTGGTGCCGCTCGCCGAATGACAGGATCGGGGATGACTTTGCAGGCGTAAGAACGTCCGAGGAAGACCCCTGAAGCGTGTTGCAATGGGGACGTGCGGCCCATCGATGGGCCATCCATCGGCGCTTGCGACGCTGGAAAAGACGATGGGGTGTAGGGGCGGTTTATGCACCGCCCCTACGGTTCGTGAACTGTCCCCTTGCAGGTGCGGGGGGGCGGACGTTTGGATGAACGCCTTCGCAGGCTCAGGTGTTGGTTGACCCGGTTACCGGAAGAAATCGACGACGTACTTGCTTGCCGTAAAAACAATGATTCCGGCAAGCATCCACTTGATGGCCTTGGCGGGCACGAATTTCTGAAACCGTGCCCCCATGTACATGCCAGCCATGCCGCCTACACCGAACAGAATACCCAACAACCAGTCAGGTGCGATGGACATGTTCGGGTAGAAGGGGGCGATGGCCTGGTAGAAGGCCACGCCGGCAACGGATGTCATGAAGGTGCCCATCAGCGCGGCCCCGGCTACGGTATAGACCGGCAAACCGAAAAACGTCACGAAGAACGGTGCGATGATGGCTCCCCCGCCGATGCCGTAGATCCCGCCAACGATGCCGACGATGAAGCTCAGGCTGAAGATCCCCCAAAACGATACATCGAAGCTTTCTCCGTAGAACGTGTATCCAAGACGTTTCAGGTTGAAATGGGTGACCCGAACGGCAGGAAGCTGCTGCTTTGCCTGCCTGTCTCCTGTCTGCGAACGGTATTGCCGCACCATTTCTTGAAACCGCTTTTCGCTGGCTGCCTTGCTGTCCGCGCCTGCTCCTTTCTTGAGAAGATCCATCACCATCCGGAGCCCGATATAGAAGAGGACTGCGGCAGCGAACAATTTGAAATTCTTTGGATTGGGAAGATACACGATACGGACATAGGCGCCGATCAGCACTCCGGGCAGGGTGCCGAGCACGACGACCCATGTGAGGGGCCAGACCATACGGCCTTCTTTCCAGTAACGGTAGACCCCGCTCGGGATGGCGACGATATTGAACAACTGATTGGTGGCGCTGACGGAAGGATGGGTGTAGCCAAGGAAAGACATCTGGAAGGGAAGCAGCAGAAAGGCCCCTGACACGCCCCCCATGGAGGTGAAGAAGGAAATGACGAAGGCAACCAAAGGCGGAATCCAGGGGGAGACTTCGATACCGGCAATGGGAAAAAGCATGCAGCCTCCTTTCGTCGAGAGAAATCGTTTTGAAAACGGGATCTCATTTTCGGAAGCGGAAAAGGTAGTCCCTCTATCATAGTGAAATCCATTCTGTCAAATAGGATGGCCTCGTAAAAAGTCAATGAGTCTCCAGCGAGCCGCATGGGGGGAAACACGCCTTTTTCGCTGCAGAGCAAAATACACCCGCTCTCCTGCGGTTCACACAAGAGCATCTGACTTTTTGCGAGTCCACTATATGGACGGCTTCGAAAAAAGGCCGCAGGCAAGGAGTGCAAATCCCGTCTGTGAGGCGTACTTAGACGTACGCCGCAACGACGAGGGATGCAGCACGACACAGCATCCCGGCCTTTTTGCGAAGCCGTCATCCAATATCGATTCCATTTATCGATTCCATTTATCTTGATCTATCGAACGGCTTATCCTACATTTGCCGTATGGAAACGCCCTTCGATTTTCATTCGGCAAAAGCATATACCCAGTGGTGGAAACGACCTGAGTATAGGTCTGCCGTCGGCGTGCTGACGAACGCCGTCATCGACATGCTTCAGCCGATGCGCGGGAAAAGGGCTCTTGTCATTGGTTGCGGCAACGATGCGGTGCTCGAGGCCATGATCGAGGCCGGACTTTCGGTCTCCGGGGTCGACCGATCCCCTTATCTTGTCGATATCGCTTCACAATCCTTCAGAACCCGCGTGGATTTTTCCGTATACGATGGAAACGAGTTGCCTTTTTCCGACAATGCGTTCCACTATACCGTATTGGCCTGCGCTCTCGAATTTCTCCCGGATCCCCACGAAACCCTTGCCGAAGTCTTTCGAATCACCCGCAACCGGGTATGCATTGCAGCTTTCAACCCATATGCCCTATCCGGTTTCAGAAGACGGCTCATCGCAATCTTCCCCGAAGAGACCCGACAGCGGATTCAATGCTTCAGTTGTGGACAATTGAAACGCGCCGTTCAATTCCTGCTGGGCCCTGTTCCCATACGTACGAGATATGCTTGTTTTCTTCCGGGCTGGGACAATTGGTTCAGCCGGGCGATCGAGGAGGCTTCCTTCTGCAGACATTTGCCCTTCGGGGTGTTTTCGATGGTGTCTGTAACCGTCCTGCCCCGATTTCGTGCCCGTCCGCTCGTCGTTCCGTACGGCGAATCCGAAAAGCGAACGGCCGCTCCGATGCCTGTTCAGATGGAAGGGCAGCCCTCCAGAGGTCTTCCCATGCCAATGTCTGGGGGATTCATCGTTCGGATGGCGAGAATAGAGCCGTCGATCATCAGCGGTGAAAGGAATGCGACATGATGGAAGCGATCTTGTATCGGAAATCCGATCGTGACAGCGTGATCTGCAACCTGTGTGCTCACGGATGCACCATTGCGGAAGGCAAACGCGGCATCTGCGGGGTGCGGGAAAACCGGGGCGGCATGCTCTATACGCTTGTTTACGGTAAGCTGATTGCTGAACATGTCGATCCCATCGAAAAAAAGCCGCTGTTTCATTTTCTGCCCGGTTCCCAATCCTATTCCATTGCAACGGTGGGTTGCAATTTCCGCTGCCGTTTCTGTCAAAACGCAGACATCGCTCAGATGCCGAACGATCGGAAAGGCACCATCCTCGGGGAAGAGCGTTCTGTACAGGCGGTGGTGAATGCCGCCCTTGCCTCCGGAAGCCGCAGCATCTCCTATACCTACACGGAGCCGACGGTGTTTGGAGAATTCGCCCTCGATGTCATGAAGGAAGCCCGCCGCAAGGGACTTAAAAACGTGTTTGTCACCAACGGATACATGAGCCAGGAGGCGCTGGAGGCATTCGCACCGGTGCTGGATGCGGCCAACGTCGATTTGAAGGCTTTTTCGGACGATTTTTACCGCAACATTTGCTCTGCAAAACTTGCGCCCGTTCTGGATACCCTGCGCCGCATGGTCGGCCAAGGGATATGGGTCGAAGTCACCACCCTGCTCATTCCGGGGCTCAACGACGATCCGAAGGAATTGGAGAAGCTTGCAGCGTTCATCCGGTCGGATCTCGGCCCCGATGTTCCCTGGCATATCAGCCGGTTTCATCCCGACTATCGGATGCTGGATCGCAGCGCCACACCGGTTTCCACCCTGAAGGAAGCCCGGCGCATCGGGCTTGCCGCAGGGTTGCACTATGTGTATACCGGCAACGTCCCCGGCGATCCGGGAGAGCATACCTTTTGTCCCGGATGCTCGGCGCTGCTGATCGAGCGCATGGGCTTCTGGATCCGAAAGAACCGGATTGCCGATGGAAAATGCCCCGAATGCGGTGTATCCATCGCCCTGCGAGAGACCTGAACCGAAGGGAGTCCTCATGGAACCCAAACCACATCCGTTTCAACTGATCTGGGGGGTGGCTTTGGTGGCAGCCGGAATCGGCGTGTTTTTTCGGATTCCGGAAGTCATGCCGCAGATTCGTTCGATTCCCGTCTTTGCCGATATGATTCCCTTCATCACCTTCTGCTTCTACCTCATGGGCATCGTGCTGATTGGCGGCGGGGGGAAAAAGATTCTGAACCATTTTCGCAAGCATCTGGAGGAGTAACCGACGATGGCCGATTCCTATCCCCCGAAAGACGCTCCTTCCAACCTGCAACGTCTGCAGAGCGAGGTCATCTACCGCCGGAAACTTCAGGACATCTGCAACCGCATCAATGCAGCCAGCAACCTGGACGAAATCCTCGTCAACCTTCGGGACGAGATCATCCAGCTCTTCGAAGCCCAGCGCATTACCATCTATGTCGTCGACGGGCCCAAGAAAGAGCTCTTTTCCCGATTCAAGACAGGCAACGAAATCAGCGAAATCCGCATCCCCATCGCTCCGTCGAGCATTGCCGGGTTCACCGCATACAAACAGCGGGTTGTCAACATCGCCAATTGTTATGATACAGAAGAGTTGCGGCGCATCGATCCGGCACTCAACTTCGATCGAAGCTGGGATCAGAAGACGGGTTTCGTCACCCGTCAGGTGTTGACCTGCCCGATCATCTATCAGAAATACCTGCTTGGGGTCATTCAGCTCATCAATCGGTGCAACGATCAACCGTTTTCGAGCATGGACGAAGCCTCGGTGCAGGAGCTTGCCAACATTCTCGGCATCGCTCTCTACAACCAGAAGCGGATGGCCATCAGTCGCCCCAGCAAATTCGACCATTTGATCGATGAAAACCTCATCACCCTGAAGGAGCTCGAGAAGGCCATCATCGAAGCCCGCCAGCGCAAAGAAGCCGTTGAAACCGTCCTCATCCGACAGTTCAAGATCGAAAAAAAACACGTTCTTACTTCCCTGAGCCGGTTCTACAAATTGCCGTTCGTCGAATACTCCCCGAACTATGTCATTCCGGGGGAACTCATTACCCGCGTCAAACCGGCTTTTTTGAGAAGCAATGTCTGGGTGCCCCTCAAAATGGACGAAGGGCATGTGGTGATTGCCATCGACAATCCGCGGGACCTGCAGAAGATCGACATGATCAAGTCGATCTTCAAGACGGAGCCGCTCAAATTCTGTTTGGCCCTCGAGGAAGACATCCATCAGTTCATCACCCTCTTTACGCAAGAGGAAAAGGATACCGGCGGCATCGACGAAATCCTTTCCCGGCTGCAGGCCGACGTCACCGAAAACGATGAAAGCGAACAGACCGTCGGCGAGGAAGACAGTGCCGTGGTTCAGTTGGTCAACAAGATCATCCTGGACGCTTACAACCGCAAGGCATCCGACATCCACATCGAGCCCTATCCCGGAAAGGAAAACGTTCAGGTCCGTTTCCGGGTGGACGGACAGTGTCACACCTACCAGACCATTCCGTACAACTACCGAAATGCCCTGGTTTCCCGCATCAAGATCATGGCCGATCTCGACATTGCCGAACGCCGCAAACCCCAGGACGGAAAAATCAAGTTCAAGAAATACGGCGGAAAAGACATCGAGCTGCGGGTGGCGACCGTGCCCACCCAAGGCGGACTCGAAGACGTGGTGATGCGGATCCTGGCGGCAGGCGAGCCGATTCCGCTCGACAAGATGGGGTTTTCGAAACGGAATTACGAAAACTTCATCAGCGCCATCACCAAACCGTACGGGATCATCTTCGTCTGTGGGCCGACCGGTTCCGGCAAAACCACGACCCTCCATTCGGCTCTCGGGTACATCAACAAAGTGGAGACGAAGATCTGGACGGCAGAAGATCCGGTCGAAATCACCCAACGCGGGCTTCGTCAGGTGCAGGTGGCGCCGAAGATCGGGTTCGATTTTTCGACGGCCATGCGTGCTTTTTTACGGGCCGACCCCGATGTGATCATGGTGGGCGAAATGCGGGACAAGGAGACCACCCAGATCGGGATCGAGGCTTCCCTGACCGGGCACCTCGTGTTTTCCACCCTGCACACGAACAGTGCACCGGAATCGATCACGCGGCTTCTCGATATGGGAATGGACCCCTTCAATTTTGCAGATGCCGTGCTGTGCATTCTCGCCCAGCGTCTGGTGCTGACCCTGTGCAAGCAATGCAAGAAACCCTATCATCCGAGTCGTGCCGAATACGACGAGTTGGTGCGGGAGTACGGCCCGGAACATTTCGAAAAAAACGTCCACATTCCTTACAACGACGATCTCATGCTTTACGCACCCGAGGGCTGCGACCTGTGCAACCATACGGGATACAAAGGCCGGATGGGCATTCATGAACTGCTGATGGGAACCGACGCCGTGAAGAAGCTCATTCAGAACAAGGCTCGGATGGAAGAAATCCGGGATCAGGCCATTGCCGACGGCATGACCACCTTGAAACAGGATGGAATCGAGAAAGTTTTCGCCGGTCACTGTAACCTGTTGCAGGTTCGCAAAGTCTGCATCAAATAGGAAAAGGTTAACCCATGAAGACACCGACACGAGAGGAAGCCTGGGCGCTTCTGCGCCGTTACAACCAGTCCGAGAGCCTCATCAAACATGCCCTGAGTGTGGAAGCCGTCATGCGGTACATGGCGAGAAAACGGGGGCAGGACGAAG
Source organism: uncultured Desulfatirhabdium sp. (assembly GCA_964549995.1). Classification (GTDB taxonomy): domain Bacteria; phylum Desulfobacterota; class Desulfobacteria; order Desulfobacterales; family Desulfatirhabdiaceae; genus Desulfatirhabdium. The sequence goes on along the minus strand of CAZJXF010000162.1, from coordinate 165 downwards.
ACACGTGGGGGATTATCGGTCTTATCCATGATCTCGACTACGAAAAATTCCCGGATCAGCACTGCAGGAAAACCGAGGAGATTCTGCGCAGTGAACAATGGCCGGAAGACTGGATCCGGGCCGTCGTCAGCCACGGATGGGGGCTTTGTTCGGATGTGGAGCCGG
>CAZJXF010000161.1:0-7068 GCA_964549995.1 uncultured Desulfatirhabdium sp. | reverse complement strand
CCAAATACCAGTCCGCCTGCTGCAGTCTGTAGAAACCGCCGATTTCCCGGGAAGGGTATCCTTTTCCCATTTCGATGCCGAAACTTTCCTTCTGGATCCGATCGACAATTCGGGATTCGATGTAGCTGCCGTTTTCCGCCAGGTACTGGTGTTCGTCAGGGCTTGTGGATGCCAGGATCTGACCGTCCCGATCGACGAGAAAGGCCCGATTGCTCTGCCACCAGCCGCTGGCCTTCACATTCTCGATCAGGTAGTCGAATCCCATGGTCATTTCGATGCGTCCGACGGTCTGGTCGACGATATCGAAAAGATCGGCGGAGATGAGAACGGTTTTCGAGCCCCGGTTGGGATCCAGTTTCGGCTTGGACATGCGAACCGCAGAAGAGGCTGCCGTTCCCCGACGGCCTAAACCCATCCCCATTCGGTGGGGTGTGAGGTAGGGAATGTCGAGTGGTTGCTGCTGATCCGTCAGCACGATGGTCACATCCAGCACCCCTTCCACTTCTCTCATCTGTTTGAGGATCAGGTCCTGAACCGGCCTGGAGAAGGGTTTGAGGAAACTGGCCTGAAACAGGGAAAACCAGATCCGAGGTACGGCAAGGCGCATGTCCACGTTGTGTGCGGCCCGCTCCAGCTTCAGAATGGCAGCCTCTCCCCATTGCATCAGCATCTTGTCTCGTGCATAGAGAAAGCCGACGATACCGAAAACCAGCAGCAGGGTGGCGGTCGGCAGCAGCACGAAAAGCATGATGCGCTGCCTGAGGCTCTTGGGTGAAAACCGGATCATGCAAGCAAACTCCAGGGATCGACATCGGTCGGAAGGCTGGATTTCTTGGCGGTGTTGCAGGCCTTGCAAACCGGACGGACGTTGCCCTTGGTGGACTTTCCTCCACGGCTGATCGGAACGATATGATCCATCGTGAGTTCGTCCGGATGGACCCGCTTCCCACAATAGGCGCAGACTCCCCGGGCAAGCTGTCGTTTCCACCACTGGGTTGCCCGAAGCTCCCTTGCCTTTCGGCGTTCCCTGCGGATGTCTTCCTCTTCCAGATCAAGTGCGAACGGTTGCATCGTTCAGTCCAATCGACGTTACCCAATACCGGACGGCATCGATCAGGAGCCGGTAATAGGCTTCGGATCCGCCCAATCCTTTTCGGCCAAAAAAGTAATTGATTTCCAACAACAAAGGAAGGGGGGCTTTCGCTTCTTCCGAAAACAACAGATCGATTCCTGCCAGATGAATCCGTGCCGCATTTACCAATCGTTCGACGGTTTCAAGGGCTGCATTCCGAATATCCGGTTCGACATCGCCATCGATCACGCCTCCCTTGTCGAGATTCGCGTGAAACTTGTTCGGATCGATCTGCTTTCGCCAATACAGGATTCGATGGTGACCGATCACCGCAACCCGTAAGGTTCGATTTCGGCAAGGTACGTATCGTTGCAGGAGAAATCCGGCCTGCCCTGTTGTTTCCCAGCACGTCACCTGATCCAGCAATCGTTGAAGGGTCGTACCGTCCTCGATTCGGAAAACGGTTTCACCTTCTCCTCCCCAATCGAGTTTGAGCACCATCGGAAACGGAAAGGGGAGGCGGGAGCCGTTATCCGTCCGCATCCGATATTCTACGATATCGGCATACACTTCTGTATCGGGATGGGGCAGTCCCAATGTTTGAAACAGTCGTGTCTGCCCTGTCTTGCCGGGGTAAGTAAACCGGGCGTCGTAACAAGGCCATACATGACGACATACGGCTTTGGCCGTTTCATACAACGGCTTTGAACACCCCTGGGGAAGGATGACGGCATCGGCTTCGGCCATAAGCTTCCGATCGGTTTCGTCCGGAAGTCTTCCGGCACACAGCGCATTGCGGTCTGCAACGATGCAGGGGTGGTAGGAAACGATCATATGGACGGCTTCGCTAAAAGTCGATCTACCCCAGATTTTGGTATATTTCCGGCCCTGAGCATGGGGGGAGAACCGCCTTTTGATGTTGCATCGGAAAAACTCAGCCGCCCGATCTCGTAAGGGTCGGGCATGTAGCCGGACGCTCCAGGAGAAAACAGCTCATTGAGATAGCAAACGTTTCAAACACAAGCCGAAGCGTTTTACATGGCCGGCCCAACGAGCTCCGGCGGCTTCAAACAAGATGATCTCGCAAAAAGTCCAACCTATGGACGGCTTCGAAAGAAGGCCGCAGGCAGGGAGTGTTAATCCCGTCTGTGAGGCGTACTGAGACGTACGCCGCAACGACGAGGGGTGCAGCACGACACAGCATCCGGCCTTTTTGCGAAGCCGTCAAACAAGTTTGCGCGGCCGTAATCCCTATGCTTGGCTCTTACCCGGTGCTTCCAAGAACCCGCTCCAATATCTTTGCATCCCGGCTCCAGTTTGCATCGACCCGAACGAAGAGATGCAGGTACACCCGCGATTCGATCATGTTTTCGATCTCAATCCGGGCCGCTTCGCCGATCCGTTTGAGCATGGCTCCTCCCTGTCCGATGACGATGCGTTTCTGGCTGTCCCGCTCTACATGGATGGTGGCGTGGATGTGGGTGATCCGCTTTTCCTCCTTGTAGTCGTCGATCGTGACCATCGTCGCATAGGGGATTTCCTGCCCCGTGTACCGAAACACCTTTTCCCGAACAATTTCCGCAGCCAAGAAACGCATCGGCAGATCCGTCACACTGTCCTCCGGAAACAGAGGCGGGCCGACGGGCAGAAGCTTCTCGATGACGTCTGCAAGCACCGGGACCTGATCCCCCGTTTTGGCCGAAACAGGGACGACGGCCTCAAAGGTCCGCAGTTTCGAACGTTGATCGATGCCTGCAAGCAGGGCGGATTTCTGTACGAGATCGACCTTGTTTAGGGCCAGCACCACTGGACGATCGATCCGATCGAGTGCCTTTTGGATGAGGGCTTCCGAGGTTTCATCCTTTCGGGATGCATCCACGACGAAGACGATGACATCGACCGATTCGAGGGTGCCGATGGCGGTTTCGACGATCCGGGCGTTAAGCCGTTTGGAGGCCCGGTGAATTCCCGGTGTATCGACAAAGATCAACTGGGCCTTTTCGTGGTGCCGGATCCCGGTGATGCGGTTTCGGGTCGTCTGCGGTTTTTTGGAGGTAATGGCGATTTTCTGACCGACCAGGCGGTTCAGCAGGGTGGACTTCCCGGCATTCGGGGCACCGACAATGGCGATGAAGCCGCAGCGAAAGGGATCCGTTTCACAGTGACGTTCCGGTTCAGTCAATGTCCCCTCCCGTATCGGCCGGTTCGGTGGGATGCATCTCGTATTCACGGGAGGGATCGGCGACGTCGATCAAAGAAAGAATCCTTTTCCATAGGTCAGTTACGCCGAGTCCGCTCCTGGCCGAGAAGACGACCATCTCCTCTCTTTCTCTATCGAAAGCGCTTTCGATGCGGGTCCATTGTCTGGCTCTGCGGCTTGCAGAAATTTTATCGGCCTTGGTCAGCGCCAGCAAGGCCGGGATCTTGCGGTCTGCCAGGTAACCGTTCATCTGAAGGTCTTTCTCATCGGGATCCCTTCGGATATCCACGATCAGAACGACTCCCCGCAGTGCCGTCCGCTTTTCGAGATAGGTTTCGATCATGCGTTTCCAGCGCATGCGCTCAGCATCCGGAACAGCCGCATAGCCATATCCCGGCAGATCGACCAACCGCAGCCTGTCGTTGATGATGAAAAAATTGATGAGCCTGGTGCATCCGGGTTTCCCGCTCGTCTTCACGAGCCGTTTGCGGTTGACCAGCTTGTTGATCATCGAGGATTTTCCGACATTGGAGCGTCCGATGAAAGCGATTTCCGGCAAATCTCCGGGAGGATAGTGCTCCGGTCGAGAGGCGCTTTTCTCGAACCGGGCAGAAACGATCCGGGACCCATCGCTCGTCGTTGCACTCCCTGCCGCAGTTCCCGTCTTCGGTTCCTTTGCCGGTGTCGTCGCCTTCGTCATCCTCGGAACGGTTTCATCCATCGGATCGTCCTGTCTTTCCGGCAATTCCCTTTTCCTTCAAATAGGCTTCGATGCGGTTCATCCCTTCGGCGATGTTTTCGATAGAATTGGCATAGCTGAACCGCAGGTATCCCTCGCCGTTCTTTCCGAAATCGATTCCGGGGGTCACACCAACCTTGGCTTTTTCCAGGATGTCGAAGGCGAGGGCGTAACTGTCGGTGGAGATGTGCTTGGCGTTTGCAAACACATAGAAGGCTCCCGTCGGCTCCACGGTGATACCGAAGCCCATTTCCCGAAGTCTTCGAATCATGAATTTTCGGCGTTCGTCATATATGGACTTCATGCGCCGGACATCTTCTGCGGCGTATCGCAGGGCCGCAATGCCCGCCTTCTGCACCATGGCGTTTGCGGAAATGAAGAAGTTCTGGTGAACCTTTTGAATCGCCCGCATGAAATCCCTCGGGGCGATGAGGTAGCCCAGGCGAAGTCCCGTCATGGCGTAGAGCTTGGAAAACCCGTTCAGGACAAAGGCATGGTCCGTGAATTCGAGAATTGAATGTTCCTTTCCCTCGTAGACGAGGCCATGATAGATTTCATCCGAAACGATGTAAGGCGAAAGGGATGCGATCTGTCGCATCCGCTCCTCGCTCAGCAAATTTCCGGTCGGATTCGATGGGGAATTGATGAATACGGCCTTGGTTTTGGGGGTGAGTTTTTCCTGGATGGCTTCGATCCGAAACTGAAATCCGTCTGCTTCGTAGACCGGAACCCGAACGGGGACACCATTGACGAATTCGATGAAATTGGGATAACAGGCATAGTGCGGATCGGAGAGAATGACTTCATCTCCTGGATTGAGCAGAGCCGCGAACAGCATGAACATGGCCGGGCTCGTTCCCGAGGTGACGACGATCTGATCCGGATGGACGGTGACGCCGTATGTGTCGCCGTAGTACTGGGCGATGGCTTCACGGAGTTCGAGAATTCCCAGACTGTGGGTATAATGAGTGAAGCCGTCCCGAATGGCCTGACAGGCGGCTTCCTTCACACAGTCCGGCGTATCGAAGTCGGGCTCTCCGACTTCGAGGTGGACGATATGATCCCCGCGGCATTCCATGTCACATGCTTTTTCCAGTACATCCATCACGATGAAGGACGTCATCGACCGGGTTCTCCGGGAAACGTCCGGATTTGTCGTTTCGTTCATAAAACACTCCTAATGATATCGATGGCTTGAGCTTCCGTTTCCAGACGGCGGATGGCTTCCCGAAAGACGGCCCCGTTTCTCATGCCCCGGCTGAACCACCCCAGGCGGCTTCGAAGCATGCGGCATCCGTGGCTTTCACCCCGATAGGCGACCACAGCCTGAACATAGGCGACCATGAGGTCTTTTCGGTCAGAAGGGGAAATCGGCACCTCGGGTTCTCCCCGAATGTTTCGATGAATCTGATCGAAGATCCAAGGATTTCCCATGGCCGCTCTTCCGACCATTACGGCATCGCACCGGGTTTGTTCCATCATCGCCAGGGCATCTTCCGCTCGAAGAATATCGCCGTTTCCAATGACGGGAATGTCGACGGCCTCCTTGATGCGGGCGATGACCCGCCAGTCCGCCTGACCGGAAAACCCCTGGGTTGCAGTGCGAGGGTGGACGGCAACGGCGTCGATACCTTCTTCCTGACCGATGCGTGCGATTTCGACGGCCTGATCCCCGGAGGGGTCCCATCCGCTGCGGATCTTGATGGTGATCGGGGTTGCGACTGCCGCTCGAACGGCTCGAAGAAGGGCCCTGGCTCGTTGCGGATCACGCATCAGGGCGACTCCGGCACCCGTCTTGACCACTTTTTTCACCGAACAGCCGAAGTTGATGTCGATGATCGCAGCTCCGCCGTTTTCAACAACCAGTGCTGCCGCATCGGCCATCACGGCCGGATCCGCTCCGAAGAGCTGCACGGAGAGCGGGTATTCTTCCGCAGTGGTGTCGAGCATGGCCCGAGTCTTTTGCGATTTCCGAACCAGGGCGTTGGCGCTGATCATCTCCGAACAGACCATTCCACATCCCAGGCGCTTGACCACGAGACGGAAAGGCAGATCGGTGATGCCGGCAAGAGGCGCCAGCACGGTCGGATAGGGAAGGATAATCGATCCAATATGCATCGTCAAACGGAATCCGGTTGTCGGCTCGAGGGGTTGGCGTAGCAAAACAGGCAGTCATGGTGACATGGATGGTCTTGATAGCTGCCGATGTCTCGGGACAGGTAACAGCCGCAGCCCTTGCTCCTGCGCTGGCCCTTGTCCGGTAGTAACGGGCAGCCTTCTCCATAAAGCTCTGTCAAAAGAGGGGCAGGGATACAGGATGCCTGCGTGATCGGGATATCCTTCGGGAGCGATTTCAAGAGCTCCGGCTCGCAGCAAGTCTGAAGGTGGATGCCGAGGCGATGGGCCAGGAGAGCCATTTCGGAGGCAATGGCAATCTGTTGGGCTGGCTCCGGATCCATAAAATGTATCCCTTTCGTTGCGGATCTTCGGATCACTTTGGCGTAGAGATCGAGAAAACTGAACGTACAGGTTCGGACCCCTACAGCAGCCATTTGTTCGGCCATCTCGCCGAATGTATCGGATGTCCGGAAGAAAGCCCCGTTCGGGTCCGTTCCGATGCAGATCGGATCGAACCGCCAGACGATGCTGGCCGGACCGTAGCGTCGAATCAGGCAGGCCATCTGGTTGATGCGTTCTCGAAGCGGAGGTACGCGGGGTTCGAGGATTGGATGTTCTGGGTTGACGGTAAATTGAAAAAACATCCTGTATCCGGCATTCATCAGTCTGGTATCGAATCCTCCTTCGATGAACGGACCGAAATTTTTGCTCCAGAAGACGATCGAATGGATGTCTTCAGGTGTGCAATCGATCGTCTTCTTCCGTCCGTTATAGGGATTGATCAGTTCGAAGGATCCCTTGTCGATCCGTTCCATGAACCAATCCATATAGAAAGCCGGGATATCCGTTCGTCGGGATGCCGAAAGGATGATGCTCATGTGTGATGGGCTCGCAAAAAGTCAGATGCTCTTGTTTAACCCGCAGGAGAGCGGGTGCATT
>CAZJXF010000160.1:0-7087 GCA_964549995.1 uncultured Desulfatirhabdium sp. | reverse complement strand
GCCAGACTTCAGCGATGGGTTATTGGAATGCAATATCTTGTTTTTCATACAGATATGGCTGGGAATCGCATGCCCGACCCAACGATCTCCGGCGGCTTCAAACAAGTATCCGATGCAACATCAAAAGGCGGTTCTCCCCCCATGCTCAGGTCCGTCAAGAACCATAGTCGGGGATGAAGCGACTTTTTGCGAGGCCATCACCTATAACCCATAACCCATCGCCCATTACCCATCGCCTCTTACCCGGAGAACCACTCATGTTTCGCAATTTCAAAGTCGTTTCCAACGTCATTTTCGGCAGAGGTTCCTTCAACCAGCTCGATGACATCCTCCGACCCCATCGGAGCCAACCCGACGGGTTCATGGTGTTTCTGCTTGACGATGTCTTTCAGGACGCACCTCTGCGAACGCGCCTTCCCCTTCACACGGGGGATATGCTCATCCTCGTCAACGTTCAGGACGAGCCGAAAACCTCCCAGGTCGATCGGCTCCGGGATCAGGTCAGTGCCTTTTCCCCAAAGCTTCCGGATGGGGTGATCGGCATCGGCGGCGGCAGTGTCATGGATCTGGCCAAGGCCGTATCCCTGATGCTAACCAACCCGGGCTCTTCCGCCGACTACCAGGGCTGGGACCTCATTCGCAACCCAGCGGTTTACCACGTCGGCATTCCGACCCTGTCCGGAACCGGGGCAGAGGTTTCCCGGACGACCGTGCTGACGGGTCCGAAGAAGAAACTCGGCATCAATTCGGATTTTACAGTCTTCGATCAGGTCGTTCTCGATCCCGAGCTCATCCGAGATGCCCCGAAAGAACAGCGATTCTATACCGGAATGGATTGTTACATCCATTGCGTCGAATCTCTCGAAGGAACTTTTCTCAACATGTTCAGCCAGGCTTACGGCGAAAAGGCCATGGAGCTGTGTCGGGACGTTTTTCTCAAAGACTTGCCCGACAGCGACGATCGCCTCATGATGGCTTCCTATTTCGGCGGCATGAGCATCGCCTACTCGCAGGTCGGTATCGCCCATGCCCTGTCCTACGGACTTTCCTTCGTTCTCGGCATTCACCACGGCATCGGCAACTGCCTGGTCTTCAACCAGCTGGAGCCGTATTATCCGGAAGGGGTTCAGGAATTCCAACAGATGATGGCCTACCAGGGGATCGCTCTTCCCAGAAACGTCCTTCGCTCCGCAACCGACGAACAGGTTGAACGGATGATCGATGTGGCCCTCATCCTCGATCCCCTTTGGGAAAACGCCCTTGGAAAAGACTGGAAAACGATCATGACGAGAGATCGCATCCGGGAAATCTACCAGGCCATTTGATACGGAAACGCCGATGAATCCCATTACACTTCTTGCTTTTTGTGCCACGCGACTGTCGACCGTAGTACGGACATGGATTCGTTTTTCATGGAAGCGTTCATGGCCTCGGCTCTATATCGGCAGACATCTGTCGCAGGTTACCGGACCCGCCATCGTGCTCTTTCCCCTTCGACAGGCCACCTTCTGCTGCGGCATTGCGGGAATTCTCGCCTACAAGCGCCCGTTTCGCCCGATTGCCGCTACGGATCTCGAGTCCATGCTGTCGAAGATCGATAGAGATCTCCACTGTCTCTTCGAATCGGATCGTGCCGACGACCACATCCCCGAATCCATTGATTACAAGCGGGAAGAAACCGGCAGAAGCGTTCTTGAGACGATCCGGAACCTCAAGCGCCCGGAGTCCCTCTATGCCATTCTCCAGGGCCCCCATCATCGGAAGCGGCTTCGGGATTTCGCCCGCTTTCTGGAGCAGCACATCCAACAGGAAGTCCGGAGCCTTCGCAACCGTATCGCTGGCCTTGCCGCAGAGCAAGCCGAACGCTGGTCGGCTGCCATCGAGCTGTTCAAGGACATTCACTGGTCGCTGACGACAGAGCTTCTGGAGAACCTGCCTCGGATCGAAGCGCTTGCCGGGCCAACCGAATGCGATGCTTCGGAGAGCTTCGCCCTGCTGTGCCACCTGAATGCCGTGTTGAACAGTATCGACCGGCTCGAAGTACGGGGACGTGATTCGGCCGGTGTCTCCATCCTGATGCACTTGCGGCCTGACGCTTTCCAACTCTGCAGGGCGTCTTGGACACCGGAACTCGAACGTCAGTGGACATCCCGCCTCAACCCGGAAGTGTTGACCGATGGCAGCATCTGCTGGCGTTGCGAAGCCGATGCCGTCCATGTGGCATTCACCTTTAAGGTGGCAGCGGAAATCGGGTCCCTGGGCGACAACATCGCAGCCATTCGAAACCGCATCGCCAACGACGAGCTCTTCCATCGACTGCGCCGAACCCCCATCACCTCCTGGAGCATCATCGGCCATACCCGATGGGCGTCCGTGGGCGCCATCACCCTGCCCAACGGCCATCCCGTCGACAACCGGGCAGGTGGGATCGATCCCACGCAATTGGGCATCGTTCACGCCTGCCTGAACGGAGACATCGACAATTTCATCGAACTCAAACGGGAGCTCGAAACCGAAGGGATTTCCATTCCGGAGGCCATCACGACGGACACCAAGATCATCCCCCTGATGATTTCCCGATATCTCCGGGAAGGCCTCGAGGTTTCCGAAGCCTTCCGGCGGACCGTCAACCGGTTCCACGGCTCCCATGCCATCGCCATGCACACGGACCTGGCTCCCGGAAAACTCTTTCTGGCACAGCGCGGCAGCGGCCAGGCCCTCTTCGTCGGACTGGCCGCCGATCACCTGATGCCTGCCTCGGAAGTGTACGGCTTCGTGGAAGAGACCCAGCAGTTCATCAAGTTGGAAGGAGAAAAACTTTTCCAAACCGAGACGGGATCGACCCAGGGGCAGATCGTCATCCTCGATCGGGAAAAAGCGTCCGGCCCCGATGCCTTTACTTCGTATCGCTACGATGGCACCCCGGTCCGACTGGACGCATCCAGCGTCAAAACCACGGAAATCACCTCCCGCGACATCGACCGCCAGGATTTTCCGCATTATTTCCTGAAAGAGATTTCCGAAGCTCCCGCTTCCATCGAAAAGACCTTGCTAAACCGATGGAAGATTGATGAAACCACCGGAAACCCCAAAATCGTACTGCCGGAAAAGGCATTTCCGAAAAGTCTGGCGGATGCCCTGATTCGAGGGGAGATCCGGCGGATCTGGTTCATCGGACAGGGAACGGCAGGTGTTGCGGCTCAGGCGTGTGCCGATCTGTTGACCCACTACCTCGAGGATGCGGGCATCCAGATCGCCGCCATGAAGGCTTCGGAACTGAGCGGGTTCCGGCTGGGCATCGCTTCCGACGCCGACGGTATGACCGATACCCTCGTTGTCGCCATCAGCCAGTCGGGAACGACGGCAGACACCAACCGAACCGTCGATCTCGTTCGGGAACGAGGAGCCAGAACCTTGGCCATCGTCAACCGACGGGATTCGGATCTGACCTTCAAAGTAGACGGGGTCATCTACACGAGCAGTGGACGGGACATCGAAATGTCCGTGGCCTCCACCAAGGCCTTCTATGCCCAGATCGTTGCGGGTGCACTGTTGGGCCTCCAGATCGTTCAGGTCACCGCAAAACGCTCCCCATCCTTCATCGCCGATGAAATCCGCTCATTGGAACGGCTTCCCCAAGCCATGCGAACGCTGCTGGATCATCAGGACCGGATGCGGGAATCCGCTCAAACCCATGCCCTTTCCCGCGTCTACTGGGCCGTTGTCGGAAGCGGTCACAACAAGGCGGCTGCAGACGAAATCCGGATCAAGCTGAGCGAGCTCTGCTACAAGACGATCTCGACCGACTATGTCGAAGACAAGAAGCACATCGATCTGTCGAGCGAGCCCCTCATCCTCGTGTGTGCAGCCGGAAGCCCGGAGGCCGTCATCGGAGACATCCAGAAGGATACGGCCATCTTCAAAGCACACAAGAGTTGCACCATCGTGATTGCGGAGGAGGAAGATAACCGGTTCGATCCGGTTGCCGACGATGTCCTGCGGGTGCCTGCCGTCGCCCCGCACCTTTCTCCCATTGTGAACACCCTGGCCGGTCATCTTTGGGGCTATTACGCCGCGTTAGCCATTCACGGTTGCTCCCGGTTTCTCTTCGAATTCCGCGAAGACCTCCAGGCCACCATCGACACGCTCGGACGGGACGGGCTTGACGTGTATGAAATCGTCCTCGAAAAGACGTTTCGGGAAAAGATCGCTGCCTTTTACATCGCCCTTCGAGAAAGGCGAAACGCGAGGAGTTTCTGTGCGGATCTGGGGATCGGCGGCTTGGCCGACCTGCCTCTCGTGCTGAAATACCTTGCCGGAAGGCTTCCTGTGGCCGACTTCGAACTCGATTTCAACCGCAAGGGTACGGCGGCCAACATGATCGACACCCTCTTCGCCTGCCTCAATCAGGGCATCGAGCAGCTTGCCAGACCCATCGACGCCATCAAGCACCAGGCGAAAACCGTGACGGTCGGCACCAGTCGTATTCAGCAGGAGGCGGCGGTGACAGGTATTCTGTTCGACATCCTGCTCTCCTTCGGCTTCAGCCATAATCTCATCACACCGATCAACGTCCGGGTGCTCAAGAACCTGCAGGAAGTCGTCGATCGGGTTCAGGGAGCCATTCTCTACAAGGTGCAGGGACTTTCTCTCTTGGGTGAACCGACCGACACCACGACCATCACCATCCTCCAGAAGACGGGCACCCTGAAGCCGCTAAGCTCCCGGGTGGAAACCAATCCCGCCCTGCGGGGCACCAAGCGGATCATCGCCAAGGAAGGAAACGTCTTTATCGGCAGGGGGCGAAAGGACGGCAGAAGCATCATCATCATCCCCATCCTGGCGGACCGACGGCCCCAGACCATCGAGCATATCCTGCTCCTGCACATCGCCTTCAAGACGACAGTATCGCTGGAAAACCGCGTCAAGGCCCTCGGCGGAAAACTCGACCGCATCCGCAACATCGTCCAGGAAAACAGCGTTCCCTGGAACGATGCCTATCTCGAATGGATTTCGCTGGAAGATTTGTTCGGCCAGTCGGCGGAAAAAACGGCGGAGGCGATCCTGACAAAGGTGGGAGATCGGTGATCGGTCAAACCGATGTCCCGATCCCCCTCAATGTCCTTTAGACCACGGGAAACCTTCTCGTGTTCTCGGAGAAGTCAAGCAGGGTGTGGATACGCTTATCTTCCCATGATGGACGGCAAGAAGAGAACGATATCCGGCACCAGCATCAGCAACGCCACGGACAGCAGGTAGGCCGGGATGAAATAGGTCACGCCGTGAAAGACCTCTTCGAGGCTGACACCTGGGGTCATTCCGGCGACGACAAAGGCCGTGGCTCCGACAGGCGGGGTAATGGCACCCAGGGTAGTGATCACGGTCACGACCACCCCGAACCAGATGGGATCATAGCCAAGCTGCATGGCCACCGGAAAGAAGATGGAAATGGTCACCATCAACAGTGCCAGCGCATCCATCACCATGCCGCCGATGATGTAAATCAGAAAAATCACGGCCAGAACGGCAGCTTTCGGCAGCGGAAGGGTCACCACCCATGCGGCCACATCGAAAGGAATGCGGGTGACGGCCAGAAATCGACCGAAGATCACTGCACCCGTAATGATCATCACCACCATGCAGGTGACCTTCAGGGTATCGAAGCTTGCAGCAACCATTCCCTTCCATCCCAGTTTCCCCTGAAACACCCCGATTGCAACCGCCAGAACCGAACCGACCGCCCCGGCTTCGGAGGGGGTAAACACTCCGAAGGATAGTCCGAGCATCACCAATAGAAACAAGACGGCCATTTCCAGGGCACCAGACAGGGAGCGGATTTTTTCCTTCCAGGTGAACCGGGGCCCCTGGGGTCCCCAATCGGGATGGCGCCGGCAGATCCAGACGACCGTGAGCATCATGAGAACCGTCAGCAGCACCCCAGCACCGACTCCGCCGTAAAAGAGTTTCGTGATGGACTGCTCGGTCGATAGCCCGATGACAATCAAGACGACGCTGGGTGGGATGACCACCCCGAGGGTGGAGCCTGCGGCGACGGTTCCGCAGCTCAATTTCGGATGGTACCGGAAGCGGTTCATTTCGGGGAGGGCCACCGTGGACATGGTGGCTGCGGTGGCCGCATTCGAGCCGCAGATGGCGGAAAACGCCGAGCAGGCCAGAATCGTCGCCATGGCAAGCCCGCCTCGGATCTGCCCCGTCCAGCGATAGGCCGCCGCATAGAGCTTTTCGTTGACGCCCGAATGAAATGCGATCTGACCCATGAAGATGAACATGGGGATGACGGTCAGTCCATACTGGGAAAACGTCGTCCAGGCAATCGAGCCGACCATGTTGAGAGCGGCCGAAAACGATACGACAATGGAAAACCCGATCAGCCCGACAATCCCCATGGCGAAGGCCACCGGCATGGCGAGGACGAACATCAGCAGCAGCAGTAAAACGATGCCGCACAACCCGATCACGGTAAGGCTCATGTCGTCTGCCTCCCGGTACGCCCGGAGCGAAGCGCTGCCGCCACGTCGAAGAACAGTATAAGCCCCAGGGAGAAAAACCCGACAGATGCCATCAGCAGAAAGGGATAGTAGACGATCTGGAGGGTTTCGGAGACTTCACCGGTCCGCATCAGGACGAGCGCTCGAAGCCAGATCTGCCAACCGACCAGAAGCGAAAACCCCAGACACAGCATGTCGTTCAGCAATTGAATGAGGATCCGGGGCGTTCCGGAAAGGGCGTTCACCAGAATATCGACCGCAATGTGCCCCTTGCGGCTCTGGGTGAAGCTCAAGGAAAAGGCGGCGACGACGGCGCTGAGATAGCCGGTCAGCTCAACCGATCCGGGGATGGGCTTCCAGATCAGGCGGGTTACAATGTTGCCGAAGGTGAGCAGGATCATTCCGGCTAAGGCGATACCGGCTACCATGCACAATCCCCTGTTGATGCGATCCAGCGATTTCATGTACGTTCCGTTTTTCCAATGTCTAAAATATGATGGACTCGCAAAAAGTCAGATGTTCCTGTTTGACCCGCAGGAGGGCGGGTGCATTTTGCTTGCGCAGCGGAAAAACTCAGC
>CAZJXF010000159.1:0-7227 GCA_964549995.1 uncultured Desulfatirhabdium sp. | reverse complement strand
GCAAAATGCACCCGCCCTCCTGCGGGTTAAACAAGAGCATCTGACTTTTTGCGAGGCCATCAAACCTGAATCCACTTGAAAATCATAGGAATTTCGGATAGAAAAGACATCATCGGCAACAATGCCCGGCCTGTCGATTCATCGGCCATTCCTTCCATCCAACATCGTGGACATCATGACAGAACATTCAGAAGAATCCGTTTTCGAGCCCAGAGCCGATAAACCGCAATTCCTTACAGACAGACGTTTTTCGGAATTCGAGCTTCACCCCTTACTTCTGCAAGGGCTTGAAGAAGCAGGCTTCATCCAGTGTACACCCATCCAAGCCCAAACCCTTCCCGTTTCCCTTGCCGGGAAAGACGTCGCCGGTCAGGCACAAACCGGAACCGGAAAAACGGCTGCCTTTCTGATCACCGTCTTCAGCCGACTCCTCGAGCATCCCCCCCAAGCCGGGGACCTTCCCTCCGCTCTCATCGTGGCTCCCACCCGAGAGCTGGCGCTCCAGATTCACGAAGAAGCCCTTCGGATCGGCAAATACCTCTCGTTTTCGATTCATGCGGTCATCGGCGGCATCGATTATCAGAAACAGGCCGATGTGCTTCGGCAGGGGGCGGATATCGTCATCTGCACACCGGGCCGTATCATCGACTATTACAAGCAGGGCGTCTTCAAACCCGGCAACATCCGGATCGTCGTCATCGACGAAGCCGACCGTCTGCTCGATTTGGGATTTGCACAAGACATGCGCTTCATCCTGCGCAAGTTGCCCCGCTACGACAAGCGCCAATCCATGCTGTTTTCGGCAACCCTCGCTTACCGAGTCCTCGAGCTGACTTACGAGTTCATGAACGTGCCGGAGTTCATCGCCGTCGCTCCGGAAAAGACCACGGTGGAAGGCATCGAACAGGTTCTCTACCATGTCGGCATGGATCAGAAGCTTCCGCTGCTGCTGGGTATTCTGAAAAACGAAACGTGGAATCGGGTCCTGATTTTCGTGAACACCAAGACCGGTGTGGAATGGGTCAGTCGCAAGTTGAAGGGAAACGGATTTGCGGCTGAGGGGATCAGCGGTGATCTGCCCCAGCGAAAACGACTCAAGCTCATGGAAGATTTCAAGGAAGGGAAAATCACCATTCTGGTGGCTACAGACGTCGCTTCTCGAGGGATCCACGTCGAAGACATCACCCACGTCATCAATTACGACCTGCCCCAGGATCCAGAGAACTACGTCCACCGCATCGGGCGAACCGCCCGAGCCGGGAAAACCGGTAAGGCCTTGAGTCTGGCCTGCGAAACCTATGTCTTCCACCTCGAAGCCATCGAAGCCCTCCTGGGCAACAAGATCCCGGTCGACTGGCCGCCGCCGGAATGGTATGTCGAAGACCGGGCAGGCCATATCGCCATCGAACGGGAAAGACGAAACGGCAAAACCGATCGGAAATCCTCCAAGAAGCGGCCTGCCAAGCCGGCCGAAAAACCGAAGCAACCGGTATCCACCTTCCGGTTCACCATACCGAGGGGGGAGAACTATTTTCCGGGTTCCTTTTTCGGTTTCGGGCCCCAGCCGATGCCCAATGCAGTTGCAGCCATCGATGCCGATGAACCGTTCTTCGAAGAGGAAGCTGCAGCCGCTGCCGAGGTGCTGCCCGCTCCGGAAGAAACGGCCGTCATCGACGTCGATACTGCAACGGCTCCCTCTGCTGAGGCCGTAAATGAGGAGATCACGGAAGCTCCCAAACCCCCGGCCAAGAAGCGCCGCAGAAGACGCAAGAAGAAAGCCCCAACCCAGCCGTCCGAAGAAGCGGCTGTCGACGCTCCCGTCGATCCGTCAAAGGAATTGCCGGAAGATGACCTTCCGTTTTGAAAGGAAGCATGGATCACCGTCTGCCGATCTCGGAGAAACGGGAAGAGATCATCGATGCCATTCGATCTCACCGGGTGTTGATCGTCTCGGGAGATACGGGATGCGGGAAAACGACTCAATTGCCGCAGTACTGCCTGGCTGCAGGACGGGGAGCTCGAGGAGCGATCGGGTGCACCCAGCCCCGGCGGATCGCATCGATTACGATCGCAGAGCGTATTGCCGAAGAATTGGGGGAACCGGTCGGTAAGACCGTCGGATACCAGATTCGGTTTCAGGACAGGACCAGCCGCTTGACCCGGATCAAGATCATGACCGACGGTATTTTGCTGGCCCAAACCCTGACAGACCCCCTGCTGCGCCGCTACGACACCCTCATCGTGGACGAGGCTCACGAGCGAAGCCTCAACATCGATTTCCTGCTCGGATATCTTCGGAGACTCGTCCACAAAAGAGACGATCTTTCCCTGATCGTCACCTCCGCCACCCTCGATACCGAACGATTCTCAGAAGCTTTCGACAATGCACCGATCGTTTCGATTTCCGGACGCACCTATCCGGTGGATGTCCATTACGAGCCGGCGGCAGCCGATTCCGACGATGCGGATGCCGAAGCGACCCATGTGGAGCGGGCCGTCGATCAGGTATGCCGGCTGCATGCTTCCGGCCATCGGGGCGACATGCTGCTCTTCATGCCGACGGAGCAGGATATCCGGGAGACGTGCGAGCTCATTACCGCCCGGAATCTGCGGCACACCGTCGTGCTTCCCTTGTTTGCGCGGCTGCCGGCATCGGAGCAGCGTCGCGTCTTTGCTTCCAGCGTCGATCAGAAAATCATTGTTGCAACCAACATCGCCGAAACCTCGGTGACCATTCCCGGAATTCGGATCGTGATCGATTCCGGGCTGGCGCGGCTGTCGCAGTACAATCCCAGGACCCGAACCACCTCTCTCCTGGTCAAGCCGGTTTCCCAAAGCAGCGCCGAACAGCGGAAGGGCCGCGCCGGAAGAACGGCTCATGGGCTCTGCATCCGCCTCTATTCCGAGGAGGATTTCCTGGGAAGGCCCCTCTACACCAAGCCGGAAATCCTGCGCGCCAATCTTGCGGACGTCATTCTGCGCATGCTCTGCCTTCGGTTGGGCGATATCGACGATTTTCCCTTCATCGATCGGCCCGAGGCAAGAAGCATTTCCGACGGCTATCAGGTGCTGATCGAACTGGGTGCGATCCGCAAGGAGCGCCGCGGCGGTTATCGACTCACCGAGGACGGTCGGATCATGGCTCGGATCCCGGTCGATCCCCGGCTTTCCCGCATGCTCCTTCAGGCCCAACGGGAGGGATGCATCGAAGACATCCTGATTGTCGCAGCAGCCCTCAGCATTTCCGATCCGCGAGAGCGACCTGCCGAAAAGGCAGGCGAAGCCGACGCCGTTCACCGAAGCTTTTTCGACCCGCTCTCGGATTTTTCCACCCTACTCAACATTTGGGGCCGCTATCGCTCTTGTGGCTCTACCAAGCCTACACCCAGTCAAGCCGACCGAAGACGGTTCTGCAGACAGCATTTCTTGTCTTACCGAAGAATGCGGGAATGGCAGGATATTTACGCACAGCTCGATGAGGTGGTGACCGAGTGCGGCCTGAAATCCCCTGAAACCTCCGTATCCGAGTATCCGCCCGTCAACAGCGGGCCGGAGGATCGGAACGATCGAAGCGTTTCGGAAGGCTCCTTCGCTTCCGAGGGCGCCATTGCTCCGGTGAAACGAATCGCCCATCCGAAGCCATCGAAGGCCGATAGTTTATCGGCATCCGGCCGTGGGTCCGATATCTTTGGGGATCGGTATGGCGCCATACACCGATCGATTCTGGCCGGGTTCCTGTCGAACATCGCCGTTCGCCGTGAAAAGAACGTCTATCGGGCTGCACGGGATCGGGAAGTGATGCTCTTTCCGGGATCCTGTCTGTTCAACCGGGGGGCGGAATGGATCGTGGCTGCCGAGATGGTGGAAACCTCCCGGGTCTTTGCACGGATTGCAGGCCGTATCGACAACCGGTGGATCGAACCGATGGCCCGCCATCTATGCCGCTACACCTATCTGCATCCCCACTGGGAAAAGAACCGAGGGGAAGTGGTCGCAACGGAACAGGTCACCCTCTTCGGGCTCGTGGTGCAGACCGGACGTTCGGTATCCTACGGCCGGATCGATCCGGAGCAAGCCTCCCGCATCTTCGTCCGGAGCGCTCTGATCGAAGGGGAGGTCAAACCGAAATTCGACTTTCTCGAACACAACCGCAGCGTCATCGAGGCCGTTCGGGAGAAGGAAAACCGCTTGAGACGAAGGGACTTGATGGTGAGTGAGGCCGACATCGAGGCCTTCTATCTGGAGCGCATCGGAACCGTTTCGGACATCCGTTCCCTGCAGCATCTGATCCGCCAGCGCGGTGGTGACGATTTCCTTCGGATGACCGAATCCGACGTGATGAACTACGAACCCGATATCGATGTCGAGAGGCTTTTTCCCGACGCCATCCGTATCGGGGATCGGCTGCTCACCTGCCGCTACCGTTTCGATCCGGGAAAACCCGAAGACGGGCTGACCGTTCCCGTTCCGGTGTCTCAGGTGTCACTGCTTCCGTGCCCCTCCCTCGGGTGGATGGTTCCTGGCTTTTTCAAGGCCAAGATCGAGGCCCTGATCCGAGGGCTTCCCAAGAGCCTTCGAAAACAGCTCGTTCCCATCGCCAAGACGGTCGACATCATCGAGGCGGAGCTGCAGCGAAGCGACGAAGACCTGTTTCCGGCATTGAGTCGCTTCTGCTCGGAGCGCTTCGGTGTGGCCATTCCGGTGGATGCCTGGTCCGAATCGAGTCTTCCGGACTATCTCAAGACCCGCATCGAGGTGATCGGAGCCAGCGGGGCCGTTCTTTCGAGCGGGAGAAATCCGGAGGATCTCCGCAATTGGAAACCCGGCGCCATCGACACCCGTACCCTCGAGCTGGTTCGATCGAAATTCGAGCGGACCCACCTGACAGACTGGGATTTCGGGGATCTGGCCGAGACAACGGAAGTCACCGGCCCCTCCGGCGAGACCTGGTTGCTCGTTCCGGCACTGGTCGCCCGCAGGGATCCTGCCCATCCCAGGGAACCGGAGGTCGACCTGCGTCTCTTCGTCGATCGGAAAGAAGCCGAGCTCCATCACGATCAAGGGGTTGCAGCCCTGTATGAACGACGGTTTCCCGAAGAATTCGCCTTTCTGCGAAAGGCCATCCATATGCCGATCGTTCCGAAAGGTCGAAAAACCCAGGAAACCCTCCGTTTCGAAAACGCTCTATGTGAAGGGGTCATCCACCGACTGTTCGCAAAGCCCATCCGTACCCGGGAGGCCTTCTATCGGCATGCGGCCGAAACCCTTCCGCGTCTGATCCCCTTCGCCAACGAGCTCAAAACGGTTTTGCTCGACGTCGAGAACGAGCGGCGAAAGACACTTGAGGCGGTTCACAAGGCGCGAAAAGTCATGCCCACCAATCCCCTGAGCGAGGCTTTCTTCGAGGAGCTCAACACCCGGATACAGGCCCTCCTGCCCGAAGACTATCCAAGCCGATACCCCATCGAACGGCTGAAGATGCTGCCCCGCTACCTTCGAGCCATCGCCGTTCGGGCCGAACGGGCCACGCACGCCTTCGACAGGGATCATCTCAAGGCCCGGGAACTTAAACCGCTCGAGGAGCGCATTGCCGCCTGCAAGGAGCGATTGGGTGACCATCCCGAGGGGCATGTCCGGCAATCCGTGGAAGATATCTATTGGATGCTGGAGGAATACCGGGTTTCGGTGTTCGCCCAGGAACTCGGCACAGCCATTCCCGTCAGCAAAAAGCGCATCGAAAAAGCCCTCGAAGCACTTGAACGACACCCGAAACGAACCTGATGAGCCGCTATGCCCAGTCCGACCACACCGCCATCCACAGCCACCCTTTCGGCAACATCCATCGTTCAGATCCAGTATTTTCTTTACTTTGCGGTGATGGGCCTGACACTTCCCTATTTCAATCTCTACCTCAGCCATATCCATCTCGACGGCATCGAGATCGGCATCCTCTCGGGTATCCGCTCTGGGCTCATGATGGTCGCCCCACTGGCCTGGAGCCTCATCGCCGATCGAATGAAGGCCAGGCGAGCGGTCTACATTCTACTCAATGCCGGAGCGACCCTCGTTTGGACCGGATATTTCCTGACGACCCGTTTTCCCTGGCTGGCGGTGATCGGGTTGGTGCACGGCTTTCTCTTTACGCCGATCATCGCCTTTCTCGAGGCGTTTTCCCTGGACACTCTCGGAAGAGACAAGAATCGATACGGCCGGAATCGTCTCTGGGGATCCGTAGCTTTCATTTTGGTCGTTGTGGGCTGTGGCCGTCTCTTCGATCGTATCGGTGTCGAATCGATCCTCGTTCTGGTGCTGGCCGGATGCGTGCTGCAGCTTGTGTTCAGTTTCTGTATGCCGAAAGACACCGCTTCCAGGCCGTCGCCGGATCTGAGGCTGTCGGAAGGTCTTCGAAGCCGGGGGGCCATGGTGTTTCTGCTCTGTGTGTTTCTGATGATCGCGAGCCACGGCGGCTATTACGGGTTCATCTCGATCCATCTGGAAGCGCTTGGATTCGACAAGACGTTCACCGGTATCTGCTGGGCCGTTGCCTCCGTCTGTGAAATCGGGGTAATGGCCAATTCCCGCCGCATTTTCTCCCGATTCCATCTGAAAACCGTTTTGGTAGGTTCTCTTTGTATTGCCGTTCTTCGCTGGGCTGCCTTGTGTGTGTTCACCACCGCCGTTCCCATCCTGATTTCCCAGGCATTGCACGCCTTCACCTATGCCGCATTCCACATGGCCGGCATCCTCACGATCGACCGATTTGCATCGGATCGCCTCAAGACCTTCGCTCAGGCCCTCAACAATTCGATCGGCTACGGGATGGGACTGACGACGGGGTTCCTTGTGTCGGGATGGCTCTATGAGCGGTTTGGATACGTGAGCATGTTTCAGGTGAGCGCCCTGATTGCCCTGTGCGGGGTAGGGGTCATGATGAGGTGGGGAAGGATACCGGAAGCGTAGGGAAGGGGGGAAGTGAGGGAGTGCGGGTGTGCGAAAGAGCGGGATGGGAAAATACGGAGGTGGAAACAGGGCGCTTGGCATGCCCGGCCCAACAATCTCCGGCTGCTTCAAACACGTTTCCGCTGCTTCGCAAAACAGCACCCGCCCTCCTGCTGGAAGCCCGGCATTGGAAGGAAATCGGGAGGGGGAGACTTTTTGCGAAGCCGTCATTCCTGATGGACTCGCAAAAAGTCCAAGATATGGACGACTTCGAAAAAAGGCCGCAGG
>CAZJXF010000158.1:0-7273 GCA_964549995.1 uncultured Desulfatirhabdium sp. | reverse complement strand
TTATGGCAATTCAGGAGTTGCCGATCCTGCAGGCATTATGGAAACAGGCCATGACTGCCTCCTCGATGCGCTCCTTTGCTGCCCATCTAAAGAAGCTCGCTTGATTGCTCGGCGAGGGAGGATTTGGGGAACCCGTGTAGAGACACTGATCAGTCGCTCCCAAGAGCTCCAGCGAATGCCGACGCAAGGAGGGACCTCATGATCGAATCTGCCGCATACGACATCATCAAACAGGAGGGTATCCAACAGGGTATCCAACAGGGAGTCCTGCTTGGGAGCACCCAGGGGAAGGTCGAAGCGATGCGCGAACACCTCATCGATTTGTTGACAGTACGTTTCGGCGCCCCACCGAAGCGCCTGATTCAACAGGTTATGGCAATTCAGGAGTTGCCGATCCTCCAGGCATTATGGAAACAAGCCATGACCGCCTCCTCGATGCGCTCCTTTGCCGCCCATCTAAAGAAGCTCGTTTGATTGCTCGGCTCCTATCGTGTCAATTTCAGAGGGTTTGATCTTTTTCAAGGAAATGTTCGGATAGGTGATGGGATGCACCACTACGATATTGCTGCCAAGGTATTGATCGACAATTGTCGGGATGAGATTCTGCGGCGGTTTCTGCAGATCGATGTCACCGAATCCAGCCTGATCGAAGGGCTTCCTCAGGAGACGGCTTCTGTGCGTACGAGTGATTTTCCGCTTCGCGTGACGGAGTCCGACGGCAGGCAGCTTTTGGTGGTGCTGGAAATCCAAAGCCGATGGGAAAATCGCCTTCCGCTGAGACTGCTGGAGTATCGGATTCGGCATATGATGTCGGAGGATCTTCCGGCCGTTTCGGCGGTGCTGCTGCTGAGGCCGGACAATCGGGCAGTGGATCATTTCGAGGATGCCGAGGTCCATTACCGGTTTCGGTTGATCCGGCTCTATGAAATGGATGCAAAAGCGGCCGTAAAGAGCTTGCCTACGTGCCTGCTGCCCTTTGTGCCGCTGATGAAAGGCGGAACGGATGCCGTTCGCCAGGTGGAAGAAACCATTTACCGTTCCGATCTGCCACCCGTGCAGCGGGCGGACATGTTGACATCGATGACCATTCTGAGCGGACTGATTTCCGATCGGCTGGCTCAGGACATTCTTTCCAGAAGGAGGGACCTCATGATCGAATCTGCTGCATACGACATCATCAAACAGGAGGGTATCCAAGAGGGAGTCCAACAGGGTATCCAACTGGGTATTCAACAAGGAATTCAACAGGGAATTCAACAGGGTATCCAACAGGGAGTCCAACAGGGTATCCAACAGGGAGTTCTGCTTGGGAGCACCCAGGGGAAGGTCGAAACGATGCGCGAACACCTCATCGATTTGTTGACAGTACGTTTTGGCGCCCCACCGAAGCGTCTGATTCAACAGGTTATGGCAATTCAGGAGTTGCCGATCCTGCAGGCGCTACGGACAAAGGCCATGACAGCCTCCTCGATGCGCTCCTTTGCCGCCCATCTCAAGAAGCTCGTTTGATTGCTCGACAAGGGGGCTTTTGGGGAGCCCTTGTAGAGACGACCAGCCGGTCGGCCCTGCAACTGGCCGAAACAATGAGGTTCTTCATCATTCATACCCAAGCCTCATGGTGTTACCATGCCTTTTCGTACCTTGCCCAGATTCGCCGTTGTCCTGATCGTTGCAGCCGCTCTTCTCGTCTTCGTCGGCGGCACGCTGTGGCTCATCCGCAGTCGGAGCGCCGCCTCGGATCGACGCATTCTCGCCCGAGGCACCGTCGAGGCGACCGAAGTCCGGATGTCGTTCAAGGTTCCCGGAAAACTGGCCGCCCGATACGTCGACGAAGGCGATGCCGTGCGGCAGGGGCAACCCCTTGCGGCCCTGGAGGATGTCGACTACCGCACGCGTCTTGATCAGGCCCGGGCGGAGCTCGCCCGTTCGGAAGCGTTTCTGGCCGAGCTTTCGGCCGGAACCCGAAAGGAGGATATCGATCAAGCCAAGGCACGGCTCGATCAGGCTCAGGCCCGGCTGGAGGAAGCCGTCCGGGGCAGCCGAGCTCAGGAAATCACCGATGCCCAACAGGAAGTGGCGCGGGCGGAGGCTGCGGTGCGCAGTGCCGAAAGCGCTCTGAAACAGGCCGCTTCGGATCGGGAACGCTTTCACTACCTCTTCGAGCAGGGGGGCGTCAGCAAGCGGGAATGGGAAGGCTACGAAACCCGGTTTGAAACGGCCAAGGCGGCCCTGGATCAGGCTCATGCCCAACGGGAAAGTGCCGTCCAGCGGCTGAGCTTGCGCGAGGAAGGGATCCGCAAGGAACAGATCGCCCAGGCGAGGGCCGCTGTCGACGAAGCCCGGGCAGTCTATGAGCGGGCTGTCGCAGGGCCGAGGGCCGAGCAGATCGCCCAGGCGCGCGCCCAGGTTGTGGCCGCCCGGCAGGCTCTTCAACAAGCCGAAATCACGCTTTCCGATACCCGATTGGTGTCGCCCATCGACGGGATGGTCGTCAGCAAGTCCGCAGAACCCGGCGAATTCCTTCAACCCGGAGCCATCGTTTTGACCATCGTGGATCTCGATCACCCTTGGGTGCGGGCCTACATTTCCGAGCCCGATGTGGGTCGGGTCCGGCTCAACCAACAGGCTTTCGTATCGATCGACGCCGATCCGAATCGGCAGCTGCCGGCACGGCTCACCTACGTTTCGGACCAGGCCGAATTCACTCCCAAATTCGTCCAAACGACCGAGGAACGGGTCAAACTCGTGTTCCGCATCAAGGTGGCGGTCGACAACCCCGATCGGATTCTCAAACCCGGCATGCCGGCCGATGTCGTGATGGCCCCGATCGGATGACGGCCGTGGCCGAAGGTGTACGTCATCCCGCTGCTGCCATATGGGCCGAGGGCCTTAGCAAAGGCTACGGCGGGCGCATCGTAGTCGATAGCCTTTCGCTTCGGATCGAAGCCGGGGAGATTTTCGGGCTGGTTGGGCCCGACGGCGCCGGAAAGACGACCACCCTGCGCATGATCGCAGGACTTCTTGCCCCCGATGCCGGAGAGGTCCGGATCGCAGGCATCGACGTTCGGGCAAGGCCCCGGGAAGCCAAACCGCTGCTTGCCTACATGAGCCAGCGCTTCGGGCTCTATCCCGATTTGACGGTGGCCGAGAACCTGCGCTTCTATGCGGATCTCTACGGGGTCGGTCGGCAGGAGCGAAGCCAGCGCCTGGAGGAACTGCTTTCCTTCAGCCGACTGGCTCCTTTCGTGCGGCGGAAGGCAGGCGATCTTTCGGGCGGCATGAAACAGAAGTTGCAATTGGCCTGCGCCCTCATCCACAGGCCCCAGGTGCTGCTGCTCGATGAGCCCACCAACGGGGTGGACCCGTTGAGCCGACGAGAATTCTGGAAGATCTTACACCGGTTGCTCGGCGAAGGGGTCGCCATCTTGATTTCCACGGCCTATCTCGACGAGGCCGAACGCTGCAGCCGGGTCGCCCTGCTGAACGAAGGCCGGATGCTCATCACCGGCACCCCGCAGGATGTTCAGCAAAGCATTCCGGCCACCCTGCTGGTTCTTGAAAGCCCTCATGCCCGATCGGTACAGCGCCTTGTTCGGAGCCATCTTCCGGATGTCCGAAGCGTTCTGTTCGGAAACCGGGTGCATGTGCTTCAAGAAAACGGGCAACCCGACATGGCCGCTTCCATTTCTCGATGGATATCCGATGCCGGTCTTCCGCAGGCAGTCGTCCAGCGAAGAGCCCCCGGTCTCGAGGATGTGTTCGTATGGCTTCTGGGACGTAATGAAACGGCTCATTCGGGGGGGCTGGCCGTCGATGCCCAAAGAAGGCCGACAGCTTTCGATCGGGCCGTTTCCGTCCGGAACCTGACCCGTCGCTTCGGAGACTTCGTCGCCGTCGATCACATCGATCTCGATGTGGAGAAAGGGGAAATCTTCGGTTTTCTGGGACCGAACGGCGCCGGAAAGAGCACGACGATCCGGATGCTCTGCGGGCTGCTTTCGCCGAGCGAAGGGGGCGGCACGGTGGCGGGTCTCAATATCGCAACCGAGGCCGAGGCCGTCAAGCAGCGCATCGGTTACATGAGTCAGAAGTTTTCCCTCTATGACGATCTCACCGTTCGGGAGAACCTGGCCTTTTACGGCGGCATCTACGGGTTGAAGAACCCAGATCTTCGGGATCGTATCCATTGGGCCCTTCGGACGACGGGGCTGGATGTCGTGGCGGACAGCCCCACCCGAAGCCTTGCCTCGGGCATCAAGCAGCGGCTGGCCCTGTGCAGCGCTCTCCTGCACGAGCCGCCCATCGTTTTCCTGGATGAACCCACCAGCGGTGTGGATCCGCTCAGCCGACGCCGTTTCTGGGACATGATCCATGAGCTGGCCGAAACGGGGATCACCATTCTCGTGACCACCCACTACATGGAAGAATCGGAATACTGCGATCGGATGGCCTTGATCTACCGAGGCCGGATCGTGGCCCTGGGAACGGCCGCGGAACTCAAGAGCCGGCTTCGAGACCGAATTCTTCTTGACATCCGCTGCACCCATCCCCAAAACGCCCTGGAAGTGGCTGCAAACAGCTCCCATGTCCTCGATGCCATGCTGTTCGGATCGGGGCTCCATGTAGTCGTGGACGATGCCGATGCGGCTGCGGCCGCCTTGAACAAGGCGTTTTCCTCTGCCGGGATCCGTGTCGATCGCATCCATCCCGTGGCCCCCGAAATGGAGGATGTCTTTATCTCCCTGATCGAGGAGACGGACCGGGCGTTGGACGAAACCCTTTTGAAGACGTCGGCTTTAGGCGCGTCGAAGAGAGGGGCGACATGATCTCGCTGCGAAGACTTCTGGCCGTCTCCCGAAAGGAGTGGATTCATATCGTGCGGGACTGGCGAAGCCTCACGCTTGCCATCGCCATTCCGATACTGCTGATTCTGCTTTACGGTTATGCCCTCACCCTCGATGTAAAGAACGTGCCGGTTCAGGTCTGGGACCGGTCGAAAACGCCTTCAAGCCGGTTGTTTGTCTCCCAACTGGAAGGCTCGCCCTATTTCGTGCTGGTCGGTTTCTGTGACAGTTATGCCGAGATTCGACAGGCGCTCGAGGAAGGCTCGGCCATGATCGGCCTCGTTCTTCCGGCGGATTTCGCAGATCGCCTGCAAAGCCCATCCCCCCGGCCGGTTCAGGTGCTGATCGATGGAAGTGATGCCAACACGGCCCGGCTCGTGCTGAACTACCTGGAATTGATCGCTCTCGAATTCGGTAGAACCGTTCTCTCCGAAAAATGGCGCATCGATCGAAGCCGCCTGTCTCCTGCTGTCGAGCTCAAGCCCCGGGTGTGGTACAACGAAGAGATGAAGAGCCAGAATGCGATCCTGCCCGGTATCATCGCCATCGTCCTGATGGTGATTGCAGCCATGCTCACCAGTGTGACCATCGCCCGGGAGTGGGAAACGGGAACAATGGAACAGCTCATCTCCACACCCATCCGGGCACCCGAGCTCATCTTCGGCAAGACCGTTCCCTACATGGTCATCGGCATGTTCGATGTGGCCATCGCCGTCGGCATGAGCATCTGGGTGTTCGGGGTGCCGTTTCGGGGCAGTCCGGCCTTGCTCTTTCTGATGGCTGCCGTTTTCCTGACCGGGGCGCTATTTCTCGGGATGACGTTGAGCATCGTGTTGAAGTCCCAGGTGCTCGCGAATCAACTGGCCATCGCCATCGGATTTCTGCCTACCTTGATGCTGAGCGGGTTTGTCTTCGCCATCTGGAACATGCCCCGACCCCTGCAGTGGTTGACCATGTTTCTGCCGGGACGGTATTTCATCACCATTCTGCGCGGCATCGTCCTCAAGGGGGTCGGCTGGGAAGTGCTCTGGATCGAGGCGGCATTTCTGCTGGTCTATGCAACCTGCTTCATCGTAGTGGCGCATCGCAACCTCAAGCTGGAACTGGAATGATGGAACAGTGGCAGCGGCTCAAACCCATGCTCGTCAAGGAATTTCTGCAGATGATCCGGGATGTGCGGATGCGGGCGGTGGTGTTCGGCCTTCCGGTGATCCAGATGATGATCATGGCCTTCGCCCTGACCACCGATGTCACCCGCATCCGGACAGCTGTGCTGGACTGGGACAGGACACCGGTATCCCGAGCGCTTCTCGATGCCTTCACGGCTTCGGGATACTTCGATATCCAGGTCGTTCTGCAGAACGATCGGGACATATCGACCCTGCTCGATCATGCCCGTGTGACGGCGGTTCTGGTGATTCCGGCCGGGTTCGAGGGCGACCGGCAGGCCGGCAGAACTGCGGACGTCCAGATCCTGCTCGACGGAACCGACAGCAACACGAGCGCGATCGTTCTCGGATATGCCATGGCGATTATTCAGCGCTTCGGTCAGGCGAATCTTTCGTTGCGTGGTCCGGAAATTTTGAGTCGGGCCTGGTTCAACGTGAATTTGGAAAGCAGGCTCTATTTCGTTCCAGCCTTGATCGCCGTGATGCTGCTTGTCTTCAGCATCCTGCTCACCAGTATCGGCATCGTCCGGGAAAAGGAAATCGGTACCATCGAGCAGATCATGGTGACACCGATTCGCAGGATCGAATATATCCTCGGAAAGACCATTCCGTACCTGGCGGCGGGCTACGTCACCATGAGCCTCATGTTGACGGTTGCGATGGTGGTTTTCGGGGTGCGCATTCATGGCAACGTTCTCTTGCTGTATCTTCTGACCGGTATCTATCTTTTCGGCAATCTCGGGATCGCACTCATCGTGAGTGCCAGCGCCCACACCCAGCAGCAGGCGCTGCTGACGGCCTTTCTGATCCTGATGCCCTGCGTCCTGCTGAGCGGGTTCATGTTCCCGATCCGAAACATGCCCGAATCGATTCAGGTCGCCACCTGGCTCAATCCCATGCGCTGGTATCTCGAAATCCTGCGGGGCATCGTGATGAAAGGTGTGGGGGTACGCGCGCTGTGGCAGCCGATTGTCTGCCAGACGGTTCTTGCAGTGGCGTTTATCATTCTTGCGGCGAAGGGGGTCAAGAAAACCCTGGCATGAGGCGGCGGGGGTGATATAATGACCACAAAGCAGGGGGTATGCCCATTGCCCCGCTTTGTAAGGGCGGTTTGCGAACCGCCCCTACAGGTTTTCGCACCACGCCTCTTGCATGTAATATGGATGGCCTCGCAAAAAGACGCTCTACCCCCGATTTTGGGGGGGTTCCTGGCCTGAGCATGGGGGGAGATACGCCTTTTGATGTTGCATCGGATACTTG
>CAZJXF010000157.1:0-7307 GCA_964549995.1 uncultured Desulfatirhabdium sp. | reverse complement strand
GGGCGGACGCGCTTCATCTGTTTTGGATGGATAATCCGGATGTTGCCTTTCAGAATGCCATCATTTCCATCTTGGCCATCCGCCCGATCCTACGAGATCGGGCTGCTGAGTTTTTCCGCTGCGCAAGCAAAATACACCCGTTCTCCTGCGGGTCAACCAAGGGCATCTGACTTTTTGCGAGTCCATCATATGGACGGCTTCGAAAAAAGGCCGCAGGCAAGGAGTGCAAATCCCGTCTGTGAGGCGTACTTAGACATACGCCGCAGTGACGAGGGATGCAGCACGACACAGCATCCGGCCTTTTTGCGAAGTCGTCAATCATGAACCTTTATCATACAAACAGGCCTTCCCGTGATACGCATCACCCTACCCGACGGTTCCACCCGATCCTATGAAACACCCCCCACGGGAATGGACATTGCAGCGTCCATTTCCGAGAACCTGGCTCGATCCGCCGTTGCCGTCGAAGTGAACGGCCGGCCGATCGATCTCTACCTTCCGATCGAACAGGATGCCGATGTACGCATCCTGACCACCCACGACGCCGAAGCCCTCGAGATCATGCGTCACAGTGCGGCCCATGTCATGGCTCAGGCCGTGATGCATCTCTATCCCAACGCGAAACTGACGATCGGTCCGGTAGTTGAAGACGGCTTTTACTACGACATCGATATGGAGCCGGTTTCCGAAACCGATTTTCCCAAGATCGAAGCAGAGATGCAAAAAATCGTCTCCGCCAAAATTCCCATCCGTCGACGGGAAATCTCGAAAGCGGAAGCCCTGAAGATGTACCGAAACGAACCATACAAGACCGAACTCATTTCGGATCTGCCCGACGGCACCATTTCCATTTACGAACAAGGGGATTTCACGGATCTCTGCCGCGGCCCGCACGTACCCCATACGGGGTTCGTCAAAGCCTTCAAGCTGATCAAGGTATCGGGCGCCTACTGGCGGGCCGATCAAAGCAAGGCACAACTACAACGCATTTACGGCACCGCCTATTTCGACAAGAAAGCCCTCAAAGACTACCTCACCTTTTTGGAAGAAGCCAAGAAGCGCAACCACCGCAAGATCGGCCAAGCCCTCGACCTCTTCAGCTTTCACGACGAGGCTCCCGGCATGCCGTTTTTTCACGCCCGGGGCATGAACGTCTGGAACGCCCTTCTCGACTACTGGCGCATGGAGCACCGAAGAGCCGGATACGTCGAAACCAAGACCCCCATCATGCTGGACAGGGGACTGTGGGAGCGAAGCGGCCACTGGGAAAATTACCGGGAAAACATGTACACCACGGTGGTGGATGAAACCGAATACGCCATCAAACCCATGAATTGCCCCGGCGGCATGTTGCTCTACAACAGCAGGCCCCATTCCTACAAGGATTTGCCCATTCGGGCTGCGGAAATCGGGCTGGTTCACCGTCACGAGCTGAGCGGGGTGTTGTCCGGCCTGTTTCGGGTTCGGGCCTTCCATCAAGATGACGCACACATCTTCATGACGCCCGATCAGATCAAAGACGAAATCTTCGGGGTCCTGCATCTGGTCGAGAAGATTTACAGCACCTTCGGATTGGGCTTCCATTTGGAGTTGTCCACCCGACCGGCCAAATCCATCGGAACCGACGCCCAGTGGGAGCAGGCCACCAACGGATTGAAAGATGCGCTCGAAGCCTATGGGAAACCCTACCGCATCAACGAGGGAGACGGCGCCTTCTACGGCCCGAAAATCGACGTCCATATCAAGGACGCTCTGGGCCGAACTTGGCAGTGCGGCACCGTTCAGCTCGACATGTCGCTTCCAGAACGCTTCGATCTGGGCTACATCGGCCCCGACAACCAGCGGCACCGCCCCATCATGATTCACCGGGTCATCTATGGTTCGATCGAGCGGTTCTTCGGCATCCTGGTCGAGCATTTCGCCGGTAAATTCCCGCTGTGGCTCGCACCGACGCAGGTCATTCTTCTGCCCATCAACGACGATCTCGTTCCCTTTGCCAAAGAAACGGCCGCCCGATTCGAGGAAGTCGGGCTCCGGGTGGAAGTGGACGATCGCACCGAAAGCCTGAACAAGAAGATACGGGAGGCACAGCTTCTCTACATTCCCCTCATTCTGACCGTCGGCGCCCGGGAAAAAGAAACCGGAACCGTTTCGGTGCGGACTCTCGACGGAAAGGTACATACGGGAATGCATTTCGAACCGTTTTTGAAGACTGTCCTGGCGCATATCAAGGGCCGAAAACTGGATCTGCAAATTTTTGAAACGGAGGTCTGACGTAATGAGTACCCATGCCCTGACGATCAACGGGAACACGTTTTCCTTCGAGCCGGGCGAGACGATTTTGGAGGTTGCCCGTAGAAACGGAATCGACATTCCCACCCTGTGTCATCTAAAGCACACGACGCCGACGGGAGCCTGTCGGATCTGTGTAGTCGAAGTCAAAGGCGCAAGAACCTTGCTGGCTTCCTGCGCAACCCCAGCAGCTGACAACATGGTCGTCCAGACCGAATCACCGAAAGTCGTCGAAGCCCGCAAGCAGATTCTTCAGCTCATGCTCGCTTCCGGAAACCACAACTGCGCCATCCGTACCGGAAACGGCAAAGACTGGACGGCCTTTCAACTGAGGGTTCAGCAGGAAGACAAGAGTGAAGAGCTCTGCCCGGTCTGGGGAGACTGCAGACTGCAGGATCTGGCCTATCGCTACCAGGTAACCGGCGAGGCGTTTTCGGCAACCCCGGTGCGCTATCCCATCGAAGACGTCAACCCCTTCATCGTCCGGGATTTCTCACGCTGTATCCAATGCGGCCGATGTGTGCAGGCCTGTGCCGAAGTCCAGGTCAACAACGCCATTCATTTCGGATATCGCGGCCCAGCAAGCAAAATCGTGGCTGCAGGCGACCGCCCCCTCAAGGATTCCGAATGCGTGTTCTGCGGAGAATGCGTCCAGGTGTGTCCGGTGGGTGCGCTGGTGGAAAAGAATGTCCGCTACAAGGTTCGGCCTTGGGAAACCCATGCCGTTCGAACCACCTGTGCCTATTGCGGTGTAGGCTGTCAGATCTTCTTGCACGTCAAGGACAACCAGGTCGTCAAGGTAACGGGAGTCGAGCAGTCCCCCCCCAATTACGGCAGCCTATGCGTCAAGGGAAGATTCGGCTTCGATTTCATCCATTCGCCGGATCGCCTGAAAACCCCGCTCATCAAGGAAAACGGTACCTTCCGGGAAGCCTCTTGGGAGGAGGCTCTGGACCTTACGGCCAAGCGACTTGCCGAAATCAAAGACAAGCACGGGGCCGACAGCATCGGGGTCCTCACCTCGGCCCGCGTCACGAACGAAGACAACTACATCGCCAACAAGTTCACCCGAGCGGTGCTGAAGACGAACAACATCGACCATTGTGCCCGTCTCTGACACAGCTCCACGGTGGCCGGGCTGGCCGCCACGTTTGGAAGCGGTGCCATGACGAACAGCATCGGAGATATCGAAACCGCAGAGGTCATTCTGGTAACCGGATCCAACACCACGGAAAACCATCCGGTGATCTCCGCCTATATCAAGCGAGCCGTCACCCGCAGGGGAGCCAGGCTGATTGTGGTCGATCCCAGACGAATCAAGATCGCCTCCTTCGCTCACAAATGGCTCAGGCCCAATCTTGGAACGGATGTCGCCTGGATCAACGGCATGATGAACGTCATTCTTTCCGAAAACCTCTACAACAAGACCTTCGTCTCGGAACGCACCGTCGGATTCGACGAATTGAAGAAAGTCGTTGAGAAATACACCCCCGAATATGTCGAGGAAATCACGGGTATCCCGGCGAAAGACATCCGGGAAGCCGCACGGATGTACGCCGCATCGAAAGCCTCAGCCATTGTCTATTGCATGGGAATCACCCAGCACACGAGCGGAACCGACAACGTCAAATCCTTGGCCAACCTCGCCATGCTCTGCGGTCAGATCGGCAGACCCGGAACGGGTGTGAATCCCCTGCGCGGCCAGAACAACGTTCAGGGTGCATGCGATATGGGCGGGCTGCCGGATGTCTATTCGGGATATCAGAAAGTGATCGATCCGGAAGCCCGAAAGAAAATGGAAGCCGCCTGGGGCGTTCTGGGGCTTCCCGACAAACCCGGTCTCAAGGTCACGGAAATGATCCCGATGGCCCATGAAGGCAAACTCAAGGCCTTGTACATCATCGGCGAAAATCCGCTTGTATCCGATCCGGACCTGAACCATGCCGAAAAGAGCATCGCCAAACTCGATTTTCTGGTCGTTCAGGATATTTTCATGACCGAAACGGCGCAAATGGCGGATGTCGTCTTCCCAAGCAAATGTTTTGCCGAAAAGGACGGCACGTTCTCCAACACCGAGCGCCGGGTGCAGCGGGTGCGAAAAGCCGTCGATCCGCCGGGCGACATCTGGGATGATTGGAAAATCACCGCCGAAATTTCGAAGCGCCTTGGCTACAGCATGGAATATGAGAACAGCGAAGCCATCTTCCGTGAAATCGCCCAAGTGACCCCGTCCTATGGCGGCATTACCTACGACCGGATCGATCGGGTAGGATTGCACTGGCCTTGTCCCAATGCCGAGCATCCCGGAACCCCGATCCTTCACAAGGATGCTTTTCCGATCGGCAAAGGGGTCTTTTTCGGCATCGAATACCGGCCACCCGCAGAGCAGGTGGACGAGGAATATCCAATGTATCTGACCACAGGCCGTGTGATTTATCATTATCATACCGGTACCATGACGATGAAATCCGAAGGACTGATGGATCGCGCGCCGGAGTGCTTCGTGGAAATCGCTCCTCAGGATGCCTTCCGGATGGGTCTCGAGGAGGGGGACAAGGTGTCCGTGGTTTCCAGGCGCGGTGCCATTCAAGCACGGATCAGCATTTCGGAAAAGGCCGTTTCTGGAACCGTGTTTATCCCCTTCCATTACGCCATCGCTGCGGCCAACCGTTTGACGAACGCCGCCCTCGATCCGGTGTCCAAGATTCCGGAATACAAGGTGTGCGCCGTCAAGCTGAAGAAAGCCGCTTGAAGCCGGTATCCGCTCGCATCGTCCTGAAGCACGGGCGGGAAAAATCGGTCCTGAATCGGCACCCGTGGATTTTCACGGGTGCCGTGGACCGAATCGAGGGAAATCCCGCTTCCGGCGAAACCGCCGTGGTGACTGCAGCCGGGGGTCAACCCCTGGCCAATGCCGCCTTTTCCCCCCATTCGCAAATCATCGCTCGCATCTGGAGCTTCGAACCGGAAGAAACGAAAAGAATCGACCGGACGTTTTTCGAGAAGGCCATTGGGGCCGCGATCGAAAGACGCATGGCTGCAGGCTTCGATCTGAATGTTCCCCAGAGCGCCTTTCGGTTGGTTTTTGCAGAATCCGACAACCTTCCCGGCGTCATTGTCGATCGATACGGCGATTTCCTGGTTTGCCAGTTCCTGTCTGCAGGCGCCGAACACTGGAAAGCCGACATCGTTTCGGCACTGAAGGGGATGGTTCCATGCACCGGCATCTTCGAGCGATCGGATACAACGGCCCGGATTAAGGAAGGGCTTGCGACATCTGTGGGCGCGCTTTGGGGTCGGGTTCCGGATGAGGCGATCCCGATCGTCGAAAACGACCTTCGCTTTTGGGTCGACATCCGGAAAGGACACAAGACCGGCTTCTATCTCGACCAGGCCGAAAACCGGTCGGCTGTGGCCGCTCATTGCACGGGAAAATCGGTTCTGAACGCCTTTTGCTATACGGGCGCATTCGGCATCCACGCGCTTCGAGCCGGTGCGGCGCATGTGGTGCAGATGGACGCATCGCAACAGGCACTCGATGCCGCCCGCCGCCATGCCGAATGGAACGGCTTTTCGGAAAGTGAAAGGGTACATCACGTTTGCGCCGACGTGTTCGAGGCCCTCAGACGATTTCGGGATCGAGGCGAAACCTTCGATGTCGTGATTCTCGATCCGCCCAAGTTCGCCGAATCCAAACATCAGGTGGAACGGGCCTGCCGGGGATACAAGGACATCAATCTGCTGGCGATGAAACTCATCCGACCGGGCGGAATTCTGGCCACCTTCTCCTGCTCCGGGATGATTTCCCCTGCCCTCTTCCAGAAAGTAGTGGCCGATGCGGCCTGCGATGCCGGAAGGGAAGCCCGGATCCTGCGCTGGTGCTACCAGGGAGCCGATCACCCGGTGCTTCTTTCTTTTCCGGAAGGACTGTATTTGAAAGGATTGATCTGCCGGATCGAATGACCCTGTATGGAAGCTGCGGACATTTTGAAAACCGTATACGCCGACTCATCGATGGCGCTGGATCTGCTGCTGATCCACGGTCGGATGGTGGGGAAAAAGGCCCTCGAAATCGCAGACCGCTGCCCGGAGCTGACGATCGACCGGGACTTTGTAATCGAGGCGGCCCTTCTGCACGATATCGGCATCCGGGAATGCAACGCGCCCAGCATCGGATGCTACGGGAACCTACCCTATGTGCAACATGGCATCGTCGGCAGACGAATGCTGGAGGAGCGGGGCCTTTTCCGTCATGCCCTGGTCTGCGAGCGGCATGTGGCCATGGGAATCGATCGGGAGGAAATCCGCGAGCGGCGGATTCCTCTGCCCGATCGGGAGATGCTCCCGCTCACCATTGAAGAAAAGCTCATCTGTTTTGCAGACAAATTTTTCTCCAAAGACCACAACCCCGAAGAGGAAAAGCCTGTCGCAAGCATTTTGAAAGGCCTTTCCCGATACGGGGAAAAACAGACCCGGCGTTTTCTCGAATGCTGTGCGTTGTTTCGTTATCCGATCCATTCATCCCCCTCAGAGGAGACCTGCCGATGAACCACGATGTAAAGGTCCATACCCTTGCAGCCATGATCGATTATCAGAAAGATGCCGTCGTCAGCAAAACCCTCGTCAAAAAGGACACGGGGACGGTCACCCTCTTTGCCTTCGATGCCGGCCAGGGCCTGAGCGAACACACCGCCCCTTTCGATGCCATGGTGCAGGTACTCGAAGGGGAGGCTGAAATCGCCATCTCGGGAACGCCCTTCCGGGTGGCCACAGGTCAGATGATCGTCATGCCCGCCCACAGCCCCCATGCCCTGAAAGCAATCACCGCCTTCAAGATGCTTCTGACCATGATCCGGCAATAGCTTCGACAAATGTGTTGTATCGATTTTCGGTTGACAATTCCGATCCAAGCGATTAAATAGTGCCGATCGAGTCGGGACGTGGCTCAGTCTGGTAGAGCACAGCGTTCGGGACGCTGGGGTCGCTGGTTCAAATCCAGTCGTCCCGACCATTTT
>CAZJXF010000156.1:0-7344 GCA_964549995.1 uncultured Desulfatirhabdium sp. | reverse complement strand
CCTCTGCTGGTCTGTTCGATGACAATGGGTACTAACGGCAAAATGAACCTCCTGCGGTGGCAAAGGTTACTGGGCTTCCCCCGGCCGTTTCCGGAAAGCCGAACGATTTGGGTTGACAGCGACGTCGGTCACGTTCACGGAAGAACGGTTCGCCCTTTCAGATGGAGGATGCGGGTTCCTCGGCAGACTCGTTTTCCGGTGGGTCATCGGTTGGGGCATCGGCCGGAACCTCCGTGACGGTGCATGCATCTACGATAAGTCGCATCGCCTTTTTTTCAAGCAGTGTTTCGCGCACATGCTCGACCATGGCCGGATAGGATTCGTAATACTGGGCGATCACCTTCTCGTCCTGCCCAAGGCTTTGGGCCATTTCCTTGTAGAAGTGTTGCATCTCCGATTCTTCCACGGAAAGCCCTTCTTGTTTGGCGATCTTTTCGAGAATCAGATGACGCCTGGCCTGCTTTTCGGCGAGAGGCCGGTATTGCTGTCGAAGCTGCTCTTCATCGATATTCTCGGGTTTGCCGCCATGATACTGAATGGCCCGTTTGTAGTCTTCGACGATGATCCCGAGCTCCGTATCGATCATTTTCTGAGGCACTTCGAATTGCACCATCTGACCGATCGCTTCGAAGATCTGCTCATGCATCTTCTGTTCCGCCCGCTTCTCGTATCCTTGGGTGAGCCGATGCCGAATGGCCTGCTTCAATTCATCGAGATTTTGGAACTCCCCGAGTCGTTTGGCGAGTTCATCGTCGATGGGCGGCAGAATCGGCTCCC
The DNA here is from genome assembly GCA_964549995.1 of uncultured Desulfatirhabdium sp. Lineage (GTDB taxonomy): Bacteria > Desulfobacterota > Desulfobacteria > Desulfobacterales > Desulfatirhabdiaceae > Desulfatirhabdium. The sequence continues at coordinate 6,567 of CAZJXF010000156.1, read as the reverse complement.
GAATTTCCGTCAGCCGGACTTCCAGATCGAGGGTCTTCCCGGCGAAGGCTTCCATTCGATGATCGGAGGCAAAGGATACGGTGACGGTTCTCGTTTCGTCCACCTGCATGCCTTCGATGGCACGGTCAAAATCGGCCGAAAAGAAATGGTTACCGACCGTATAGCGAAATTCGTTTTCGGCTGCGACGATCTGACCGTTTTCCGTAGCCTTGTAAGCCAGAATCGCCATGTCGCCTTCTTTCAGGGGACGGTTCTCGGCGATTGCTTCGTACCGCGTCAGATTTCTCTGATGCATCTGGAGATGAACGTCGATTTCTTCGTCGGTCGGCACATGCCGCTCCCGGGTGACGGCAATGCCTTTATAGGGTATATCGGCAATTTCAGGCTTGACTTCAATTTCGGCCATGAATCGGAACGGCGGCTCTGCAGCCAGATCGAGCGCACTGGTCGGAAGAATGTTCAGAATGTCGCTCTCGTTTTTCAACAATTCCTGGATGGCCTCATCCATCAGATTGAAAGCGATTTCCCGTTGGGCGTCCTTTTGAAACTTCCGTTCGAGAACCGGACGGGGGACTTTTCCGGGACGGAATCCCTTGATGGTGATTTTCCGGTTGAGGTCCTTGTAATAGGCGTCGATTCGTTCACGGATTTCCGCTTCCGGAAATTCGAACGAAACGGTTTTCTTGACAGCACCAGCGGATTCAATCGAATAGTTCATGACCTTGTTGCCGACCCTTTCCGATAATGGGGTTGAAAATTCAGGTAACGATCCGAAGCGGCCGAACGGCGGCCGATCCTACCTGCCGTTACGTCACTGCGACGATCGGTGTTCATGAGGTTGCATCGTGCAGAACGAGAATGAGCTGAGGGACGCCGGAAACCGGGCATGGTGCGAGAGGGGAGACTTGAACTCCCATTCTGTTGCCAGAGCTGGATCCTAAGTCCAGTGCGTCTACCAGTTCCGCCACTCTCGCAAGTGATCCGGTTGGAAACAAGCCGCCGACTTGCTTGACAGGAAAGAAAAAACGACCCATACTGCCTTCTCTAATGGACCAGTGATGATAAGCTGCCAGCCAACCATTGTCAATATCAATGGTTTCGAATATCCGAAAATGAACCGCAAAGGCACAAAGGACGCGAAGACAAGTGCGATCCCTCCGTCTGAGCATTCGAGAAAAGCGGGTCATCGTTCTTCTCGCCGTTCTGGTCACCTGTGTGCTGTCCTATGAAGGGCTTTGGGTGCCGCTCTCGGCCTGGCGGCAGCGGTTGCATACGGCGGTTGCCGTCAAACAACGCCAGGCTCAAGAGATGGCATCCCTCGTCGAAATATCGAACGGGCTGCAGCAACGATTGAACGCCATCCGAAAGCAGATCGACGAACGCCCGGGGGATTTCGATCTCTTTTCGTTTCTGCGCCAGTCGGCGGATTCTCTGGGCATTGCAACACACATTGCGGTGATGAAACCCCTGCCATCCGAAACGATCGGCCCGTATCGTCTCGTACGAATCGAAATGAAGTGGAAAGGCATCGAATTCGCCCAGCTGCTTCAGTGGATGGCACAGGTCGAGAATGCAGGGCAATCGGTACGGGTTCAAAAACTTCTGATCACCCCTTCCCAGGAAAACCCGGTGATGCTCGAAGCATCCCTTCAGGTGCAGACCCTTGAACGCTGAAACGAGAAGGTGTGTCGGATACGGTCTTGTGCTGATCGCCTTTCTGCTGTTCTGGTTCCATGCGCTGTTCCCGGCCGACGCCTTCCGAACCCTTCTCGAAAGCCGCCTTTCCGATCCGACATCCGGTCGCACCGTCACCATCGGACGTATCCACATCCGATTTCCCTTCACCATTTTTCTGGAGCCCATCGACATGCAGCTGCAGGGGAAACCGCTCCTTCGGATCGACACCCTGAGCGTTAGACCGAGCGGCATTCGATGGAAGGGCATCCAAACCGCCGTTTCGGCGACGACGGCCGAAGGCCGTATCACCGGGACCATCGGCTATCCGGTGGTTCGAGATGGCACATGGGATGTGCATCTGCAGTTCTCCGGCATTCACCTTGAGCGGATCACCGGTTTTCATCAAGCCTTCGGACGATCGATGGCCGGCGAAATCGCAGGCGACCTTCACCCACAAGATCGGGGGTTGCTCTTGACCCTGCACGGGAAAAACCTCAAAATCGGCCTGATCGATCCTTCACTGGGACCTGCACAGGTGTCCTTCACATCCGGTGAGGCGCGGATCGTATATGATTCCGATGCGTTGAGACTCACATCCGCAGCCTTTCAGGGAACGCAGGTTTCGGGAACAGCCAGAGGAATCCTCCGTCTCGCCGAACCCTGGAAGGAAAGTCCGATTCAGGCGGAGGCCGCCATCCGGATTCATCCGGGATTGCTGGGCGAGATCCATCAACCGGCTCTACGGGCGCTCATCGCATCCCGGGTCGATCGGGAGCTCACCGTTCGGATTTCGGGAACGGTCCGGCAGCCAAGGTGGGAAACGGACGGTTGACCCTGACAGCCTCGCAAAAAGGCAGTGAGTCTTCAGCGAGCCGCATGGGAGCGGGCACACCTTTTCCGCTGCGCAAGCAAAATGCACCCGCTCTCCTGCGGGTTAAACAAGAGCATCGGACTTTTTGCGAAGCCGTCAAAAGTGATGTTTTTCGGATTTACGAAAATGCGTCTTAACAGATGGAGATCCGGGATGGTTCCTACGCTCTGGACGGCGCTCGATGTCTGCCTAATCGCCGTTCTTTCCTATTGGCTTGTCGCGATCTCGTACAGGGGATTGACCGAAACGAGCCTGATGCACAAGGAAAGCCATCGCGTCGCTCAGGTCTCGACCCAGGCGGAAGAACCCTTGACAACCCCTCGAAAAGAGGCGCCTGCCCTTCTGAGGAGCCCCTTTCTGCCGCCTCCCCGCAGTGAGGCAATCGGAAAGGAGGCGGCCCTCCCATCCGGTAACCTGAAATTGTGGGGCACGATCACCGGCCATGACGGACTGATCCGTGCGGTGATCGAAACGGAATCCGACAAACGGCAGCATTTGGTGAAGATCGGGGAATGGATCGGCGAAGCCAAGGTCATCGAAATACACCGGGATCGGGTCATCCTCCTGTCGGGAATCCAGCGTCAGGTGCTTCCGATGCAGCAGTGGCAGAATGCAGGTCCATCTTCAGGTGCCTCTCCGGAGTTGTCGTCCCAACCAGGCAGTTCCTCCGCCAACCGGATCGCCGTCAAACGCACCCAGATCGACGAAGCCATCCAAAACATCAACACCTTGATGAAACAGGTACGCATCATCCCCAATTTTACGGATGGAAAGCCCGACGGGCTTGCCTTGAGCGGGGTGATGACGGGATCGTTCTTCAGTTCACTCGGCCTGCAGAGCGGAGACATTCTTCTCGGTGTGGACGGGAAACCCATCCAGTCTGCAGACGATGCGCTCAAAATCTATACCGGCCTGAAAACGGCCAACCGGTTGCAGTTGAACATCCGAAGAAACGGACGCGAGGAGGCGATCGAATACACCATTGAATAGAACATCGGATCGACCTGAACATCGGTCTGAACATCGCCACGGAATTTCCATGAATCGAAACCTTACCAAGCCAATTGCGAGAGGGAGGCTGCTCCCGCTGCTGCTTCTGACTCCGATCGTCGTCGCTCTGCTGATCGGGTGGAACCCTCCTCGGTCGGAAGGCGCCTCCCGAAAGGCGGGAAAGACAGCGCCACCCCCTCCTCCTGCCGCCCGGATCCCATCGGATGCAGCCATCAGCATCGATTTCAACAATGTGGACATCGCCGTTTTCGTCAAATTCATCAGCGAACTGACGGGACGCAATTTCGTGATGGATCAGCGGGTGAACGGCAAGATCACCGTCATCTCCCCGGAAAAGATCAGTGTGGCCGAGGCCTATCGGGTGTTTGAATCCGTTCTCGAAGTGTACGGCTATACGACAGTGCCTTCCGAAAACGTCACGAAGATCATCCCTGTCACCGACGCTCGAACCAAGAGCATCGAAACCCGCCTTCTGGAAGAATCGGGCTCAGCCACCGACCGGGTCGTCACCCAGATTCTGCCCCTGCAGTACGCCGATGCCACACTCGTCAGCCGGCTGTTTTCCTCTCTCATCTCCAAGAACAGCGTGATGATCCCATATCCGGCAACCAACACCCTCATCGTCACGGATGTGGAATCGAACATTCAGCGGCTGGCGAAGATGCTCAAAACCATCGATATCCCCATGACGGGTCGGGAGCTTCAAGTCTTTACCCTGCAATTCGCCAAAGCCGAGCAGATCGTCAAACTCCTCGATACCGTGTTCCAGACAGGGCAGCGGCAGCCTGCGGCCGATACAGCCCTCGGCATGGATGCCGTGTTTCGGGCCGCTGCAGACGAGCGGACCAATTCCCTGATCGTCCTGGCATCGGAAGACTACATGAAGCGGGTACGGGAACTCGTTCGCAGTCTCGACAAGGAGTCTGCACGGGTCAACGAACGCATGCGGGTGTATTACCTGGAAAACGCCCGGGCGGAGGACATCGCCAAGGTGCTTCAGGACATTCCCTCGAGAAAAGCCGATGCAGGAGCCGAGACCGACCGTTCAGCCAAGCCTGCGCTTCTCTCCTCGAAGGTGCGTATCACGGCCGACAAGGCCACCAACAGCCTCATCATCACCGCAGACAAGGATGAATACGCCGTTCTGGAGGACATCATCAAGCAGTTGGACATTCCCCGGGCGATGGTCTACATCGAATGCCTCATCATGGAAGTCAACGTGAACAAGGACTTCAACCTCGGCACCGAATGGGTCGCTCTGGGGGAAGCAACGATCGGCGGCAGGGCGAGCGCTTTCGGCGGCGGGTTCAGCGGGGCCGGAAAATATCCGGATTTCTCGAACATCGTATCGTCGACGACCGGTGTGGCCACCCCACCTTCCGGTTTCTCGGTAGGCGTGTTCAGCGAGCTGCTCGAAATCGGCGGCATCAAGTTCCCGGGGCTTCAGGCCATCGTCAAGGCCTATCGGAAGGACAAGGACGTCAACATCCTGTCCACGCCTCAGATTCTGACGACAGACAACGAAGAGGCCGTCATCACGGTCGGGAAAAACGTGCCCTATCAGACCAAGAGCGGAACGACGGGCACCTTCGAGTCCTTCAACACCTATGAATACCGGGATGTGGGCATCACCCTCAAGATCACGCCTCAGATCAGCAAGGATCGTATGGTTCGGCTGACGATCAACCAGGAGGTGACCAAGCTCGATCTGACTCCCGAATCGACGACGGTCGTGAACGCCGAGCGGCCGACGACCCTCAAGCGGACCATATCGACGACGGTTCTGGTGAAAGACGAACATACGGTGGTCATCGGCGGGCTGATCGACGACAGCTTCTCCGAAACCCGGTACAAGACGCCCTGCCTCGGCGACGTTCCGCTTGCGGGCTGGCTGTTCAAGTCCATATCCAAAGGCCGGGAAAAGACGAATCTCTTCGTGTTTCTCACCCCCCGGGTCGTGAAATCCCCTCCGGAAAGCGACCGGATCTACGACAAGAAGAAAAACCAGATGGACGACATTCAGGAGAAGAATGCCACCCAGCCTTCTTTCATGGAAACACCCTGAGGTCGGTATCGGCTCGTCCGATCGCGGGAACCAGCCCCATCCGGAAAACGCATCGGACGAAACCGCACTCGAAACGCCGGCTTCGGCCGTTTCCGAGGATTCGAGCGAAGCCTCCCGCCTCGAGACCCTCGGCAGGCGCTATGGGTTTCCTGTTCAGCACGGCCCGCTTCTTGCGACACCGATCGATCCACGGCTGACCCAATGCGTTCGCTCGATTCCGATGTCCTTCCTGAAAACCCATCTGCTCGTGCCCGTCTCCCTGAATCGAACGGCCGATCACATCACCGTCGCACTGAACGATCCGACCGATTATGCCAAACGGGATCTGCTGGCTCGGGTCCTGCTGCCGAAACGCATCGACTGGGTGCTCGCGCCCCGGTCGGCCATCCTCTCGGCGGTCACGACCCTCTACCACGAAGAAGCCCCGTCCGGCGATGAAATCGTTCTCGATGGCGCAGACATGACGGACAATGTCATCGAGATGATGGCATCCGCCGATCTTCTCGATGACATGAGCGAGGCGCCTGTCATCCGCTTCGTCAACCACCTCATCGCCAAATCCGTCCGGGCCCGGGCCAGCGACATCCATATCGAGCCCTACGCCGAAACGCTTCAGATCCGCTATCGGATCGACGGCGTCCTCTACGACCTGAGCACACCGCCGAAATGGGTGCATGCGGCAATGATCAGCCGCATCAAGATCATGGCCCGGATGAACATCGCCGAAAAACGACTGCCCCAGGACGGTCGGATGGATGTGCGGATCGGCGAACGGCAGGTCGACATCCGGGTGTCGATCATCCCGACCGTCTTCGGTGAGCGGGCCGTGCTGCGGCTTCTCGATAAAAGCTCCTCCCTGCTGCACCTGAACGAACTCGGCCTCTCCCCGGATCACCTGCAGGCGATCGAGCGATTGATCGCCTCCCCCTACGGCATGCTGCTG
>CAZJXF010000155.1:0-7490 GCA_964549995.1 uncultured Desulfatirhabdium sp. | reverse complement strand
GCTTCGCAAGAAAGGTACTGATCGGTGGATAGACGCCTGCATCCGATCCGGTGACTCGGTATCCCAGTTCTTTCAGCATGCAGGCCACGGCCGCCATGGCGGTTCCGCATACGGCGATGAAATGAACGCGGTGGACCCGATCCGGAATACCGAACACTTCAGCCACGGGGAATCTCCTCGAAAACCCGCGTGGCCGCATCGATGGTCGCATCGATGTGTTGCTGCTCGTGAGCTACGGACACAAAAAACGCCTCAAACTGAGACGGCGCCAAATAAACACCTGCCTCGAGCATACCGCGATAGAATCGGGCATACCGGTTCGTGTCGCTGGTCTTGGCCAGATCGAAATTGGTGACCTCTCGATCCGTGAAAAACAGACCGCCCATAGAACCGAGATGGGCGGTTTGAAGCGGGATGCCCGCCTGCCGCGCGGCGGTGGCCAATCCCATACACAGCCGCTCGGTGCTACGATCCAATGCATCGTAAAGTGCTTTCGATCGCAGCTCTCTCAGGGTCGCTATTCCGGCTGCCATGGCCAGCGGATTCCCCGACAAGGTCCCTGCCTGATAGACCGGCCCCTGAGGCGCGATGTGCATCATGATGTCTTTTCTTCCGCCGTATGCCCCTACCGGAAGTCCGCCGCCGATAATCTTGCCCAGGGTTGTCAGATCCGGTCGTATGCCGAAGAGCTGCTGTGCCCCTCCCCAGGCCACCCGAAACCCCGTCATCACCTCATCGAAAATGAGCAGCGCCCCGCAGGCTTCCGTTTCTGCTCGAAGCGCTTCGAGAAAGCCCGGTATCGGCGCCACAAAGCCCATGTTGCCTGCGACAGGCTCGACGATGACCGCTGCGATCGTATCCCCAATGGTTTTCATGACCCTGCAGAATCCGTCGGTATCGTTGTACACGAGGGAAAGGGTCTGGGCTGCCGCCTCCGGTGGCACGCCGGGGCTTCCGGGAATCCCGAGGGTGGCAACCCCCGATCCGGCTGCAACCAGCAGCGAATCGGCATGTCCGTGATAACAGCCGTCGAACTTGACGATGCGGTTTCTTCCGGTAAAGCCGCGAGCCAGCCGGATGGCACTCATCGTGGCTTCGGTACCCGAATTGACCATTCGGATCATCTCGATCGATGGAAAAGCCTCCATGACGCGTTCGGCCAGTTCGATTTCGAGGTCGACAGGCGCCCCGAAGCTCGTTCCCCGTTCGAGCACATCCCGAATGGCCTGAACCACTTGCGGATGACGATGTCCCAAAATAAGCGGCCCCCACGAGCCGACATAATCGATATAGGTATTGCCGTCGACGTCTGTCAGCATGCAGCCCTCGCCGCTGCGGATGAAGACCGGTGAGGTACCGACAGACTTGCAGGCCCGAACGGGACTGTTGACCCCGCCGGGAATGACGGTTATGGCACGATCAAACAATTCATTGGAACGATTGCGGTTCATCGTTGACCTCTAAAGGTAATGTCGGAATGAACATCATGGATGACGACTTCGCAAAAATCATTCGAACAGGGAGTGAAGAACACCATAGACGAGCGGAATGAATACGGCGGGCAGCATATTGCCGACATGCAGTCGTTTGAGATCGAGCAGTTCGATGCCGATAGCCAAAATCAAAATCCCGCCGACGGAAGACATGTCCGAAACGACCGCCGATGTCAGAAAGGGAGCGATGGTCGATGCCGAAACCACGATCGCCCCCTGATACAGCAACACGGGAGCCGCAGACAGCAGCACCCCCCACCCGAGAGACGAGGCGAACAAAACGGAAGCAATGCCATCCAGAATGGATTTGGCGTAGAGGGTCTGATGATTTCCCGAAATGCCGCTCTCGAGCGAACCGACGATGGCCATAGACCCGACGCAATAGAGCAGACTTGCCGTTACGAATCCCTTGGTCACATCGCTTTCACCCGATGCATAGCGGCGCTGTACCCAGTCTCCAAACCGGGTGAGCCGGCTTTCGATGCCGATCAACTGACCGGCGAGGCTGCCGACAGCCAAGCTGAAGATGATCAACAGTATCTGAGAAAATTTTAGAGCTCCGCTGATTCCGATCACGACGACCGAAAGACCGATGGCCTGCATGACGGTTCGATGATAGGAAGCGGAAATACGACCGCGGAATAGCAACCCGATCAGACTTCCTGCGACAATGGCAAGGGTATTGACGAGTGTTCCCAAAAGGATCATACGCCCATCAGACCCCGAACGACCTCCAGCACCGGTGCATAGTCCGGCTCCTGTCCGATTTCAGGAACCAGTTGTACGTAACGGATCACCCCTTTGGCGTCGATGACGAAAACCGCACGTGCCAGAAGACGCAGGGCCGGAATCAGGACACCGTATTTCGTTCCGAATTCGGCACTCCGGTAATCCGAAAGGGTCATGACCCGCTCGATGCCTGCAGCTCCGCACCAGCGTTTCTGCGCGAAGGGCAAGTCCATGCTGATGGTCAGCACCTGCACGCTTTCCCCCAATTTTTCGGCTTCTTGATTGAATCGCCGTGTCTGCATATCGCAGATCGGCGTATCGAGGGAGGGGACCACCGACAGAACCACGATCTTCCCCCTGAAGGAATCGAGATCGACAGGAGCGAGGTCGTTGTTGATGAGGGTTGCATTCGGAGCGGTTTGGCCGACCTCCGGCAGAGGTCCACCCAACTGCATTGGATTGCCTTTGAGGGTTACGGATGGCATGATACCTCCTTACAAAAATTTCTTGGGGGAATACCCAGCAGTCATTTCAACGAAGGCCGACGATCAGACGTCAGGAGTCATTCGTTTTTCTGACTTCTGACGTCTGTCTCTTGGCCTTTCCCTCGATTTTCTCGATCACCATCCCCACATCAGGTAATTGTGGATGGAATCGGCCGCCTTTCGGCCGGCACCCATCGCCAGAATGACGGTCGCCGAACCCGTAACGATGTCACCTCCGGCCCATACCCCCTTCTTGCTGGTTTTTCCGGTTGCCGGATCGGTGACGATATAGCCCCATTTGTTCAGCTTCAGGTCCGGTGTCGTCTGGGTCAGCAAAGGATTGGCACCCGTTCCGACGGCAACGATGGCCAAATCGCATTCGGTGGTGAATTCGCTTCCGGGAATCGGCACCGGTCGGCGTCTTCCAGAAGCATCGGGTTCACCCAGCTCCATTTTTTGGCATTTCACTGCAACCAGCCGCCCTTTCTCATCCCCGATACACTCGATCGGGTTGGTCAGCAGATGGAATTCGATGCCTTCTTCTTCGGCATGATGAATTTCGGCCTTTCTGGCCGGCATTTCGTCCCGGGATCTCCGGTAAACGATGCGCACCCGATCCGCTCCCAAGCGCATGGCGGTTCGAGCCGAATCCATGGCGACATTCCCCGCTCCAAAAACGACCACATTCTTGGCCCGCGGAACAGGGGTGTCGTATTCCGGAAACCGATAAGCCTTCATCAGGTTGGTTCGTGTCAGGTACTCGTTGGCTGAGAGGATGCCGATCAGGTTTTCCCCCGGAATGTTGAGAAATTTCGGCAATCCGGCCCCGACTCCCAGGAAAATGGCGTCATACCCCTGCTCGAACAATTCGTCCAGAGATACGGTCCTTCCGACGACGGCATTGCATTCCAACTTGGCGCCCATCCGCTCCAAAAAGGCCACTTCTGAAAACACGATTTCCTTGGGAAGACGGAATTCGGGGATTCCATATACCAAAACGCCGCCGGGCTTGTGAAAGGCCTCAAGAATGGTAACCTCATGCCCCTTACGCAACAAGTCTCCGGCTACGGTGAGTCCTGCAGGACCGGAACCGACAACGGCTACCTTCTTCCCTGTAGGCGGTTGCTTCGGCGGCAGAGCGCCCGTTCCGTGCATCCGCTCATAGTCAGCCACGAATCGCTCCAAGTTGCCGATGGCCACCGGATCCCCTTTCTTGCCTAAAATGCAGTTTCCTTCGCACTGAATTTCCTGGGGACATACCCGGCCGCAAACGGCTGGAAGCGCATTTTGTTCCCATACGTGGCGAATGGCGCCCGTTAAATCGCCTTTCGTGATGAAATGGATGAAACCGGGGATATCGACATTGACCGGACATCCTTCCACACATCCCGGTTTCTTGCATTGCAGGCATCGGCTGGCCTCCGCCATCGCCGTCTCGACGGAATAGCCCAATGGAACTTCTTCGAAATTTCTACGGCGAATCTCTGGTTTCTGTTCCGGCATCGGTTGGCGGGGAATCGTCTTTTTCGTTTCCGGTTTTTCGGCCATATCGCTTTTCCTCCACAATCCTAATAGGTTAACGATCGATTCGATCGGAATGTTTCTATCGAACAGCCATGGTTCAGGAGGCTTGCTGCATGGTGCAGAAATCGTTGTAGCATTTCTTTTCGTCTTCGCAATAGGCTTGAAGCCTGCGCATCAATTCGTCGTAATCCACAAGATGACCGTCAAATTCGGGGCCGTCCACACAGGCGAATTTCGTTTCTCCGCCGACGCTCACCCGGCACCCGCCGCACATTCCCGTTCCGTCCACCATGATGGGATTGAGGCTGACCAGTGTCGGCACATTGAATTCTTTGGTGATTTTGGAAACGAATTTCATCATTGGAACCGGACCGATGGCGACTGCCTGACGAATGTCTCCTTGGGCAAGCACTTCCTTGAGAACATCGGTGACGAAACCGTGGTGTCCGTAAGAGCCATCATCCGTGCATACATGAAGCTCGTTGGAAGCCGCACGCATCCGGTCTTCCAAAATGAGCAGGTTTTTCGTGCGGGCGCCGATGATGCTGATCACGTGATTGCCGATTTGTTTGAGGGCACGCGTAATGGGGTGCAGAACGGCGATACCGGTTCCGCCGCCGACGCAGACCACCTTTCCCACTTTTTCGATGTGGGTTGGTTTACCGAGAGGCCCGATGACATCCTGGTATCCTTCGCCCACTTTCAGGGTCTTGAAGAGGGCCGTGCTCTTTCCGACAACCATGTAAATGATGGTGATCGTTCCGGCTTCCGGGTTCGTGTCGGCCATGGTCAGCGGAATCCGCTCACCGGTTTCCGTGGCCTTCAGGATGACGAACTGCCCGGGTTTTGCCTTTTTCGCAATGAGGGGGGCTTCGATTTCGTTGAGAATGATCGTTCCACCGGCCATTTCCTCACGTTTGACGATCCGAAACATTCTGTTCCTCCTTTGTGAGAATGATAATAGCCGCACGTGCGTGTACGGCTGACAGGTTCGTTCATGCAATAACGATCTTGGGCAGCCCTCAGATATGGGCTTTGAAATGGTATTCTTCACCATATATCGGACGACAAATCAATACATATTTTGTTTCTTGGGAAGGAGAGAAAGGCACACTGGATGGTCTGATAGAAGAAAAAACGACGGATGGTCCGTTCAGAAAGGAGGGACTCGATAAAGCGCGAAAGTGTATTGGGGATTGGAGGCATTTCGGGAAGGGTGCATCCCAGCGCACCCTTCCCGAAGGTTCATGAACCGCCGGAAATGCCTTTCATGCCGTTGCGATTTTGGCGTCTTCTTCCCGATTCAGGTCCACCGTCGCTTGCTGTCGGAGTTTGTATTTCTGAATTTTACCGCTTGCAGTCGTCGGATATTCCTGTACGAAAAAGAAGTAGGCCGGTATCTTGTGAAAGGAAATCTTGTCCTTGCAAAAGGCCTTGAGCTCTTCTGCAGTGACCTTGACACCATTTTTCAATTGAACGTAGGCCGCTACTTCTTCACCGTATTTTCGGCTGGGAACCCCGACAACCTGAACATCTTTGATGTGGGGATGGGTATAGAGAAATTCCTCGATTTCCCGAGGATAGATGTTCTCTCCCCCCCGGATGATCATGTCCTTGATTCTTCCGGTAATCTTGCAATACCCTTCTTCGTCCATGACGGCAAGGTCCCCGGTGTGCAACCACCCGTCTTTGTCGATCGCCGCCGCCGTCCCTTCGGGGTTTTTGTAATACCCCTTCATGACGTGGTAACCGCGCGTACACAATTCTCCCTGAACACCCGGTGGAACCGGCTTACCTGTAGCCGTGTCGATGATCTTGACTTCGACGTTCGGCAGCGCCTTCCCGACAGTGGCCACCTTGCGCTCGAGAGGGTCGGTCGTCCGCGTCATGGTAATTCCAGGAGACGCTTCGGTCTGACCATACGTAATGCACATTTCCGTTGCCCCCATTTCACTGATGACCTGCTTCATCACCTCGATGGGACAAGGAGCACCCGCCATGATTCCGGTGCGAAGATGTGACGTATCGTAACGCCGGTTCTTCATTTCCTCGAGTTCTGCAATGAACATGGTCGGCACGCCATGCAGCGCCGTACATTGGGCGGCCTCCACCGTTTCCAGAACATCGACCGGGTTAAATGCGATCACTGGAGCCATGGCTGCAGCCGACACGACACAGGTAAGGGTCCCCAGAACGCATCCAAAACAGTGAAAAAAGGGCACGGGTATGCACAGCGTGTCCTTCGATGACAGCTGCATGCACTCGCCGAGACTCTTGGCATTGCCGATGAGATTCGTATGGGTCAGCTGAACCCCCTTGGGAAACCCCGTCGTCCCGGAAGTGTATTGCATGTTGATGACATCATCGGGATCAAGCGATGCCTGTCGGCTTTCGAGTTCTGCGTCGCTGACACGACTAGCCATTTGCATCACTTCATCCCAGGTGAACATGCCCGGATGTTTTTCCTTGCCAAGAAAAACCACATTCTTCAGGAGGGGAACCCGCTCACTACGCAGCTTTCCGGGCTCACATCGATCCAATTCCGGGCAGATTTCCCGAATCACTTTCAGATACTCATCTTTTTCCCGAACGCCGCCGATCATCAGCAGGGTGGTGGAATCCGACTGTTTCAGCAGATACTCCAGCTCAAAACTGCGGTAATTCGTATTGACGGTCACCAGCACAGCCCCCATCTTTCCGGTGGCGAACTGCGTCAACACCCATTCCGGAACATTGTTCGCCCAAATGGCGATATGCTCCCCCTTCTGAATGCCAAGGGCCATGAAGGCTTTTGCGATATCATTGCAAATATCCCGGAATTGGCTGTAGGTATAGTCGATCCCCAGCTTGGGATAGATGAGGGCTCTCTTGTCTCCGAACTGCTCTGCAACGATATCCACCAGTCCACCGATGGTGGTTTCTCCGACAACATAGTTTGGCAAATCCATCAAAGATGATCTCCTGTTAGAAAGAAAGTGGTAAGAAATCTCTATGCTCCCGACGAAGGGGCAATGAATAAACTTCAATTTTTTGAATGTCAAGTCATGATTTTATTCCTTCCTATCCTTCCGTGAAGAGGTTTGGAAGAAGCCGCTTGCACATGCCAAATCCTTTTTGATATGAATTCTCGAAATCAATTCCGGTATATTCAGGCCCTGATGGATTCGCAAAAAGTCACTGTACCCCCGATTTTGGGGTATATCCAGGCCTGAGCATGGGGGGAGAACCGCCTTTTGATGTTGCATCGGATACTTGTTTG
>CAZJXF010000154.1:0-7491 GCA_964549995.1 uncultured Desulfatirhabdium sp. | reverse complement strand
AAGTCGAGGAAGTGATCGGCGGCCATCCGAACGTGTTCGACGTCGCCGTGATCAGCCTTCCGGACGAAAAATGGGGGGAAAAAGTTGTCGCGGTCGTCATTCCCAAGGGGGAATTGACCGAAAAGGACGTTCTTGACTGGTGCAAGGAGAGATTGGCCGGATACAAACGCCCCAAACAGGTGATTTTCATCGAGCCCGACGATATGCCCCGTACCGGAACCGGAAAGATCCTCCATCGGGTGCTTCGGGAGCGATATCAATGATGATTACAGAGCGTTGCTTCACCCCATAGAAAAATGCAATCCGTCATTCAGCGCCGACACAGGAGTGACGGTCCGGGAAAGCACGCACTTTCGCACAACGCACCACGCATCTTGCATTTTCATGATAGATCGTTCTCACGTTCGAGATTTTGCCGGAACGTGTACTTCTAACCCATAACGCAATTCGGAGGTGAACCGCATGTTGAGCAAGGCATACATTCCCTACAAAGGCTATTTCAGCAGTCCGTTCGTCCGCTGGCAGGGTAGCTTCCAGAACGAGCACGCCATCCTTCTCGCAACCGAAACCGCCAAACGTTGGCTGGCTCAGAAGAACTGGGATGCCCGAATGTACGATTACGTGTTTCTGGGCATGACGGTCGGGCAACCACAGTGGTTTTACGGAAGCCCCTGGGCTGCAGCCCTGATCGGGGCCGTATCCACGCCGGGAATGCTGATCAGCCAGGCATGCACCACATCCACGACCTGTATCTACCAGGCGGCGCAGGGAATCGAAACCGGTTTGTATCAGAATGTCTTCTGCCTGATGACGGACCGCTGCTCCAACGGCCCTCACACCGTTTGGCCCAATCCGACCGGCCCAGGGGGAGAGGTGATTTCGGAAAACTGGCTGATGGACAATTTCAACCGCGATCCATGGGCACAAAACGCCATGATCCAGACGGCCGAAAATGTATCCAAGGAAGCCGGCATCACCCGGGAAGAATGCGATGCCGTTGCCCTGCGGCGTTATGAACAGTACATGGATGCTGCAGCTAACGACAAGGCCTTCAAGAAGCGGTACATGTTTCCGGTGGAAGTACGGGTCAGCAAGAAGAAAACGGTCGTTGTCGACGACGACGAAGGCGTCACTCCGACGACAAAGGAAGGACTTGCGGCGCTGAAACCCGTTCTGCCTGGAGGTGTGCATACCTTCGGTGCCCAGACCCATCCTGCCGACGGTCACTGCGCCGTAACGGTCACCACCCTGGACAAGGCACGGGAACTGAGCGCCGATCCCAACATCTCCATTCAAGTGGTTTCGTACGGCTTTGCCCGAGCCAAGAAAGGCTTCATGGCCATGGCCGTCGTCCCAGCCGTTCAAATGGCCATGGAAAAGGCCGGTATCACGGTGAAGGACGTCAAAGCCATCAAGACGCACAACCCCTTCGCAGCGAATGACATCTTTCTTGCCAAACAACTTGGCATCGATGTCAACAGTTTCAACAACTACGGCAGCTCGCTGATTTACGGGCATCCGCAGGCCCCGACCGCAGGCCGCTGCATCATCGAAGGCATCGAAGAAGTCGTCATGGCAGGCGGTGGATATCTGCTCTGGGGCGGCTGCGCCGCAGGAGACACCGGCGCCGGTCTTGTCCTGAAGATTGGATGATCCGTCCCGCCGTCACCCCCCCCTAAAAACACGTGTAGGGGCAAGACATGTCTTGCCCCTACACGTGCGCTGTTTTTCCAGGTACGGATTCTGGTGGTCTCTTACAAAAGCAATGCATCTCCAGAGCTATGGCCCTTGACGGACCTCAGCATGGACGGGGATACGAGCCCCCTCAGTGAAGAATCTGACTGAGAAACAATTTCGTCCGTTCGTGCTGCGGGTTGGTGAAAAACTCATCCGGCGTATTCGCCTCGAGGATCTGACCCGCATCCATGAACAGCACCCGATGGGCCACACTTCGGGCGAATCCCATCTCGTGAGAAACGACGATCATCGTCATCCCTTCCTCGGCCAGCTCGATCATGACATCGAGAACTTCCTTCACCATCTCCGGATCCAGCGCTGAGGTCGGCTCATCGAAGAGCATGACACTCGGCTTCATGCACAGGCTGCGGGCGATGGCCACCCGCTGCTGCTGGCCTCCAGACAACTGTCCCGGAAATTTCCGGGCCTGATCGGCGATATGGACCTTCTCAAGGAAAGCCATCGCCATCTCCTCGGCTTCCTTCCTCGGCATTTTGCGAACCCAGATCGGTCCCAGGGTAAGATTTTCCAGAATGGTCAGATGCGGGAACAGATTGAAATGCTGGAATACCATCCCAACCTCTGCCCGGATTTTTTCGATGTTTTTGATGTCATCGGTCAATTCGATGTTGTCGACAACAATTTTCCCGCGCTGATGCCGCTCCAGTCGATTGATGCACCGAATGAGCGTGCTCTTTCCCGAACCGGACGGACCACAGATAACCACCCGCTCGCCTTTGTGAATGGTCAGATGGATGGCTTTCAGGACATGGAAATCCCCATACCATTTGTGAAGATCTTCGATCCGGATCATCACCGGTTGCGTCTCACGCAATTGGTCGATATCGCCTTCTGAAAACACCATGTGCATTCCACCTGTTGATTCCGGGTTCATTGCGGTGCGCCCAGCTCCATCTCCAACTGCCTGCTGTACCGGGCCATGGTGTAACAGCAGATGAAATAGATGCAAGCGAGGAAAAAATAGGCTTCCGAGGAAAACCCCATCCAGTTCGGGTTGGAGAGGGTCGCCTGGGTGGTTTTTAGTAGATCGTAGAGTGCGATGATCACCACCAGAGACGTGTCTTTGAATGCCGAAATCAGGACACTCACCGAAGGAGGAATCACGATCTTGAGGGCTTGAGGCAGAACGACAAGTCGCATCGTCTGCACGTAGTTAAGCCCGAGCGACTCGGCCGCTTCGTATTGCCCTTTGGGAATGCCTTGCAGCCCGCCGCGCACCACCTCGGCGATGTAGGCTGCCGTAAAGAGAATGATGGCCGCCTGCGCCCGAAGAATCTTGTTGACCGTAACCCCTTCGGGCAGAAACAGTGGAAAAACGACTGCAGACATGAACAGGAGGCTGACCAGGGGCACGCCCCGAACGGTCTCGATATAGAGGATGGAAAGCACCCGGATGACGGCCAGCTTGCTTCGTCTGCCCAGTGCCAGAACGACTCCCAGTGGATAAGCGGCTGCCAATCCGAACACCGCGAGCAAAAAGGTCAGCGGCAATCCCCCCCACTGATCGCTTTCTACCCGACGCAGCCCCAATCCCCCCTGCATCAGAATTCCCATCAGAAAAAGCCCGACAATCCATGCATACAGAAGCGGCTTTTTCCAGAACCGCCGATTGCGACTGACGAGAAGCAACCCGACCAGCAACACCACGGCGATGGTCGGCCGCCATTGAAGCTCGTAGGGATAGAACCCGAAAAGGATAAATCGGTAATTGGCGGTAATGATGGACCAGCAGGCGCCCTGAATGTTGCGGCATTCGGCGGACGTCGACACCCAGAGACTGTCGATGAAAATCCAACGAAACAGGGGAGGAACGATTTTAATGAACAGGGTCAGGCACAGGAGAGTTAGAATCGTGTTGAAAACGCCGTTGAAGAGGTTCTCCCGCATCCAACCGATCACCCCCGTCGAAATGACCGGCGGGCGGATATCCGAAACATTCTCGTAGTAAACCGTCATGCGTCCCCTACCGTTCGACCAGAGCCATTTTGCGGTTGTACCAGTTCATGAACATCGATGTGATCAGACTCATGATCAAATAGACGATCATGATCATCGCCACTCCCTCGATGGCCTGCCCCGTCTGATTGATGGTGGTATTCGTCACGGACACGAAGTCCGGATACCCGATGGCGACTGCAAGGGAGCTGTTCTTGGTCAGGTTCAACATCTGGCTGGTTAGAGGGGGGATGATAATGCGAAGGGCTTGGGGCAGAATGACCAGATTCATGACCTGCCAGGGCTTCAATCCGATCGCCATAGCGGCTTCGGTCTGTCCCTTGCTGACCGCCTGAATACCGGCTCGGACGATTTCAGCCACGAAGGCTGCGGTATAGAGCACCAGCCCGAGCAACAACGCCGTAAACTCCGGACTGACGTTAATCCCTCCCGTAAAATTGAATCCGGAAAGCTCCGGTACATTCATCGCCGCAGGGCATCCTCCCAACAGCCAGACCAACAAGGGAAGCCCGACCAAAATGCCGATGGACACCCGAACCACTGGAAAGATCTCACCGGTTTTCTCCTGACGACGTCTCGCCCATCTCCGAAGGAAGAAAACCGACACACAAGCGATCAGAAATCCCGCCAGCACGGCCCAATACACGGGATGCGATGCCGGAACGGCGAAGATCAGACCCCGGTTGCATAGAAAGACTCCTGGAAGCGGCTCCAAAGCCATTCTCGGAGGAGGAAGCGATTCATAGAACAGGGCGTACCAGAACAAAAGCTGGAGCAAAACGGGAATGTCCTGAAACACTTCGATGTAGGCGGCTGCAATCCGGGACACCAGCCAATTGCTCGAAAGCCTGCAGATGCCGATGATGAGACCGAGAACGAGCGTCAGGGCAATACCGACAACAGCCACCTTGATCGTGTTGAGCAGCCCGACCAGAAGAGCCCGGGCATAGGGATAAGACGCTGAATAAGCGATCAGCGATTCGCCGATTTCAAAAGAGGCTTCCTTCCCGAGAAAGCCGAACCCTGTAGCGATCGATTGGCGCTGGAGATTGGTGACCGTGTTGTGAAAGAGATACCACCCGATCGATGCCGTGATCAGTAGAGAAACGACTTGATAGACGACAGCCCTCCGGGCCGGATTGTGCCAGAAGGGAATCGCCTTGTCGGCGGATTCCTGAAGCGTGGAAGAGCGAGGCGGCGCTTGGTTCATGATCGATGGGCGAATGGGCTATGGGCCATTCGGCCGGGTGTAACCCCGGCCGAATGTTTGGTCATTTCTCGAGACCCTCATCATTCGATGGACTTGCAAAAGTCAGATGCTCTTGTTTAACCCGCAGGAGAGCGGGTGCATTTTGCTTGCGCAGCGGAAAAACTCAGCAGCCCGATCTCGTAGGATCGGGCGGATGGCCAAGATAGAAACAAAGGCTTTCTGAAATGCAACCTACTGTTCTTCTTACAAAAGGGGATAAAGCGCGTCCGCCCGATCCAACGATATCCGGCTGCTTCAAACACGTTTCCGCTGCTTCGTAAAACACCACCCGCCCTCCTGCTGGAAGCCCAGCATTGGAAGAAAATCGGTAAGAGGCGACTTTTTGCGAGTCCATCATCATTTGAACGGCGGAGAATACATCAACCCGCCCTTCGTCCACAGGGCGTTCAACCCTCTTTCCAGCGCCAGAGGGGTTTTCGTACCGACATTGCGTTCGAACACCTCTTCATAATTGCCAACCAGCTTGACGATGTTGTAGGCCCATTTTTCATCCAACCCGAGGGCCTTCCCGTTGCCAGGCACCACTCCCAGGAAGCGCTGCACTTCCGGGTTGGTGCTCTTGAGCATTTCATCCACATTCTTGGAGGTGATGCCCAGTTCTTCCGCTGCAATCATGGCAAGAACCGAATAGTTCACGATGTCTTTCCACTGATCGTCTCCATGACGAACCGCCGGCGCCAGGGGCTCTTTGGAAATGACTTCGGGAAGGATCACGTAGTCAGCCGGATTGGGAGCCACAGACCGGGCTCCGGCCAGCTGAGAAACATCGGAAGTCAGACAGTCGCATCGCCCTGCAAAAAAGGCTTTGTTCAGTTCCGCATTGCTTTCGATGACCACCGGTTTCATTTTCATGTTGTGTGTCCGGAAATAGTCGGCCAGATTCTGCTCGGTTGTGGTTCCGGGCAACACGCATACGGTTGCGCCGTCCAGCTGTTTGGCGCTCTTGATGTTCAATTTCTTGGGCACCATGAAGCCTTGGCCGTCATAATAATTCACCTGAACGAAGTTCAGCCCGAGCTGGGTGTCCCGACTGAGGGTCCAGGTCGCATTTCGGCAAAGCACATCGACCTCTCCGGATTGCAGCGCTGTGAATCGCTGCACCGCTGTCAGCGGAACGAATTTGATTTTGGTAATATCTCCAAAAACAGCGGCGGCAATCGCCCTTCCGGTATCTACATCCAGGCCCTTCCACTCTCCTTTTTCATCCGGCATGCCAAAACCGAAGAGTTGGCCGTTCACCCCTACCTGAACATAGCCCTTGGCCTTCACATCGTCGAGCGTTCCACCAATTGCTGCAGTTGTTACCAGCAACACCAACATCCCTGCCAATCCTCCCCATCGAGCGAGTCCCTTCATGGTTTCCTCCTGTTGGTTTTTGGTAATCGGGCTGCCCGATAGGCGGACTAAACCCGGTTTAGAAAATGGAACGACCACAACTGTTGCCTGCATACCATGAGAAGATTCGCCTTGACAAGAGAAATGAAGCGTTATCCGCCATCGTATCATCGTCGTACCAAAGCAAGAATCGGACTATTCACCAAAGGTACCGTTCGCGTTCCAGTTCGCATTTGCCACCCATCCTTCTTTGCGATACAATACAAGATGAAAATCCGGTCGTCTTTCTGCGCCGTCGCAGGAACTCAGAACGTTGGCTTACGCTCGACCCTGTAGGGGCACCCGCCGGATCGCCCTTACAGGCTTTCGCACTTTGGCACGATGCACGCCGCATCTTGCCTTTTCACGATAACCCCAGGCCGATCCACCGTGAAGAAACCTCAACCGTTTCCTGTCATCGCATTCGATTGCGATGGAGTGATGTTCGACACCCGCGAAATCAATCGCGCTTACTACAACGAGATTCTCCGCTATTTCGGCAAACCCGAGATGGACGATCGGCAGCTCGAAATCGCCCACATGCACATGGCGGACACCGTGATGGCCATGCTGTTTCCGGACCCCAAGGAGCTGGTCGAAGCCCAGGCCTATCGGCTTTCCATGCCTTACATGCCGCATCTTGATAAAATGGTGATGGAGCCTGGATTGAAACCGCTGCTGCAGCGGCTTCGACCGGCCCGCAAGACGGCGATCGCCACCAACCGAACAACGACGATCGGGGATGTGCTTCGGGCCTTTTCGCTGACAGAGGATTTCGATCTGGTGGTCAGCGCACGGGATGTCGAACGAGCCAAACCCTGGCCCGACATGCTGATTCGGATCGTCGAAACCTTCTCTTGTACCCCCCGGGAAGTGCTCTACATCGGAGATTCCATGCTCGACCAGCAGGCTGCCGAAGCTTCAGGCGTATCGTTTGCGGCCTATCGAAATCCGGCGCTTTCGGCGGATTTTTATATCGATTCGCTGGAGGAAGTGGATCGACTGCTTCGCTGTGATCCCTACCCAATATGACGGCTTCGCAAAAAGTCTCCACCTCCCGATTTTCTTCCAATGCCGAGCTTCCAGCAGGAGAGCGGGTGGTGTTTTGCGAAGCAGCGGAAACGTGTTTGAAG
>CAZJXF010000153.1:0-7495 GCA_964549995.1 uncultured Desulfatirhabdium sp. | reverse complement strand
CCACATGCCCGGCCCTTACGAGCTCGGGCGGCTGAGTTTATCCGATGCAACGAAGAAGGCGTGTCTCCCCCCATGCGACTCGGATGAGACTTGTGAACTTTTTGCGAGACCATCATGAATGAGGATGTTTCTTATCCCCGATATCGCCTCTGCGGTGACACCGGCCTGCTCGTCGAATTCGGGGCAGCGATCGATCCATCGGTGCACCGACAGGTGATGCGGTTGTTTCGGTGGTTGAAGGCAAAGCACATCCATGGCATTCTCGATGTGATACCGGCATATGCCAGTCTGCTCGTGCAGATCGATCCGTGGCGGATGTCCTTCGAAAGGCTTCGCATGGAAATCGATGAAGTGCTTGCAGCCGCTTCGGATACCGAGCCGGAAGGGGCCGAAGGCGGGCGGATCGTCGACATTCCCGTTTCCTACGGGGGAGCGGACGGCCCGGATCTCGAAGACGTATGCCGGTACCACGGTCTTTCGGCCGCGGAAGTGATCGCCCTCCACACGGCGCCCCTCTATACGGTCTACATGATCGGCTTTACACCGGGATTCCCCTATCTGGGCGGACTCGATTCCCGTCTGTTCACCCCTCGGCGATCGACACCCCGAAAACGCGTTCCGGCCGGAAGCGTGGGCATTGCAGACAGGCAAACCGGTATCTATTCCATCGACAGCCCAGGGGGATGGCAATTGATCGGCAGAACGCCGCTTCGGCTCTTCGATCCGATGGGCGATCGGCCCTTTCTGCTGGAGCCGGGGGATCGGATCCGCTTCGTGCCGATTGCTTCCTGCAAGGAGGCTGCTCCATGATGCGCATTCTCGATCCCGGTCCGTTCGCAACCGTTCAGGACCTGGGCCGGTACGGGTACCAGGACCGAGGGGTGCCGGTTTCCGGGGCGATGGATCCGTTTTCTCTGCGGGTGGGAAACATCCTGGTCGGAAACGACGAAGGGGCTGCAGCGATCGAAATCACTTGGGGCGGGTTCGAAGCCGAATTCGAAGAAGATGGGCTGTTCTGCCTGACCGGTGCTTCGGCTCCTGCCTGGCTGAACGATGCGGCAGTCGCCTTCTGGTGCGTTCAGCCGGTCCGGCGTGGGGATCGGGTGCGTGTCGATCACGCTCCCGTGGGTGCGCGCATGTATTTGTGTGTCGCCGGCGCGATCGATGTTCCGATCGTGATGGGCAGCCGATCGACCTATGTGAAAGCGGGCTTCGGCGGATTCGAGGGCCGAGCGCTCCGAAAAGGGGATACGCTTTCTTTCGGTACACCGCTCCACCGGCCTGCGCGAACCATCGATCCGGAGTGGATTCCGGTCTTGCGGGAGGACGTGGCGGTGCGCTGTGTCCTGGGGCCGCAGGCGGATGCCTTTGCCGAGGATGTACTCGACGTTTTCCGGTCATCCGAATACACCGTCACCTCCCGATCGGATCGGATGGGGATCGCCTTGGAAGGGCCGCCGCTCAGGCATCGAGCCGGGCCGGACATTCTTTCCGACGGCATCGTGACCGGAGCCGTTCAGGTGCCCGGAGACGGACGCCCGATCGTCCTGATGGCGGATCGTCAGACGACCGGAGGATACACGAAGATGGCGACGGTAATCAGCGTGGATATCGGCCGAATGGCCCAGGTGCTTCCTGGATATCGTGTCCGGTTCGAGGTCGTCGATCCGTTGGAAGCCCGGTGGTTGGTCTTGAAGGAGGAATATCGCTTTAGACGGTGGATCGAATCGGTTCGATCCGAACAGTAACCCAAACGGTTCAGGAGGAATACATGATGCGAATGCGGAGAAGCGGTTGTTGTATGGCTGTTCTAATCGTGATCGTTGGTTTGGCGGCCTGTGCCCCGATTCAACGAAGCGTAGACTACAGTCAGATGCAGACGGATGTGGCGATGAGCGAAACGATTTTCCTGACACCGACGGATGCGCCCAAGACCGTCTACATCAAGACCCAGAATACGAGCAGCTATCAGGCGGCCAGTGCGTCTTTTCAAGAATGGGTGACATCCAATCTCGTGTCCAAGGGATATAGGGTTGTCCAGTCGGTCCGGGAAGCGACCTACATTCTTCAGGCGAACATTCGATATGTCGGGGAATGGAAGGATGATCTAACGTTCGAGGGGGCCGGAACGGGTGCAGTGGCCGGTGCTCTGGCGGGTATCGGACTTGGGGGGTCCAGACACAGTACCGCAGGCGGCATCATCGGAGGCGTGGTAGGTGCCGGAATCGGTTTCGCGGCAGACATGATGACGCGGCCCAAGACGGCTGTGGCAGTCATCGATTTCCAGCTGACCGAGCGACTGACCGAAGATCAGGATATCATCGATCAGCAGGTGAGCAAAACCACCGTCACCAGTGAATCCAAGACATTGGGCGGTATCGGCAGCAAGGCCAATGCCCCGACCGGTTCCACGACCGTCAAGTCCGTATCGAGCGGAAAGGCCGGAACGAAAATCTATACGGCCGGTGTGGCGGCCAAGGCCATTCAGATCGGGCTGAACATTGACGAGGCGATGCCGAAGCTGATCCAGATGGCCGCAACGCAGATCGGAGGGATTTTTTAAGGGGTTTCGCTCTTCCTTTCATCTCCTTCCTCGTGGGGAAGTTGAAAGACTGGGGGATTGTATCGCAAAAGGTTGCGTCATTTCCTGCAATGGTTCCAGAAGGTGGTTGGCGCTCAACCTTGTTAGGGGCGCCCCGGTGGGACGCCCCTAACAAAACCAAAACGTTTCCATCCGATCCTCCTTCCTCTTCCCTTTTCCTGAAATTTGAATATGTTCGATAGAGTATCTGACTTTTTCAAACCTGTCAGCCTTCACCGAACATGGTGATGGCTTGATGAAAAACCCCATGGTCAAAACGGTGGTATATTGCCAGAAAGTGGCAGGATAAGGAAGAACTACCGGGTTGCTCTCCACCAAATCAAGGCGGCGTGCAGGGTGCCGGAAGCGCAGAACCGCTGGTTTGGAAACCATTCGGCGGGCAGGTGGTCAATGGCTTCCGTTACAAAGGATTCTTGGATACCAAAGATCCCGAAATATTGGATGTAATATTCCCGAATCGTTGATAGCGCGATATCCATTTCAATGGGTACTTCAAGGTGATAGACGTTTGGATATCGGCCTGAAGTCATCAAGTGGTTGAAGGCAAACAGGAGGTGCCCTCCAGGTTTCGGCAGGGGTTTTTCCATCAAGGCTTTCCACAACTTTTCCCGTATCGGAAACGGCTCTTTACCCCAACCCAATACCAGGGCACAATAACCGATCGAGAAGGATTCCATCCGTTCGATGCCGTTGGGACACATGACATCCGGAAAATGGGATGCGATGACAAGATCGAAACGATCCTTTGTGCTGAACCGAGCCCAGTCTATGAGGTAAGGCGAAACATGGAGACGGTCATTAGCGGCACAGGCGTGTTGAAGAATTTGAATCATTGCTGGGCTGTAATCCAAGGCTGTGACTCGGACCCCCTGCCTGGCCAGACAAAGGCTCAGGGATCCCGGACCACAGCCGATATCCAGGGCGGTTTTTCCTGGACCGATTACAGTGTTTTTCAGAAGATGATCGACAACGATTTTGGAAAGCGTTGAGCCATTTCCTGACATTTCGTCCCAGATGCCGCTGATGTGATCGAAGAATTGCTTCCAGAGTTCAGGTTTCTTTTCCTGAGTGGTTCGGAGGATGGAACCGTTGCGATAGGTCTCCCAAACATGCTCCCAATTGGTGGAACAGAATATATCACCGGAAAATTCCATAGTAACATTTGTCTCCTATCTGCTACATCTTGCCTGTATCGGCTCATCTCCGTTTTTTAGAAGGTCGCTATTGTGGGACCCACCTATTCCGGAGATACATCCGTCTCGATCGTTGCCCTATTTTCGATATGGATACCGATAAGCATCAAACCAAACGTACAGAAGGCAATGCACAATCCTGGCGGCACATACCAATAAACCATTCCGTTGGCGAATCCTCCGCGCTGAAATGCATCGTGGACCATCTTTCCCCAGCTCGACCGAATCGGATCACCCAACCCCAAAAAACTCAAGGATGCCTCTGCGATCATGGCACTTGCGCAGGAGGTGATAAATTTGGCCGAAACGACATCCCACACGTTGGGAAGGACATGACGCAACAGAATTCGGGATTGGGATAGGCCGAGTCCCTTTAGTGCCTCGATCCAGGAGGTTGTTCGAAGTTGAAGGACTTTGGCTCGAACGGCCCTTGCTGTTCCACACCAACCGACGAGCACGAAGGCAAAAATCATGGTTTCCGTGTGCTGTCCCAGATAAACCGAAAGGAGCATGAGAAACGGTACCATCGGAATGAGCAGCACAGCATCGATCCATCCCGTAAGCCACTCACGGGAAACATTGCCGAAAAATCCGGCCATCATCCCGATCGCTGTCCCGAGCACCACCGAGAGTCCTCCTGCCAGAATGCCTACGGAAAGGGAAATCTCAGCGGAAACGCAAAGCTGAAGGAAAATATCGTATCCCAGATCGTCTGTGCCCAACAGATGTGAACCTGTCGGAGGCTGGAAAGGAACATGCCTTTCCTGAACCATGGTAGGATCGAGCGTGGCACTCCACAGCGCGGCGGCTACGGCTGGAAGCAGGCATAACCATCCGCCGATCATCCATGCCTTGGAAGATCGCAATTTCTGTGAGTTCATATCGTCCTTTGCGGAGCGGTTTTCTCCCGTGGATCCAACCATGCCGAAACGGCATCCGCGAATAGATTGAGACCCATTACGATCAGAGAAAGGACAAAAAAACATCCTTGCAGCAACGGATAATCGCGGTGGGATGCCGCCTCTAAAATCAGGGTGCCCATCCCTGGGATGGAGAAAACCCGTTCAATGACCACGGCCCCCGAAGCCACGAAACCCAGATGAAGGGCAGCCATGTGGAGAAATGGCGGTGATGCGGCAGCAAGCACATGAACGAATTTGACGCGCCAGAAGGAAATCCCCCTAGCCATGGCAAAGGTCACAAAGGGCTCGTTGCGGAAGCGTGCGGCTGAATTGCGCATCATCAATACCAGTCCACCCAGATGGGTCAAGGTGAGAGTGAGAATCGGCAGGGCAAGATAATGGAGGATGTGCAGCACTTGAGCCCACCAGTGTGCATTTCGGGCTTCGACCGTTGGAAAAAATCCGGCTAACGACACCCATCCCAAGTGAAATCCAAAAATGTCCAGCAGGATCATGCCGAGCAGAAAAGGCGGCAGACAAGAACCGAAAACGGCTGTAGTGCTCAGGATGCCGTCGAAAACCGTAGCGGCCTTCCATCCGCACCATGTGCCCAGCATCAATGCCAATGCAATGCTCAGGATGACGGCAGGCAAGACCATCCAGAGGGTGCGGCCCAGATGTTCGGCGATGATGCTTGATACGGGTTGTTTGCGGTGAAAGGAGTAACCAGTGTTTCCCCGAAGGATGTTTTTCCAATGCATGGCGTATTGATGGATCCAAGAACGATCTATGCCGTATTCTCGCCGAAGTAACTCGATATCGTGTTGACTCAGTATGGCAGCTTCGGGTCCAAGCAGCATCAGAACAGGATCTCCCGGGACCAGTCGGGGCAGCAGAAACTGGATGCTCACGACGAGGACCAAACAAAAGAGGATTCGCACGAAACGCAATACCAAAGGATGCATACCATCAGCCTGCGGTTTCCTGGAGGTGGAACCATGTTTCTTCCCATAGCACACCATACATGGGATTGATCTTCCATCCCGTGTAACGTTTGGGAAGGGGTTGGGCCAGATGTTCCCAGTACAAAGCGAGAACGGGGATTTCGGTGGCGAGATGACGTTGAAAATCGGCTGCGGCCTTTCGATAATCTGCATCGTTTCGGGCGTCGTTCATCCGATTGACGATATCCAGAAAATCGTTTCGATCGCACAGTGACCAGCCGATATTGCGGAAATCGAGATACCCTGATCCGCATCCCGCCCACATCATCATACCCCATGGTGTGGTTCTGGATAGAAGCATGGTGTGGGAGCGGTCCTGATCGCTGATGATGCGAAACATGGCCATGTCTGCAGGGCGCAGGCGAAGCGAAATGCCGACATTTCGAAAATATTCCTTCAGCAGTTCTGCAAGGCGAGCGTTTCCGCTGATGTCGAGTCGCAGCAACAATTCGAGCTCCAGCGGCCTTCCATTATTTTCGCGAATACCATCCCCATCCCGATCAATATACCCCAATTGATCGAGAATTTTTTTCGCATGGCTCGGATCGTATACGAGCGGATCGGTTTCGATGAATTCCGGACTGCCGCGAGGAACAAATCCTGCGTTAGCCACAGAGCCGTAGCCACCACCCAGAAGCCGAGCGATTTCCTCATATCGGATTGAGCGGGATATGGCTTTACGAAATGGAAGGGAATCCAGCGGTGGCTTATGGGTGTTTAAAAACAAGGCATTGGGTACTCCCGTGTTTGGGATGGTTACAACATGGAGATTCGGATTGCGCAAGAGGGAAGGAAGATGGGCGGGGGATGTGCCCGCTGCATAGAAGTACGGCAGATCGATTTCCCCTTTTCGCAAGGCAAGATATAGGGTGTCCGGGTTTTTGAACATCCGAAAAACAATGTGTTTGACCGCTGGTTCTCCTCGTGGGTAGCCAGAAAAGGCCCGGAACTCCAGAATACCGGCTGCTGGGTCGAGGCTATGAAAGACATATGGACCGCATCCGATGGCAGCCCTTTTGTCCGAAAAATTTCCGGGATCAGTTACTTCGGCAAAGATATGTTTGGGGATAAGCCGAAGCACCAATAGATTGACCAGGAATCGGGGATGAGGTTTTGTCAGATACAATCGCAGTGTTCGTTCATCGATGATTTCGGTCCTTTCGATCATGGAAAAATGGCTTTTGTAGACTGGAAGCTTTCGGACAAGATAGTCGATGGAAAAAGCGGCATCCAAGGCTGTGACTGCCTCACCGTCATGCCAACGATAGCCCGGTTTCAGTCGAAATGTCCAAATTCTGCCGTTTTCGGATTCGATATGTTCGGCAAGATCGGCTTCGATGTCGCCGTTTTCGGTGATGCGAACAAGCCCTTTGTGCGAAACCAAGTGCTTGATGGTACCAAAATAGTAGTCCTCCAGGTCGACACCACGCACATCCATCGTCGTGCCGACCACTAACTTTTCGATAGATAGGACCGTTTGTGGAAATGCCATCCATAGGATGCACAACATCCCCCCTACGATCGCACGGCATCGTGTGGATGTCCCCATGTCTGCCTCCTCTTGAACCAAAACATTCCCTGCTTCTGACAGCGGGTGTTCGTGAATCCATAAGATGGATGCGTGCCAAAAACGCATCGACTATTGCCCATTGCCTCCATTTTCAAGATTTCCCATGGATGATGGATTCGCAAAAAGTCGCCTCTTACCGATTTCCTTCCAATGCCGGGCTTCCAGCAGGCGGGCGGGTGGTGTTTTGCGAAGCAGCGGAAACGTGTTTGAAGCAGCCGGAGATC
>CAZJXF010000152.1:0-7664 GCA_964549995.1 uncultured Desulfatirhabdium sp. | reverse complement strand
AAGAGGAGGACGTGTTTTGGCTAAAGGTATCGTAAAATGGTTCAGTGACAAAAAAGGGTTTGGGTTCATCGAACAGGAAGAGGGGGGCGGTGACGTCTTCGTCCATCACTCGGCCATTCAGATGGAAGGATTTCGAACGCTTGCAGAAGGTGATAGGGTCAGCTTCGATGTTGAATCCGGAAGCCGGGGGCTGGCCGCGAAAAATGTCGTAAAACTTTCCTGATCCTTAGCAACGCCATTATTCAAAGGGCGATCCGATAACGGATCGCCCTTTTTTTTATCGTGAAAAAGCGCGATGCATGGTGCGTAGCGCATAAGTGCAAAAACCTATAGGGGCGACCCGCCGGTTCGCCCACAGCATCCGTTTTTTTGAAGCCCTCAGGTATCAGATGGACTCGCAAAAAGTCCAGCATATGGACGGCTTCGTAAAAAGGCCGCAGGCAAGGAGTGCAAATCCCGAGGAGTGAGGCGTACTTAAACGTACGCCGCAACGACGAGGGATGCAGCACGACACAGCATCCGGCCTTTTTACGAAGCCGTCAGGTATCTTGTTGGGATCGGCTGCACCCCGGACACCGAAACGCTTCCGGGTTGAGCGATTTACAGGATTCGAGCATGCTTCGGATCGTCTCCACCCAGGGAGGCGCAACCAGCGCACGGGCCTTTTCACAGCCATCACAGGCCGGAAAGACGATTTCCGCAGCCGTAAGCCGCTCGATCAGCGCCTCGATCCGAACTGCGGCTTCATTGAGCTCCTTTTTCAATCGCTTCAGTTCAATGTGATTGAAAATCCGGGCATAGAGCTCCGCCGGATTCACGGGTTTGGTAATGTAATCCGAGGCTCCGAGCTGAAACCCCCGGACAATGTCCTCGGTCTTGTCCATGGCCGATAAAAAGATGATGGGGATGTCTTTGGTGCGGGAGTTGAGGCGAAGCTGCCGACAGACCTCGTATCCATCCATCTCGGGCATGATGATATCCAGGAGAATCAGTTCCGGCCTAAGTCGAGGAACGATCTGAAGAGCCTCCCGACCGCTCTGACACACCTGAATCCGGTATCCCTGTTTGTTCAGGAGCCGTTCCAGCAGCTTTAAATTGTCTGGAGCATCATCGACAACCAGAATCAAGGGTTCTCGATTCATAGCAGATGATCTGGACGGTTTCATAAGCTCTCGCTTTCTCCGGACAACCTCCCTATAACGTCACTTCGCTCCATCCATTGCTGCAATAAGCGCCGCACCGATCGCCCCGGTCACCTGGGCATACTCGGTCACCAGGATTTCAGTTCCCAACTTGGCTTCAAGTGCTTTCAGAATGCCGATATTCCGAGCAACACCGCCGGTCATCATTACCGGCGGACTCCATTTCATTCGGTTTAACATGGCACCGATGCGACCAGCAATCGACTCGTGAATGCCCGCAACGATATTTTCCCGAGCCTCTCCTTTTGAGATCAATGAAATCACTTCGGATTCGGCGAAAACCGTACACAGACTGCTGATGGCCGCAGGCGTCTCGGCCTCGAGGGACAATTTGCCGAACTCTTCGATCTCGGCATGAAGCGCTCGGGCCATGACTTCCAGAAAACGCCCCGTACCCGCAGCGCACTTATCGTTCATGGCGAAATCCCTCACCTTCCCCCGATCGTCCAGGAGAATGGCCTTGCTGTCTTGTCC
Organism: uncultured Desulfatirhabdium sp.; assembly: GCA_964549995.1. Classification (GTDB taxonomy): domain Bacteria; phylum Desulfobacterota; class Desulfobacteria; order Desulfobacterales; family Desulfatirhabdiaceae; genus Desulfatirhabdium. The sequence continues at coordinate 5,988 of CAZJXF010000152.1, read as the reverse complement.
GCCGATATCGATGATGGTTCGAACCGACGGGTTCAGGAAAGAGACACCCGCTGCATGGCAGGTGATTTCCGTGACGGTTTTCCGGGCAAACGATACACTGTTTCTGCCGTAGCCGGTGGCAACGATGGCATCGATCTGTGTGGGATTCATGCCGATCGAGCAAACTACGGCCTCGAAGACATCTTCGCCTGCCTGCCGTGCATTGTATCCGGTCGGCAAGGTATGAACGCCGATCAGCCGGCCATCGGCAATTACGGCAGCCTTGGCGGTAATGGATCCGATATCGATTCCGGCAGCAATCATTTGGTAATCATCTCCATGAACGCATCGATTCGGGCCTCGGACTGCGCCTCCGAAAACTGACGGGGATCGACCATATCGGCATCGAGCAGCAGCACCGGGATTCCCCGTCGCTGTCGAATCCAGGAAGCTATGTCGTACTGGCCGAAGGAATAAGGTTTGCAGCTTCGGTTGGAATGCATCACCACCCCATGGACCTCATAGGTATCGATCATTTCCATGAGGATATCGGCCATGGCATCGATACCCAGGTTGAGATAGATGCGTGCATACCCTTCGGCCATAGATCCCAGAAAATCGTCCGGATCCATATACGGAAGGGAACTGCACCAGGCCGAGGTATAGGTATCGGCCACCAAGCAGGCATTCCAGGAGGCGAATTTTTCGGAAAGCCATTTCGTTCGGTACCATACGGGCAGGTTGTCCCATAGGAGGCGGTAGCGCTCGTTTTCCACAGCACCGACCCCCTGGGCGATCCTTTCCTGGAGTTCCGAAAGAAGTTCTTTATAATACGTAATGACAATCGGTGTCCCCCGAAGGGTCACGATCAAGGCAAGGTGAAAAAACGCATCGAAGGCGCTCATGGGGGCTGGATGGTGGCGCAGCGTCAACAGGACATCCTGCCAAAGCCTCTGGGCTTCGATGGACAACCTGCCGACTTGACGCATTTTTTCCCGATCGAAGGAGCGTTGCAGAACGGTTTCCAGAAAATGAATGTAGTCTTCAATCTGAGAGCGAACGTAACGCTTGACCTCCAAGGAAAACCCCGTATGACAGACGGGGGTATCGAGAACGAAAAGCGGAACATTGAAACGTCTGGCCTGAACTTCGTACCACTTGAGCACCGTGCCGCAGATATTGTTGCAGCAGACAAGCATGTCCGGCTCCGGAAGCCCGCCGATGGGGCCACCGTTCGTGGCTGCACATCCGATGTCGGCTCGTGCGTAGGAACACAAATCGGACGTATACCCCATGGACTCGGCCGTCTGGCACAGATCGGCCCCCATTTTGGCAGCACCGATCATGGCCCCGTGGTTCTCCGGATATACCGGAATGACATCCATGGCCAGCAAGGGCTCTACCGGCCCACCGCTCGTGATCCAGGCAACCTTCTTTCCAGTATCCCGGGCGGTCTTTGCTCCGATGTAATACTCGGTCATGATTTCCTTCATTTTGGAGACCGAGCGCAATTTCTGGTTTTTGGCAGCTTCAGACATCGTCAACAACCAACTCCAATTTCGAACGTTGGAAATGAGAAAGGTTCAGAAGAATTCGGATCGTTCTTCAGTCATGCTGGCTTTTGCCGCCTTCGAGATACGATAAGAGAAGTGTTAGCAAATGCAATTATCATATCGAACATAAAAATGCATCAAAAATTGATGGACTCGCAACAGGTGACGATTAAAGTACGATTAAAGTCTTGAAACTTTCCAGCCGATACTTTATGGAGAGAAGCGAGAAAAAGAAACCCTCTGCAACCTTTCTGCGAGACGGCTTTTCATGGATACACCGGTCAGGGCTGAAAACATTCTCTTTGTAGACGATGAAACCAGTATCCTGGAAGTTGCTAAGGAATTCTTCACCCTTCGAGGCTACAAGGTATTCACCGCCACCAACGGCCAACAGGCTTACGAAATCCTGCAGAACCACAAGATCGACTGTTGTTTTACGGATATCAACATGCCGATCATGAACGGGATCGAACTCGCCGAAAAAATCAATCGGCTCGACAACACCATTCCCGTTGTCATCATGACCGGATTCCCATCTCTGGAAAACACCCTGAAGACGCTGAAGAACGGGGTTGTCGACTTTCTCATCAAGCCGGTAAATCTCAACCATATGGAGCTGTGCATTCAGCGGGTGCTGCAGCAAAGGCAGCTGTTTGTCGAAAATATCCTCCTCAAGCAGGCTGCGGAACAAAAGGCCAGGCTCGAGGCGCTCAACCGGGAGCTTACGCAAAAAGTCAAAGACCTGAAGACCATGAACCGGATCACGAACGAATTTCTGATGCTGACCACCAGCGCAGATGTGTTCGATCGCCTGGTTCGGATGGCTGCGGATATCGTTCATGCTGACGCGGCTGTATTTCACCTGACACATGAACTGGTCGAAACACCGGTCCCCATCAGTCGGTTTCTACCCACATCCGAGCCATCGTCGCTTCGAAACTTTCCGGATCCACCTGCCGGATTTATTCGGGAAATCGGTCGCGATCAACTTCCGGTCATCGCATCCCCTCAAAGCGCCAATCTGCAGCAGACATCCATAGGCACATTGATGGCCTCTCCCCTCACCATTCGGGGAAGGGTTTTCGGCGTGCTCACTGCCTTCCGAAAAACGGGCAGCAGCGAATTCGAAGAAAAAGACCTCTTCTATCTTTCCGTCATGGCCAACCATGCCGCCTATGCCATCGAAAACTTGGCCCTCTATGAAAACATTTATCAAAACCTCTTCTCCACCATCTATGCCTTTGTCCGTGCCATCGGCGCAAGAGATTCCTATACGGAACAACATTCCAACCGGGTGACCTGCGTTGCCCAAGAACTGGCCAAGCACATGGGATGCTCTGAAGAAGAGCTGGAGATTTTACACACGGCAGGACTTCTGCACGATATCGGCAAAATCGGCATCCGGGATGAAATTCTCCTCAAACCCGCACGTCTCACAGACGAGGAATACGAAATCATCAAAACCCATACCACCATCGGCGCCAACATTGTCGGGCAACTCGGCCTCTGGCAAAGAGAGCAGGCCGTCATTCGAAGCCACCATGAGCGATATGACGGCAAAGGGTATCCGGACGGTCTGATGGGAGAGGATATCCCCTTTTTGGCAAGAATTCTGACCGTTGCAGATGTCTATGACGCGCTGGCTTCAGACAGAACCTATCGGCCGAGAATGAGCGAAGAAGCGATATTGAAAATTATTCGAGACGGGAGAGGAACGCAGTTTGATTCTCAGGTAGTCGATGTCTTCCTGGAATTGTTTCATCAGAACGTAATTCCATGCCGGAATATCTGCGGAGGAGATTCGATCACCAACTGATTTGATCCGCATACCCTATACACTGACCGCGCTTCTACCTGCCACTGAATACCCACCTGATCCTTACCCTTTTTCCTATCAGGCCCTAAAAATCCATTGTGACTTTCCTGCCGCTGGTTCCGGTCGGCTGCCATGCCCCCAGCCCCTTGTTCATGATCCGTTGGGGCGACCATAGCGAACGAGTTTCACCAGAGCCATCCCAACCGAATGAATCAATATTCAATCGATTGAGCTTCCCGCGGATTCATCTGAAACCCCAGGATAACATGTTGCTACGAATTTTTCTTGACAGGATATCCGCGTTTGGTTTAAATGAATGAGTATTCATTCATATTCCCAGGTCGCTGGGTGTGTTGAAACGGTACGTCAATCATCTTCATGGAGGACTTTATGAGCAGGAAAATCCGAAAAGCTGCAGTCATCGGCTCAGGCGTCATGGGCGGCGGGATTGCCGCGCTTCTGGCCAGCGCAGGCATTAAAACCCTTCTTCTGGATATCGTTCCCTTCGACCTGAAGGAAGAAGAAAAGAACGATCCGGCAGCCCGAAATCGATTGGTCAAGAAAGGGTTGGATACCGTTCTCAAATCCAGACCTTCGCTGATCATGCATCCGAAGGACGCCGATCTGATTACGATCGGCAACCTGGAAGACGATTTCCAAAAATTGGCCGATTGCGACTGGATCGTGGAAGTCGTCGTCGAAAACCTCAAGATTAAACAGCAGCTGTTCAAACGCATCGAGCCGGTCCGAAAACCTGGCAGCATCGTTTCCTCCAACACTTCGGGCATTCCTCTCAAGGCCATGAGCGAGGGATTGAGCCTCGAATTCCGTCAGCACTTCCTCGGCACCCATTTCTTCAACCCTGTTCGCTACATGAAGCTGCTCGAAATCATTCCCGGTGAAGACACCCTTCCGGAAGTCCTCTCCTTCATGGCCGATCTAGGCGAACGCATCCTCGGCAAAGGCATCGTCTGGGCGAAGGACACCCCCAATTTCGTCGGAAACCGCATCGGTGTTCAGGGAATCGTCAAGGCCATGCAGCTGATGTTGGAAGAAGGCCTCACCATTCCCGAAGTCGATGCCCTCTTCGGCCCGGCGATGGGGCGACCCAAGACGGCCATGTTCAAGACCTCCGATCTGGTCGGCCTCGACACGCTCTGCCATGTGGCAGCCAACACCTATGAACTCGTCACCAACGACGAATCCCGGGACAGCTTCGTCATGCCGGATTTCGTCAAGCAGATGATCGACAAAAAGCTGCTGGGGAATAAGACCCAGGCCGGTTTCTACAAAACCGATCTCACCCCCGAATGGAAAAAGATTCGCAAGGTGATCGATCCGGCGACCCTCGAATACAAAGAATACGACACAGTCCAATTCCCATGCCTTGAAGCCGCCAAGGCAGCCAAGACCCTTCCCGAAAAAATCCGGGCCGTTGTTTACGGTGAAGACAAGGGCGCCAAATTCGCTTGGAAAGCCGTCGCACACAATCTCATTTATGCCGTCAACCGGATCCCCGAAATTTCAGATACCATCGTCGAAATCGACAATGCCATGAAATGGGGATTCAATTTCGCTATGGGTCCGTTCGAAACCTGGGATGCCATCGGTCTGGTCCAGTCGGTCGAGAAAATGAAGGCCGACGGTCTTGCCGTACCGCAGAAGGTTCTCGACATGATCGCCTCCGGAGCGACCTCTTTTTATCGGGTTCAGGACGGGAAAACCCAATACTACGATTTTGCCACGAAAGGCTATCGGGATGTCGTGGTCAGCAAGAACATCATTTCGCTGGCCGCCCTCAAATCCAACAACAAAACAGTCAAGAGCTGCAAATCGGCGTCCCTCGTCGATTTGGGCGACGGCGTTTTCTGCTGTGAGTTCCACACCAAGATGAACGCCATCAACGGTGAAATCGTCGATTTCATGGCGGAGTGCTTCGACTACGTCGATGCCAACGGCTGCGGTGTCGTCCTGGGGAATCAGGCGGGCGGCATGCCGGGCGCCTTCTCTGCGGGCGGAGACCTCGCCTTCATGGCCGGACTCGCGAAGGAAGGGAAATATGCGGAAATCGATGCCTTCCTCGCACGTGCACATGCCGGCATGATGAAGGGCCGATACGCCAGCTTCCCGGTGGTTGCAGCCCCCTATGGGATGACCCTGGGCGGCGGGTGCGAAGTCTGCCTCAGCGCCGATCGCATCGTGGCCCACGCCGAACTGTATATGGGCCTGGTGGAAATCGGCGTCGGACTGCTTCCCGGAGGCGGCGGATGCCTCAATCTGTGGCGGAAAATGACCGAAAACATTCCGGCTGCAGTCACAGATGTTGATCTGGCCAAATTCTTCATACCGACCTTTATGGCCATCGCCATGGCCAAAGTGTCCACGTCTGCGGCCGAAGCCCGGGCCAACGGCTTCCTTGGACCGAAAGACCGGATCGTATTCAACCGGGATTACCTCATCGGAGAGGCCAAGAAAGAAGTCCTCAAGATGGTCGATGAAGGTTATGCCCCGCCTGTCAAGCGAAAGATCCGCGTCTTCGGTGAAGCCGCCCAGGGTATGATCAACGGCGAGCTCTTCAACATGCTGAGCGCCAAGTTCGTTTCCGAATACGATGCCTTTTTGGCCAAACGCATCGCCTAT
>CAZJXF010000151.1:0-7764 GCA_964549995.1 uncultured Desulfatirhabdium sp. | reverse complement strand
ATCCTACGAGATCGGGCTGCTGAGTTTTTCCGCTGCGCGAGCAAAATGCACCCGCCCTCCTGCGGGTTAAATAAGAGCATCGGCCTTTTTGCGAAGCCGTCGCCGACTTTATCCCGGAAGAACCATCTCATGCGCATCGGCATTCTCAGCTATAGAAGCAACCCCTATTGCGGCGGTCAGGGCGTTTACGTCCGGCACCTGGCCGCCGCCCTCTCTGAGTTGGGTCACCACGTTGAGGTCATCAGCGGACCGCCCGACGATTTTCGAATCAACCATCGGATTCCCATCACGTTTTTGAAGGGTCTGGATCTCTACAACCCCAAAGACCCTTTTCGCATGCCGAAGGCCGCCGAACTCTGCGATCCAGTGAATTTCCTGGAATGGGCCGGCGTTTCGACGATGGGGTTTCCGGAGCCCTTCGTGTTCGGTATCCGTGCCTTCCTTCACCTTAAAGACCGGCTCCACGAATTCGACATCCTTCACGACAACCAATGCCTGTCTTACGGCTCCTGGTTGCTCTCCAGGCGCATCCCTTTCGTGACGACGATTCACCATCCCATTACGGTCGACCGGAAACTCGAATGGAATGCGGCGTTGAACGCCTGGAAGCGCTTCAAGGTGCTCCGCTGGTATTCCTTCATCGGCATGCAGCTTCGGGTGGCCCGGCGGCTTTCGCACATTCTCACCGTTTCCGAAGCATCGAAAGCCGATATTCAACAGGAATTCGGTATTCCCGAGGAGCGGTTTCACGTCGTCGAAAACGGTATCGACACCGATCGCTTCCGCCCCCTGCCGCACATCCCGCGGGAAGCGGGCCGGATCATTGTCACCAACAGCGCCGACACCCCGCTGAAGGGGCTGGTTCATCTGCTGACTGCCGTCCGGCGCCTCACCGATTCCGGCCGCTCCGTTCGCCTCGTCGTCATCGGAACTCCGAAAGAAAACGGAGATGTCGAACGATTGATCGCCCGACTTCAACTGACCAACGTCACGTTCACCGGCCGGATCGACGATGAGGCATTTGTGGAACAGTACGCCCGGGCCTCCGTAGCCGTCGTTCCCAGCCTCTATGAAGGGTTCGGTCTTCCGGCAGGAGAGGCCATGGCCTGCGCCGTTCCGGTCGTCAGCACCACGGGCGGCGCCCTGCCCGAAGTGGTCGGCGATGCCGGGATCCTCGTTCCACCGGGAGATCCGGATGCCTTGGCGTCAGCCGTCGCCCATCTTCTCGACCACCCGGATGCCGCCCGGGCATTGGGAGAGAAAGGCTATCGCAGGGTCCACGAACGGTTCACCTGGAAGCAGGCCGCCAAACGAACCGTCGACGTGTATGAGCGTATCATCGATGCAGACCATCGACCCTATTAAGCTGTTGCGCAAAGAAGACGCCACGACCCTCGATATCGGTTGCGGCTCCGGAAGGCATCTTACCGCCGTTCTCGGTCGACCCGGCACCCGGGTGATCGGCTTGGACATCTGCCGGGACGATCTCAAACAGGCTGCGGAGCGTATCCACATTCACGAGGCGTTCTTCGGGTGGGAGGTGGCTGGAAGGTGGCTCCTGGCTCAGGCCGACGGCTGTAGTCTTCCCGTTGCCACGCAAGCCATGGATGCCGTAATTCTCTCGGAAGTGCTCGAACACGTTCCGAACGATGCCGGGCTGTTGCGGGAGGTGAACCGGGTGCTCAAGCCCGGTGGGTTCCTGGGTGTGAGCGTGCCGAGGTTCGTTCCGGAGTGGATCTGCTGGAGGCTCTCCAAGGCATACCGGACAACCCCCGGCGGTCATATCCGTATCTACCGAAGAGGACGCCTTCTTCGCCTGCTCCGTCAGGCCGGATTCCATCCCTTCGGCTTCGGCTATGCCCATAGCCTCCATGTCCCGTTTTGGTGGCTCAAATGCCTTGTCGGCATCGAACAGGACAAGCATCCCCTCGTCCGCCTCTACAACCGCTTCCTCACCTGGGACATGATGCAGAAGCCCCGGATCACGACTTGGCTCGATCGGCTGCTCAACCCCGTGATGGGCAAGAGCTTCGTCGTCTATTGCCGGAAGCAGTGACACCCCAAGAACGAAGGGTCATCCAGCACTCTTCGTTTTTCAAGGCGGCACCCGCACCACCGCCGAAACCGGAACGAGCATCACCGCCTCACGAATGGCGGGAAGTTGCTCCTCGAGAGCGGCGATCGTTTCTTCGTGAGGATGCCCGATTGCCAAGGCATGGCCGTTCCGTTTGGCCGTCTCGATGAACCGGACGATCTGACTGCGGATGGCCCCTGTTTCCACCACATGATCCAGGAACACATCCCGCTCGGCATAGGGAACCTGAAGCAGTCTTGCCGCAGCCCGGGCGGCGGACGACGGGGTGGTTCGGCTGTCGACATAAAACAGATGCTTCGATTTGACGACGGCCATGATCTGCTCCATCGCCGACGCTCTCCCGGTCAGCCGACTGCCCATGTGGTTGTTCATGCCGATCACCTGGGGCAGACTGTCCAAGTCACTCAACAGCTGGGCCGCCAGCTGACCCTCGCTCATGCCGCTCATCAGAGCTCCCTGCCCGGGTTGGATATGGGGGTATTCCTTCGGTTCCATGGGGATGTGGGCCATGATCTCGATGCCGTTCGCCGATGCCAGTTCGGCGACTTCCATGCGATGGGGGCTGAACGGCAGAAGGGAGAAGGTCAACGGACAGCCCAACGCGATGAGTCTTTTGGCTGCACGAAGATCCCCTCCCATGTCGTCGAAGAGGATGGCGGCCTTGGGGAGCCCGGTTTGGGGGATGGTCGGAAGAGGTGTCTGCGGCTGCGCCGGGACAGGTTCGTGCGGATAGACTTCAAACAAGGGTTGGCTTGCCGGAGGAGATGGAGGAAGATGAGGCGGGGAGGCCGCTTTGGGCGGAAGCCAGTGGGCAACCGCCGCCCCGATGACCAGAACCGCCCCCAGAAAGATGGCAAACCACCCCAAGAACCGTTTCCACCTGCCGCTTGCCGCAGCAGGCTTTCCTCGCTTTGCAGAAGGTTTTTTTCGGGTGGAAGACGCCCGTTTGACCGGAGAAGAGGCCATCATATGCGATCAACTCCTTCTCCGGCCCCGATCCAACATCACTTCTGAAGCCCCTTGAAAATATCATAACCAACCAGGATTTCGAGAGCCCGCATCACCTGATTGTCGGATTGCAGCTTTTCGGCGCTCAGCGGCCCGTCCTGCACCTTCATCCCGCCTTCCGGTCTCGCCTCCCCGGTATCCTCATCCGTTTCTTCTTCGGTTGTCGCGGCATCGGATTTGACGTCGGGCTTCTTCGGCTCTTCCTTCAGATGGTTCTGCAGATCCTTCTCCTTGGGCATCCGTTCCCGAACAGGCTTCCGGTCGGACTTGGCCGGTGCGACATAGGGCACGACGATATCCGGTTCGATGCCCTTGGCCTGGATGGAGCGACCGTTCGGGGTATAGTACCGAGCGATGGTCAGCTTCAGGCCGTATCCGTCCCGCAGCGGCTCGACATTCTGGACCGATCCTTTCCCGAAAGATGTCGTTCCGAGGATCAAGGCCCGTTTGTGGTCCTGCAGGGCGCCGGCCACGATTTCCGACGCGCTGGCGCTTCCGCCGTTGATCAGCACCACCATCGGATAGGTGCGCTTGACATCGTTTGTCTTGGCGTTGAATACCTTGGCGTGTTTGTCTTGGCGGCCCTTGATGGAAAGAATGACGCCTTTTTCGAGGAAGAGATCCGATACGTCAACCGCTTGGTTGAGGAGGCCGCCCGGATTGTTCCGCAAATCCAACACCAGTCCCTTCAACGGGGTCTTTCCCTTTTCCATCTTTTCGAGGGCCCGCACCAGATCCTGGGTCGTGTTTTCCCGGAAATTGGTGATCCAGACATACCCGTATCCGGGCCGCAATTCTGCGGATCGCACGCTTTCGATCGGGATGATGTCCCGCATGATCTCGAATTCCAGAGGCTCGGCGGCCCCTTCGCGAACGATTGTGATCCGGACCGTCGTTCCTTTGGGACCTCGAATCCGGTTGACGGCATCCCTCAGGGTCTTGACCGGTTCCTTGCCGACCTTGATCAGGACATCCCCGGCCTTGATGCCCGCCTTGTATGCCGGAGTTCCCTCGATGGGAGACACCACGGTCACCGCTCCGTCTTTCAATGTGATGCTGACACCGATTCCGGTGAATTCTCCCTGCGTATCCACCTGAAGTTCCTTGTAATCTTCCGGCGTCAACAGGGCTGAATGCGGATCGAGGCCATGCACCATGCCCTGAATGGCATCTTCGATCAATTTCTGGGAGTCGACCGGTTCGACATAGTTCTTTTCGATCAACTCGATCACTTCCGAAAACAGCTTCAATCCCTTGTACATCCGATCGCTTCCGGCCGACAGATCCCGGGTGAAGCCGTCTCCCATGCTGTATAGGGTTACCATCAGGGCCAGAGCAATCCAAAGGCGAATCTGTTTCCACATCTTTCCGTTCATGAATGTTCCTTTCGACAGGATAGCGATCGTCCCCTCAATCCTTCAAGAGATGAGCGAATCGAATACCGGAATTGGATGGACTCGCAAAAAGTCGTTGTACCCCCGATTTCGGGGTACTTCCGGGCCTGAGCATGGGGGGAGAACCGCCTTTTGATGTTGCATCGGATACTTGTTTGAAGCCGCCGGAGATCGTTGGGCCGGGCATGCGCATACAGACCATATCTGTTAGAATAACAAGCCGTTGTATTCCAAATGACCCATCGTTGAAGTCTGGCCACATGCCCGGCCCTTACGAGCTCGGGCGGCTGAGTTTATCCGATGCAACGAAAAAGGCGGTTCTCCCCCCATGCGACTCGGATGAGACTTTTGGGCTTTTTGCGAGGCCATCAAATGCGAATCGGGTTTTCAATTGACCCATGCAGCATGAATTGATATAGGAAGTGCGAGCCAATGGAAATGCCGTCATCGGTTTTTTCAGCTCAGGGCCTCCACTGACCCCCCCAAACCTGGCTTCTTCCAATCAGTGGAGGCTTTCTCTTTATCGAAATCAACCGGTAAAATCAACATGGAACCCCAGGTAATGAACGATTCCATCGATACACGGACCATGAAGACGGAATTGATCCGTCTGTTGTGTCAAAAATCCTTCAAAATGACCGACGAGCCGAGCTTCAAGCTCGTATCCGGACGTCTGAGCCGATACTACGTCAACTGCAAACCGACCACCCTCAGCCCTCGGGGCATGTTCCTCACAGGACATCTCGTGTTCGACGTGCTTCGCTCCGAGCCTGTCTCTGCAGCGGGCGGGCTCACCTTCGGCGCAGATCCCATCGCCATGGCAACCGCCTTCGTTTCCGAATTGTATCACCGCCCCATCCAAGCCTTTTCCATCCGGAAGACCCAGAAAGACCACGGTATGATCCGATGGGTCGAGGGAGACATCCAGCCGGGAGAACGCGTGGCCATCCTGGAGGATGTCGTTACGACCGGGGGCTCTACCCTGCAGGCCATCGATCGGGCCAGACAGAGCGGTCTCGACGTCGTTGTTGTCGTTGTCTTGGTCGATCGGGAAGAAGGGGGCCTGGAAGCCATCCAGCGGGAAGTCCCCCAGGTTCGGGTGATCGTCACCCGCAGCGAACTCGAGCGGGAAATGAACATTCGGCTGAAATGACGGCGATACGCCATGGAAATCGAAGTACGTCTCTTTGGGTTCGAGTCCGCCATCCAACAACCTGTACGCCTCAAATGGGAAACCGCCCCCCGGCTTGTGGAAGCCCTTGCCATGTTGCCAATCCCCCAGGATGCCGAAACGATCGTTTTGGTCAACGGCCGAACGGCCACCCCGGATCTCCGCTTGTCCGACGGAGACAGGGTGGCTGTCTTTCCTCCGATGACGGGAGGGTAATCTGCGAATGAACGAGCCGATCATACGATTCCAACAAGTGTTCAAGGCGTTCGGCACCACACGGGTCCTCAACGGGGTCGATCTGGAAATCTACAAAGGCGAGATCACCACCATCATCGGAAAGAGCGGTGAAGGCAAGAGTGTACTGCTCAAACACATTGTCGGGCTTCTCGAGCCCGATTCCGGAGAAGTCCTCTATGAAGGTAGGGCCATTCACAGCCTGAAGCCCAAGGAACGGAAAGCCATCAAATCGAAGATCAGCTACATGTTTCAAGGCACCGCTTTGTTCGATTCGATGACGGTTTACGAAAACATCGCCCTACCGCTCGTCGAAACGACTCAATTGAAGGAAGCCGACATCCGGAGCCGCGTCGGAAGGCAGATGGAGCAGTTCGACCTGACGGAATCCGCAGACAAATATCCGTCTCAGCTTTCCGGTGGTATGAAGAAGCGTGTAGCCTTGGCACGTGCCATGGTCACGGAGCCGGAAATCATCCTTTTCGATGAACCGACCACCGGACTCGATCCCGTACGAAAGAACACGGTTCACAGCATGATTTCGGGATACCAGAAGAAATACGGATTCACGGCCGTTCTGGTCAGTCACGAAATCCCCGATGTGTTCTACATTTCCCAACGAATCGCCATGCTCGATCAGGGGAAGATCATCTTTCAGGGAACACCGGCGGAAATTCGAAACGTCAGCTCTCCGGAAATCCGCAACTTCGTCCAGGGTATCGAAAACCCGAAGGACGAGCTGACCCGCATGGAAACCCGAACGACCGTCGAAAGGCGCTTCGAGCAGGAAATGGCCCGGATGGTCAGCCACAACATCGATTTTTCCCTGGTGCTGTTCACCTTTGAAAATTTGGCCGAGATTCACCGGCACATCGGCTTTTTGGCCGCACAGACGGTGTTGATGAATTTCGCCAGTTTTCTCCGTCAGCAAATGGGCATCGGAGACACGTCATCGAGACTTGGTCTGCATCGCATCGTGGTGTTGCTGGCCAATACAGACCGGGAACGGGCGAAACGCTTCTGTGAACGCATCGCCCAAGAAATTCACGGAGAAAACCTGCTGAGCATTCAGCCCTATCCGGGATTTTGTCTGACCATCCAGGCGGGATTCGCTCAGGCTGCATCGGGCATGAGCATGGAAGAGCTGATACAGCAGGCTGAATCGAGCATGAACACCCTGCTGGAATTTAAGATCTGCTGATTGAAGGAAGGTCTGCCATGGTAAAAAAAACGGTCATCGAAACGGCTGTCGGTGTTTTCGTTTTGATTGGGTTGATCTGTGTGGGGTATCTGACCATCAAACTGGGAAAGATGGAGTTGATCGGAGACAACTATTACTACCTGCAGGCCCGGTTTCAGAACGCCACCGGTGTCAAGAAGGGGGCTCAGGTTGAAATCGCAGGGGTTCAGGTGGGCCAGGTCGACTCCATCTCGCTGGATCCGAAGCGGCAGGTCGCCTTGCTACGCCTGAAAATTCAGAAGAGCGTTCAATTGAGCGATGATGTGATTGCTTCGGTAAAAACGGCGGGGTTGATCGGAGACCGCTACATCAAGCTTTCGCCCGGAGGCAGCGATTCGATGTTGAAAAACGGAGATACCATCACCGAAACCGAGTCGGCTCTCGATATCGAAGAACTGGTGAGCAAGTATGTTTTCGGCGGGGTCAAGTAGGATGACGGCTTCGCGAAACCCGCCCGCCCCCATGCGGCTCGCTGGAGACTCATTGACTTTTTGCGAAGTCGTCACAATTCGATGTCTTCCGAAATCAAAATAGCCTCGGCAATCTGGCGCATGGACATCCGGGTGCTCATGCTCCGTTTCTGCATCCAGCGATAGGCCTCCTCACCCGTCTTGTTGCGACG
>CAZJXF010000150.1:0-7804 GCA_964549995.1 uncultured Desulfatirhabdium sp. | reverse complement strand
CGAGCATCATCATGCTGGGCGGAATCATGAATCCAAGGGTTCCGGCACCGGCAAGCGATCCAATCGCCAGGTCCCGCCGATATCCCCGTTTATCGAGTTCCGGAACGGTGATTTTACCAACCGTTGCCGTCGTTGCGGCGGATGATCCGCTGACCGCAGCGAAAAGCGAGCAGGCAAAGACATTTACATGCAGCAGCCTTCCCGGGATAGCGTCCATCCAGGGGGTAAGCCCCTTGAACAGGTTCTGGGAAATGTTGCTCCGAAACAGAATCTCGCCCATCCAGACGAACATCGGCAATGCGAGCATGGCCGATCCGCTCGTATTGTTCCAGAGGCCGGTGCTGAGGATCGAGCCATAGGGCAAATCCGTAAAAAAGAGGAAGCCCCCCAAACCCACCAAAAAGAGCGAAATGCCGATCCAAACGGTTCCGCCCATGAACAAAACGAGCAACAACAGCAGGGTGAAGGAAACGGTTGCCAGATCCACAATGGGTTCTCCATCCTACGGGCCGGTGATTGGGTAGTCCATCACCTGCCCAAATCCTTGGCTTCCTGTCGCAAAGCGATATCGCCCGCGTCCCCCTTCAACACGACCCAACATTTCATCGCTTCTGCAAGCAGCTGGAGAGCGAAAAACGTCGCACCGAGAGGCATGAAAAACTGGGGGACGGCGAGGTAGGTTTCCGAAATCTGCATCGATCGGGACTGGGTCACCACCGAATCCCAGAAAAACAGGGCGCACTGCCAGGCGATGAACGAAACCGTCAAAAATCCGATGAGGAAGCATACCAGATCGAGATAGACTTTGCCGGTTTTCGACAAGACGCCCTGCAGAAGCGTGACGCGGATATGCCCCTTCTCCCGCATGGTGTAAGAAAACCCCATGAAGGTCAGAGCGGACATGAGGTATCCGGAGTATTCGTCCGTGATGAACAGCGTCTTGCTGAGGGCGCTTCGTAAAACGATTTCCGTCAGGATCAGGACAAGGCCGAAGCACAGGATAAGGCCGCACAGTGCGGCGCTCCATCCGCTCAATCGATCGATCCATCGAATCCAGGATTTCATCTCTTGACCTGTTTCATGAATTCCGTATAGATGGCCTGGGCATCTGCAGGGGCGTCCTTCAGCCAGTCCTTCCGGATGGTTTCGGTGATCTGCCGCAGATCCTTCAGAAACGCTTCGGATACCGGTACGGTTTCGATACCGTTCTTGTTACAGATCCCTTCCTTTTCCTTGTCCAGAGCGACGACATCCTTCCACATCTTCTCTTCCTGCTGCTTGCCTGCTTCGATCAACGCCTGTTGCACCTTCTTGTCCAATTTGTTGAAGGCGGCCAGATTGACCGTTACCATGTTGGTGGCGATCGTTACGTTCAGGGGATGATAGAATTTGAGCACTTCCCAGAATTTGGCATCCACAGCCGTAGGAGTGGACGTCAGAACGGAGTCGATCAGGCCGGAAGCCAGGGAGGAGTAAACTTCGCTGAAGGGCAGGGCATAGGGGGTGCCGCCTGCAGCCTCAACCACCAAAGCGCCGTTCTTGTCATAGGTACGTACCTTGAGCCCCTTCATGTCAGCGAGGTTGGTGAGTTTCTTCTGGGTCCAGAGACCGGCGCCCGGCCATGGAGCAATGTAGAGGATTCTCTGCTTGAACCGCTCGGCAGCCTTGTCGAAATAGGGACGGGCGATGGTGTTCAGGAGCTTGGCTTCGTCGAAATTGGCGGCCAAAAAAGGCAGCGTGACGATCTGGAACACCTTGTCTTCTCCGGCGACACCGCTGATCAGCATGTCCGATAGGGGAACGAGCCCGTCCCGGACGACTTTGAGCAGTTCCGGCCCCTTATATCCCAGAGCACCCCCGCTGCTGACAGTGATTTCAAGCTCTCCTCCGGTGAGGTCTTTGATCTTGGCGGCGAATTCTTCGAGCCCGATCGTGTGGTGGTTGTTTGGAGGCCATACGGAGTTGGCGTTCCAAGTAGTCTTGGCCATGGCGGCGCCAGCCATCCAACAGAGAAAGCCGAACGTCAGGACGGTCAGGAACATCTTCTTGTTCATCGGTGTCTCTCCTTTCGGTTGTGGTTGGAAAACAGGGCTATGAAGGGGTCAACGAATTGGCGCTTCCCTTGTCGATGACGGCTTCGCAAAAAGGCCGGATGCTGTGTCGTGCTGCATCCCTCGTCGTTGCGGCGTACGTCTAAGTACGCCTCACAGACGGGATTTGCACTCCTTGCCTGCGGCCTTTTTTCGAAGCCGTCCATAGGATCGACTTTTTGCGAGTCCATCATCGATAAAAAAGTCGATAAGTCTTCAGCGAGCCGCATGGGGGTGGCCAAAACCCTTCGCTATGGGCGTTTATCGTAGAGATGCCCTTCAAGTCAATGGAATTATTCCATTGCAGCGAAACAGGCGTCCCTACACCCATGCTCAGGCCCGTGAATACCTTCACATCGGGGGGAGCGACTTTTTTTGAGACCCCCATGGATGCTCAGGGATTTGTATGCAAACCGGATTGGATCCGAATGTTCGCTTTACAAATGATGGGACATAAGGTAGAAAATGAGTGCAGTTTGGTTCCGCAGAAAGCCCCCGCTTTCGCATGTCCGATCGATGCGTATCCCTGGGTTGATGCACGCCCCGTGTTACCAAAGCCGCATTCCCCCCTAAGCCGGTCACCGATACATCTTCGGGTGGAAATACGGATCTTTTTGAACTTGCGTGAAAATCCCGCAAACCCTTCACCAGAAAAAGGAGCAACACGATGTCGAAACACATGAAGACGATCGACGGCAACACCGCAGCGGCTCATGTGGCCTATGCCATGAGCGATGTGGCAGCCATCTATCCCATTACCCCGTCCACGCCGATGGGAGAAATCGCTGACGAATGGGCGGCAAACGGCCGAAAGAACATCTTCGGACAGACCCTGTTGGTCAAACAGCTGCAGAGCGAAGCGGGCGCGGCAGGCGCAGTCCATGGTGCCCTGGCCGCTGGATCTCTGACCACGACGTTTACCGCCTCTCAGGGATTGTTGTTGATGATTCCGAATATGTACAAGATTTCCGGTGAGCTGCTTCCGGGGGTTTTTCATGTGTCTGCGCGTGCTGTTGCAGCGCATGCCTTGTCCATTTTCGGGGATCATGCCGATGTCATGGCCGTCCGACAAACCGGCTTCGCATTGTTGTGCTCCAATTCCGTTCAGGAAGTCATGGACCTGGCCTTGGTCGCACATCTTTCGGCCATCGAAGGTCGGGTACCCTTTCTGCACTTTTTCGATGGGTTTCGGACATCTCACGAAATCCAAAAAGTCGAAATGATCGATTATGACGAGATGGCCTCATTGGTGAACCACAAGGCCATTCAGGAATTCCGCAGTCGGGCCATGAATCCGGAACATCCCCATATCCGGGGAACCGCCCAAAACCCCGATATCTATTTTCAAGGCAGGGAAGCGGCCAACCGCTATTACCTGGCCGTACCCAACATCGTCAAGGAGATGATGAAGAAGTTGGGGGCTCTCACCGGCAGGCATTATCATCTGTTCGATTATGTCGGTCATCCGGAGGCGGACCGGGTGGTGGTCGCCATGGGCTCTTCCTGTGAAACCCTGGCGGAGGTGGTCCGGCATCTGAACGCTTCCGGGGAAGCGGTCGGGCTTCTGAAGGTGCGGCTGTATCGGCCTTTCAGCATAGCCGATTTCCTTGCGGCTATGCCTGCAACTGTCAGCCGGATCACCGTCCTCGATCGAACCAAGGAGCCTGGAGCCATCGGCGATCCGCTCTATCTGGATGTATGTACGGCCTTCATGGAACGAGGGGAAATGCCGGTGATTTCCGGCGGCCGCTACGGGCTGGGTTCGAAGGAATTCACCCCGGCAATGGCTTTGGCCGTCTATGACAACATGAAGGCGATGGCTCCGAAGAATCATTTCACGGTCGGGATTACCGATGATGTCACCTATTCCTCGCTTGAGGTGGCCGATCCCATCGATACAACCCCCAAGGGAACGGTGCAGTGCAAATTCTGGGGTCTTGGCTCGGATGGGACTGTCGGCGCCAACAAGACGGCCATCAAGATCATCGGAGATAACACCGATCTCTACGCCCAGGGGTATTTCGCCTACGATTCCAAGAAATCGGGCGGAATCACCGTGTCGCACCTGCGCTTCGGGGCATCTCCCATCCAATCGACTTATCTCGTCAATACGGCCGATTTCGTCGCCTGTCACAAGGCCAATTACGTCCAGATTTACGATGTTCTCGAGGGGATCCGTCCCGGGGGAACGTTCCTGCTCAACTCCAACTGGACCCTCGAAGACATGGAAACCCAGCTTCCGGCTCGGATGCGTCGAACGATCGCCGAGAAGAAGCTCAAATTCTACAATGTGGATGCGGTCAAAATCGCCAATGCCGTCGGCCTCGGCGGCCGGATCAACATGATCATGCAGACGGCGTTCTTCAAGCTGGCCAATGTGCTGCCGTTCGAGGAAGCCATTGCCTTGCTGAAGAAGGAAATTCATAAGGTTTATGGGAAAAAGGGCGAGAAAATCATTCAGATGAATATCGATGCCGTCGATCAGACCCTCGCCAATCTCGTGGAGATCCAGTATCCCGCATCTTGGAAGGATGCAGCAGGAAGCGATGTACTGGGTGGTGATGTTCCGGAATTCGTCGAAAAGGTGATGAATCCCATTCTGGCCCAGCAGGGGGACAAGCTTCCGGTCAGTGCCTTCGAACCCGACGGGGTGTTCCCGGTAGGAACCGCCAAGTACGAGAAGCGGGGAGTGGCCATTTTCGTTCCGGAATGGATTGCCGAAAACTGCATCCAGTGCAACCAGTGCTCTTTTGTTTGTCCGCATGCGGCCATTCTTCCGGTGTTGGCAACAGAAGACGAACTCAAGGGCGCTCCTGCCGACTTCCTCACCCGGCCTGCTCTGGGCAAGGAGCTCAAGGGATATCAGTTCCGCATTCAGGTCAATACCCTCGACTGCCAGGGGTGCGGCAACTGTGCCGATATCTGCCCTGCCAAGAAAAAAGCCTTGGTCATGAAACCCATCGAGACCCAGACGGCGGTTCAGGTGCCCAATCATCGGTTCTCGACCGGTATTTCCTTCAAGACGAATCTATTGAAGCGGGATTCGGTGAAGGGCAGCCAGCTCTATCCGCCGCTCATGGAATTTTCGGGTGCCTGTGCCGGATGTGGCGAAACCCCGTACGTGAAGGTGCTCACCCAGCTCTTCGGGGAGCGGATGATCATTGCCAACGCCACAGGCTGCAGCTCCATCTGGGGGGCATCGGCACCGTCCACACCTTATACGGTGAACGCCGACGGTCATGGTCCAGCCTGGGGGAACAGCCTCTTCGAGGATGCTGCCGAATTCGGATACGGCATCGCCCTTTCCTATGTCCAACGCAGAAAGAAGCTGGCCGAAATGGTTCAGGCCGCTCTTTCGGCCGAGCTTCCCGACAGCCTGAAGGATGCTTTCGGTGAATGGTTGCAGAACAAGGATCAGGCCGACGGATCTGCGGCTGCAGCAGCCAAGATCAAGGCGATTCTTTCTGAAATTCCCAAGAAAAAGGGGATTCTTGCGGACATCGACGGCATGCAGGATCTGTTGGTGAAAAAATCCATCTGGGCCTTCGGCGGGGACGGCTGGGCCTACGACATCGGGTACGGCGGGCTCGATCACGTGCTGGCAAGCGGTGAGGATGTGAACATTCTGGTGATGGACACCGAAGTCTATTCCAACACCGGCGGGCAGAGCTCCAAGGCGACCCCGACCGGTGCGGTGGCCAAGTTCGCTGCATCCGGAAAGAAGATCGGCAAGAAGGACCTCGGTCGAATGGCCATGACCTACGGTTATGTGTATGTGGCTTCGGTTGCGATGGGTGCCAACAAGCAGCAGCTCCTGAAGGCCTTTATGGAAGCCGAAAGCTATCCTGGGCCATCGCTTATTCTGTGCTATGCGCCCTGCATCAATCAAGGGCTGCGCAAAGGCATGGGTAAGAGCCAGATGGAAGAACTGCTGGCCGTTCAGTCCGGATACTGGCCGCTGTATCGGTACAATCCGCTGCTGGCCGAAGAAGGCAAAAACCCGTTCATCCTCGATTACGACAAGGCCCCCGATGGAACCCTGCAGGCCTTTCTGTCCGGAGAAAACCGTTATGCACAGCTCGAGAGCATGTTCCCGGAAGAATCCAAGAAACTCCGGGCCAAGATCGAAGAAGAAGTGCTGAAGCGATATGAAATCCTGAAGTGTTTGGCCGATCCCCTGTCGATCTGCCCAAAGCAGGAAGAAGCGGATAAGGCATCCTGATCCTTTGGGTGCGTAGACACATTGAAAGGATGGAAGCAGGAGCCGGCAGAATGATGGACGGCTCCTGCTTCCAAGAGCCGAGGCTGACAAGTCCCCTTGCCCAGGTCCGGCATTCTCCAAAAATTAGGGATAGAGCGGCTTGTCGCGAAGTCGTCCTATTCCAGCTGGGTATGTCCTGCCCATGTCGTTTCAGTACTCCTATCATCCTGCTTTGAATCCGACTAGGTTCAGAGCCATCCAGGAAGTTGAGCACAGCCCCCCATGAGCTTGTTTTTCCTTGTGTATCTGCTGCTGTACGGTGGTATTCACCTGTATGTGTTTTATCGGCTGCAAGCGGCCTATCCGCTTTCGCTTCCCGCAAAAACCATCGTGATCGGCGCGTTTGCGTCGATGGTCATCTCACCGGTCATGGTCCGCCTTCTGGAACGGCATGGCTATGAACTTCCCGCCAACACCTTCGCCCATGTCGGATATCTCTGGATGGGGCTCGTGTTCGTCTTTTTCTCCACATCCATCCTGCTCGATATCTGGCGGCTTGTCATGCAAGTCGGCACCTGGTTCGGTGCTGTGGGGCTTCACGGATGGATGCCCCAGGGGCGATTGCGGCTGTTGCTTCCTCTTGGGGTGTCCCTGCTGCTGACCGGTTATGGGTATGCTGCTGCTCTACGGGTTGCTCCGGAGCCCATTACCCTGGAGACAGACAAATTGCCTCACGGCATGTCGAAGCTCCGGATCGCCCAGATTTCCGATGTGCATCTGGGTCTGATCGTTTCCGGCAATCGGCTGGAGCGTATCTGCAAGGTCATTGAAGAAGCCAACCCGGATATTCTCGTATCGACGGGAGATTTGCTGGACGGTCAGCTGGACGGGCTGGCGTCTTCCGTGGAGAGGCTCAAGCGAATCCAGCCACGTTTCGGAAAGGTGGCTGTGACAGGTAACCATGAATACTATGCCGGTATCGAGCGATGCGTGCAGTTGACCCAGGCTGCCGGATTTCGATTGTTGCGGGGGGAGCGTTTCGATATCGGGGAGATCATTCGGTTCGTTGGGGTGGACGATATCACGGCCTATCGGGGGGGAGGATCCGAATTTCTTGCAGAGGATCGTCTGCTGGCTGGGATGGAAGACCGCCGCTTGACCATCTTGCTGAAACACCGTCCCGTCGTTTCCGAAGAAGCGCTTGGTACCTTCGATCTGCAGCTCTCCGGCCATACCCATGCCGGGCAGATTCTGCCCTTTTCCCTGATAACCCGCTTGTACTTTCCTTACCATCGAGGGTTGTATCGGCTACCGAAGGGGTCCGCGCTATACGTTTCCAGAGGAACCGGAACCTGGGGACCACCGATTCGCATCGGGTCCGCCCCCGAGGTGACGATTATCGATTTCGTGCGGCGGGATCGTTAAGAGTGATGGACTCGCAAAAAGTCAGTGAGTCTCCAGCGAGCCGCATGGGTGCGGGCACACCTTTTTCGCTGCATCGGAAAAACTCAGC
>CAZJXF010000149.1:0-7825 GCA_964549995.1 uncultured Desulfatirhabdium sp. | reverse complement strand
GGAAGCCCGGCATTGGAAGGAAATCGGTAAGAGGCGACTTTTTGCGAGTCCATCAACCTTCCTTCGGATGCTTGCCGCCTTCACTGTAACGCTCGATCCATCGAAGGAGCGGCTCTCGGTATCGATAGCTCAGTCCGGCCAGAAGGGCACAACAGAGCGCCAGCCACAGGAACATGCTGTAATTGCGTTGCATCAGCGATGCCCCCTGGAGGCTGAGCATCAAGGTCCCTGGAATCCTTCCTACGGCTGCAATCCAGAAAAACAAGGAAAACCGCATCGTGGTCAGCCCCAGAAACAGGCACAGGTAATCCTTGGGAAATCCTGGAAAAATAAACAGCAGAAAAAGCCCCAAAACGGCCTTGGGTTTGACGAGATAGGCCAGCTTTTCAACCTGCTGTCGAGGAACGATTCGAAAAACGATGCCTTGTCCCAGTAGCCTGCCGACGTAAAAATTCAGCACCGAGCCGATGGAAAGACCGATGGTCGAATACACGAGTCCGAGAGTCGCACCGAATACATATCCGCCTAAAAACCCCGTAATTTCACCGGGAACCGGGGCGAAGACGACCTGCAGGATCTGCAGGCCGATAAAAATGGCTGGTGCCCAAGGCCCGAACGAACGAATCAGGCTTTCGAGTTTCTGCTGATCGGTGAGGGTCTGCCACAGCGAAGAAGCGGCCATCTGTGGCCAGAAATGCCAACCGACCCATGCTGTTAGCGCAGTGATCAAGCAAAGGAGAACCCAGTAGATCGGTTTCACGAAACCGACTCGAGCGCAACGACACCCGGCAGTGCCTTGCCCTCGAGAAGCTCGAGAAATGCGCCGCCTCCTGTCGAAATGTAAGTCATGCGATCGGCTTTCCCGGAAAGATGAACGGCGGCTCCCGTATCTCCGCCTCCGATGATGCTGACGGCTCTACTGGTGGCCACATGATCCACCAGCGAAAGGGTTCCACGGCTGAAAGCCGGAATTTCAAAGGCTCCGACCGGACCGTTCCAGACGATGGTGGAAGCATCCTGAAGGGCTTCGGCGAACAACAAGCCTGTTGCCGGGCCGACATCGAGCGCCATCTCGTCGGCACCGATCTCGGGAACCGGCACGTGCCGGGTCGGGGCATCGGCTTCCATGCGGGGGGCTGTCACCACATCCACAGGCAGATACAGGGGAATGCCCCGTTCCCGGGCCGCCTTCAGAACGTCTGCTGCCGTTGGGATCAGGTCTTCTTCGACGAGCGATTTTCCGGTGGCGTATCCCAAGGCCCGGAAAAAGGTATTGGCCATCGCGCCACCGATAAGCAGCTTGTCCACCTTGTCGAGGAGGTTTTTCAGCAAACCGATCTTGCTCGACACCTTGGCCCCGCCGACGATGGCGACCAGAGGGCGCTTGGGATCGAGAAGGGCCATCCGGAAATAGGTCATTTCCTTTTCGAGCAAAAAGCCTGCGCAGGCAACCGGCGCATGACGCACCATGGCCTCGACGGAGGCATTCGCCCGATGGGAAACGGCAAACGCATCGTTGACATAGACATCGCACAGCTCGGCAAGGGCCTTCCCGAAGCCATCGTCGTTCTTTTCTTCTTCCGGATGAAAGCGCAGATTTTCCAACATCACCACATCCCGAGGTTGCATCCGGTCAATGGCCGACTTTACGGCATCTCCGACACAGTCTTCCAGCAGGGTGACGGGGCGATTCAGCAAGGCGGAAAGCCGCTCGGCGGCTGGTTTCAAACTGTAGACGGCAACCGGTTTCCCCTTCGGTCTGCCCAAGTGAGAGGCGACGATGAGCTTTGCTCCCTTTTCGATGGCATAGGAGATGGTCGGCAGGGCGGCCCGAATCCGGGCATCGTCGGAGACCTGTCCTTGAGCGTCGAGGGGAACGTTGAAGTCCACTCGAAGAAACACCCGCTTTTGTGTAATGTCGACATCCTTGATGGTTTTCATGTTCCACTCCTTCTGGTTTGCGGTCCGTGCAACGAGAACCGATTCTACTCAATCCCTTCGTTTCCGCTTCCGATCCAGCATCTTCTTCCGACTCCATCGGCTCCAAAATCCCATCAGACCGGAAGTGTACGCTTGATCGACCCGCTGGGTCTGCAGTTCGATGCCATCCCGGGTTTGCAGGGCCACGCGCAGGCAGCAGGTCTTGTCCGGGCAGGCAAGGCAGGTCTCCGGGCTGTGGGGCAGCCCGTCCTCTCCTTTGGGAAAGACGATGTTCAAGTCTCCGAAACAACTTTTCTGGTTTCCTTGGTCATTCATGCCGCCTTGATTCCTTGAATATCTTGACCCCTGTCGATGATCATCTGGCTTTCCAGGTACAAGGTGTCCGGGCAAAAGTCCAGTCCATTGATCCATCGAATGCTTCCTAAAAAAGGCCTTACGGAATAAAAGATGCTGCGGTTCTTCAACTGATGAAAAATACCTTTGTCAAGGTATGGCTTTACATCGAAAATTCGATGTTCGTTGTTATCAAACACGATATGCAATGTATAGTCATCATTTGGTTGAACCTCTTTGACCCTTGGGTTCATGACGCCCTCCTCATAAATTATCGAAGCGGATCAATTTTGAAGATTTCATGGCCGGATGAAGCGAGTTCCCAATTGGCCATCAAATCCTCCCGATGGATTTCAATCCAAGCTTGAACGAGACGGACTTTGTTTTGTGGTATTTCTCCGTCGATGAGATCCCCATCGGGGATGGAGAACACCGCTTCATGTTCTTGATAACGGACATGGATGTGAGGACGTTGGTGCTGACGATTGTCGAAGAAATATAGAGATACAATGATCCCAAAGAATACTGAAACGATGGCCATAACATCTCCTGTAGGGTCAAAAGCACAGATGCTGTCATAAGATCGCACCGAAGGATTATATCCGAATCCGCTCGCAAGCCCGATAGGCTTCCTGAATGTATCCATTGTCTGCGAAACTGAAGTACTGGTTGTTGCCGATGACAAGGTGTTCGTGAACGGTGATGGAGACGAGTTTGCATGCCGCAACCAGCTGCTGGGTGATGGAAATGTCGTCCGCCGATGGCTGAGGATCCCCGGAAGGGTGGTTGTGGGCGAAGATCAGGGCTGCCGCCTTGTGTCGAAGGGCGGAGGCCACCACTTCGCGGGGATAGACGGATGTCGAGGTCAACGAGCCCTCGAAGAGGGTTTCGGTATCGATGACACGGTTTTTGGCGTCGAGATAGACCACCAGGAAGCGCTCCCGGGCCTTGTCTCGCATCACCATGTACAGGTAGTCGAAGAGTTCCCGGGAATTGTGGATGAGTGTGCGGTTGACGATTCGTTGTTCGAGATACCGTTCTGCAACGGCTCGAACCAGCCGGATGCCGAAGATGTTGTTGGGTCCGATCTCGGGGATGGTCATCAGGTCTGCATCCTCTGCTTCCAAAACACCTTGAAGGGTTTTGAACCGTTTGATGGCTGCCTTGGCCCTGTCCTTGCAGTCCCTTCGGGGGGTACCAAGGGTCAGCAGCAACTCGACGATTTCATAATCCTGGAAGCCTTGCAGACCGGAGGACAAGAATTTTTCCCGGAGCCGTTTGCGATGTCCATCCCCCTTGTGGCTTTTACGAACGGGTCGGGGAGGTTCTTCTTCGATCGGTACGCTTGGAAGGGCCTGCACATCCTGGAATTCACGGACTTCTGCCATCGATCGTTCTCCGTCATCTCGAACCCTTATAAGCACATCGATAACCGCCGGTTGTTGACCCATCACGGTGGATGGCCTCGCAAAAAGTCAGTGAGTCTTCACCAAGCCGCATGGGGGGAGAACCGCCTTTTTCGTTGCATCGGATAAACTCAGCCGCCCGAGCTCGTAAGGGCCGGGCATGTGGCCAGACTTTAACGATGGGACATTTGGAATACAACGGCTTGTTATTCTAACAGATATGGACTGAGTACGCATGCCCGGCCCAACGATCTCCGGCGGCTTCAAACAAGTATCCGATGCAACATCAAAAGGCGGTTCTCCCCCCATGCTCAGGCCCGGAAATACTCCAAAACCGCGGATACAGCGACTTTTTGCAAGTCAATCACGTTTGATGGACTCGTAAAAAGCCCAACATATTGACGGCTTCGAAAAAAGGCCGCAGGCAAGGAGTGCAAATCCTGTCTGTGAGGCGTACTTAGACGTACGCCGCAACGACGAAGGATGCAGCACGACACAGCATCCGGCCTTTTTGCGAAGTCGTCACGTTTCATCGTATTCCGGTTTGAGATCCCGAGTCATCAACCGAAACAAGGCATCTTTGGGCGAGGCGTTTTCGTACAGGATGTTGTACACTTCCGTCGATATGGGCATTTCGACATCCATTTTTCGAGCCAATGCCACAACCGAACGGCTCGTCTTGATGCCTTCGGCCACCATTTTCATCTCCGAAAGGATTTCCGTCAGGTTCATCCCCTGTCCGAGCTTCTTTCCGACCGTATGGTTGCGGCTGAGCTCTCCGGTGCAGGTCAGAATGAGGTCTCCGACACCGGCAAGTCCTGCGAAGGTGTGGGGGGTTGCGCCCATCTTCAGGCCCAGCCGTCGGATTTCGGCAAGCCCCCGGGTGATGAGGGCCGCCCGCGTGTCGAGTCCCAGGGCCATGCCATCGATGATGCCTGCGGCAATGGCGATGACGTTCTTGACCGATCCGCCCAGTTCGACCCCGATCACGTCGGTATGGGTGTACACCCGGAAAGAGGGGGTGGCAAACACATGCTGTACGATGGTGGCCGTCTGGATGCTCTTTGATGCGACAGTGACGAGGGTTGGAACATGGTTGGCCACTTCCCTCGCGAAACTCGGCCCGGACAGAACGGCCAGCCGATCGCCGGGCAAGCCGAGCGTTTCGGCCAGAACCTGCGTCATGGTCATCAGGGTGTCGTTTTCGATGCCTTTGGAAGCCGAAACGACGATCGTATGCGGTGCGATGCAGCCGGCCATTTGCTGGGCGGTGGCGCGCATGACATGCGATGGAACGACCACCAGAACGAGATCCTTTTTCTGAAGAACGGCCTGCAAGTCACAGGAGGGAAACAGATTCTCCGACAACCGGATTCCGGGCAGAAAAACCGGATTTTCCCGTTTCGTTTCGATGGCTTCCCGAACCTCGGGTTCATATACCCAGAGATCGATTCGGTACCCTTTTTGGGCCAGCAGATTCGCCAAGGCCGTTCCCCAGCTTCCGGCACCCACCACGCCGATGGTCATCTCGGCCACTCGATCAACCGAAAGGGTTTTCTTCATCCTTCCTGTACCTCCTCCTTTTCGGCGATGCGAACGACACCGGTCACCTTTTCGTTGGAATCCAGGTCCATGAGTTTGACCCCGTGGGTGTTTCGACTGATGACCGAAATGCCGCGGATCGGCATTCGGATGAGTTTTCCGCCGTCGGTCATCAGCATGATTTCATCGTCCTCTGCGACAACAAGGATGGCGACGACCGCACCGTTTCGTTCCGTCGTCTTGATGGTGATCACACCTTTTCCACCCCGGTGCTGTACGGGATATTCGTCGATCGATGTGCGCTTTCCGAAGCCGTTTTCGGTGACCGTCAGAAGGGTTTGGCCGTGGCTCAACACTTCCATGCTCACCAGACGATCCGTTTCCGCGAATGTCATGCCCTTCACACCCATCGACACACGACCCGTGGGTCGGACATCCGATTCGTGAAACCGGATGGATTTGCCTTCCGCCGTTCCCAGAAACACGTTCATCGTGCCGTCCGTCAGCCGTGCGCCGATCAGCTCGTCATCCGGTTGAAGGTGAATGGCGATGATCCCGTTCGAGCGACTCTTGCTGAATTCCACCAAGTCCGTCTTCTTGATGAGTCCGGAACGGGTTGCCAGCAGAATATGGCAGCCCGGTTTGAAGTCCGGGATGGCGAAAACAGCCGTCAACTTTTCACCCGCCTGAAACTGAAACAGGTTGACGATGGCTTTGCCGCGGCTGGTACGGGTCGCCTGTGGGATTTCATATCCCTTGCAGCGGTACATTCTGCCTTGATTTGTAAAAAACAGGAAGATGTGATGGGTGGAAGCCGCGAAAAGATGTTCCACGAAATCGTCTTCCCGGGTGGTCATGGCGGTTTTCCCCTTGCCCCCCCGTTTCTGGGAGTTGTAGACGCTCAAGGGCGTTCGCTTGATGTACCCACTGTTGGAAATGGTGACGACGATATCTTCTTCTGCAATCAGCGCTTCTTCGGTGATCTCTCCCACTTCGTCCGTGATTTCCGTCCGCCGGTCGTCCCCGAAATCCGTTCTCAGGGCCTGAAGCTCTTCCTTGATGAGATCGAGTACGATCCGGTCGCTTGCCAGAATCTGGCGATACCAGGCGATGTCCTTCAACAGATGTTCGTACTCTTCGACGATCTTGTTCTGTTCGAGGGCGGTCAGGCGTTGCAGACGCATGTCGAGAATGGCCTGAGCCTGTACCGGACTGAGCTGAAAGCGTTCGATCAGTCCGGCCTTGGCTGCTGCAGGCGATGCAGATGCACGAATCAGGGCAACCACGTCATCCAGGTTTTCCAGGGCGATTTTCAACCCGAGCAGGATATGGGCGCGCTCTTCCGCCTTTTTCAGATCGTAGCGGGTACGTCGGAGAATGACCTCCCGGCGGTGTCGGATGAAATGCTCCAGAATCTGCTTGAGGTTGAGCAGTTCCGGGCGGTTGTTGACCACTGCGAGGAAAATGATCCCGAAGGTCGACTCCATCCGGGTGTGCTTGAACAACTGATTGATGATGACTTCGGCTGGCTGATCCCGCTTGAGGCCGATGGCGATCCGCATGCCTTCACGGTCGGATTCGTCCCGGACGTAACGGATGCCTTCGATCTGTTTTTCCTTCACGAGTTCCGAGATCGACTCGATCAGCTTGGCCTTGTTCACTTGATAGGGCAGTTCGGTGACGACGATCGTTTCCGTTCCGCTTTTCTTTTCTTCCTCGATGAGCACTCTGGCCCGGATCCGGATAATGCCCTTGCCGGTTTCATAGGCTTCCCGAATACCGGATCTGCCGTAAATGATGCCTGCCGTCGGAAAATCCGGCCCGGGCAAAATTTCCATCAACTCCGCAATATCGATGGCTGGGTTGTCGATGAGGGCATGGATGGCGTCGATCGTCTCGCTCAGGTTGTGCGGCGGGATGTTGGTTGCCATGCCGACGGCAATTCCGGATGAACCGTTCACCAGAAGATTGGGAAACTTACACGGCAACACCAGCGGCTCGGTGAGGGAGTCGTCGTAGTTCGGCCCGAAATCGACGGTCTCTTTTTCGATGTCGTCCAGCAGGTGATGGGCCAGACGCTTCATGCGGATTTCGGTGTACCGCATGGCGGCCGGTGGGTCGCCATCCACGGAGCCGAAATTTCCCTGCCCGTCCACCAGGGGATAGCGCATGGAAAAATCCTGGGCCATCCGAACGATGGTGTCGTAGACGGCACTGTCGCCGTGAGGATGGTATTTACCGATGACATCACCGACGATGCGGGCCGATTTCTTGTAGGGCCTGTTCCAGTCGTTCTTCATCTCGTGCATGGCGTAGAGCACGCGGCGATGCACGGGTTTGAGCCCGTCCCGTACATCGGGAAGCGCCCGGCCGATGATGACACTCATCGCATAGTCGAGATAGGATTTTTTCAGCTCGCTGTCGATCCGGACTTCCGGAAATCGTTCTTCGATCACTTCTTCTGTCATATGGCTACTTTCAAAAAGGATGTCCTAAGCGGTTATCATTGTGATGGCCTCGCAAAAAGTCCAAAAGTCTCATCCGAATCGCATGGGGGGAGACACGCCTTTTTCGTTGCATCGGATAAACTCAGCCGCCCGAGC
>CAZJXF010000148.1:0-7829 GCA_964549995.1 uncultured Desulfatirhabdium sp. | reverse complement strand
CAACGACGAAGGATGCAGCACGACACAGCATCCGGCCTTTTTGCGAAGTCGTCAGAAGTGATGGGCTCGCAAAAAGTCAGTGAGTCTCCAGCGAGCCGTATGAGCGATTCCTTCTTCCCTGCCCAGCAGAGAAGAAGGATCGCCTGGGTATGTTACATCATCTCGATCGCCGTGGCCATGGACACCCCGCCGCCCCCGCACAGCGTGGCCAGACCAAGGGTTTTCCCGGTCTGTTTCATCGTGTGAATCAGGGTAACGATGATCCTGGCGCCGGTGGCCCCCACCGGATGTCCCAGCCCGATACCGGATCCCCGAACGTTCGTAATGGAACGATCGAGGCCCAGCTCCCGCTCACAACCGATATATTGTGCGGCAAAGGCTTCGTTCACTTCGATCAGCTCGAAATCCTTCATCGCCAGGCCGCTTCGCTTCAGCAGGTCCTGAACCGCAGGAACAGGAGATAGTCCCATGATCGACGGATGGCAGGCGCCTCTTCCGATGGCTTTGATCCGGGCAAGGGGTTGCAGGCCGAGCTCTTTGGCCTTTTCTGCGGACATGATGACCACACCGGCCGATCCGTCGTTGATGCCGCTGGAGTTTCCGGCTGTGACTTTTCCGATCTTCGGAACGAAGGCAGACGGAAGTTTCTGCAGATCGGCCATCGTCAGCCCGGGCCGAAAATGCTCGTCCTTGTCGAATACGATCGGGGGGCCTTTGCGCTGCGGCAGCTCCACGGGAACGATTTCTTCCTTGAAAAGGCCGTCTTTGGTCGCCTGCTCGGCCAGGTTGTGGCTCCGCAGCGCCACTTCATCCATTTCCTCCCGGCTGATTCCCAGGTGCTGGGCGACAAATTCGGCCGTATGCCCCATGATGTACGGCTTCCCTTTGAACATGCTCAACGGAGCCTGTTCCGCATCGACCGGTCCGTCCTCGGGATGGGGAATGATATGGGAGCCGCAGTGAAGGGCATGGATCAGCGCATCCACAAAGACCTGATCCTGAAGCCTGCAGCCCCATCTGGCCTGAGGAACCGTATAGGAAACACCGGACATGTGCTCGACACCGCCCGCCAGAATGACATCGGCCATGCCCGCCTGGATCATGGCCATTCCGGAGATGATGGCCTCCATTCCAGAAATACACACCCGATTGATGGTTGCCGCCGTAACGGAATCGGGAATGCCTGCCAGAAGGGCTCCAACACGAGTGACATTCAGCGCATCTTCCGGGTTCATGCAGCATCCGTAACGGACATCGTCGATGATGGCCGGATCGATCCCGGCGCGACGTACCGCTTCCTTCATGGTGACACTGGCGAGAGCCGCAGCATGGGTGTTTTTCAAGGTTCCGCCGAAAGCACCGATGGCCGTCCGGCAAGCTGAAACGATGACGACATCTTTCATGAATACAATACCTTTCGAAGTTATCTGTTACAGGTTAAGCGTGAATGTTTAAGGAGAAACGAGGAGTCAGAAGACAGGAGTCAGGAGTCAGGAGTCAGGAGTCAGGAGTCAGGAGGAGGGCAGGCGCCTTTCGCTTTTCGGGAGTAATCCAGAGCTCTCCATCCAGTAGGGCGTAGGACCGTATTGCATACCCGCCATCCTCCATGCACCTTTCAGGCCGGATTTTCCATGCGCCGGCACAAGACGCTTCCTGCGTCATACAGGGCGCACCGCGCACTCCCGCACTTTCGCACCACGCATCCTGCTTTTCAATCGACCCGATCCACCCCTTTTCCCTATTCCCCTTTCCTTTTTCCCCTTGTCCTCTCTCCACTCCTATCGCATGCTTCCCACCTACATCCCCCCAAACCCCTTCTCATCCATGAGAACCGCCGCCCGGCTTCCGTTGTTCAGAGCGGCAATCTTCCCCATGGTGATCGGCAGAATGGACCGGATGAACCAGGTGGCCGTCCGGATCTGGCCGTCGTAAAAAGCTGCGTTGCGATTGGAAGCAACGGCCGCCTGGATGGCTTCCGAGGTATCGGCTCCGGCCAGTTCCGCCCGTTTCGGATAGCTGACGGTCGCACGGTCCAGCAGCATCCAGGCCAGAATGACATCGCCGCAAATTTCGAGGAAGGGATGGGCGAAGGCAAATGCCGTTCGAAATTCGAGGGATCGGGACTTTTGACGGAGAGCTTCGCCTGCCTTCTCCATCGCATCCACGGCCTGAGATACGGCCCGAACCAAGACTTCCAGAGCTGGAATCGCCTCGGCTTTCATCAGGGTTTTTCGAATCTCCTGAATGAGTGCCGAAAAAACCGTTCCGTTTTTCATGGCCAGCTTCCGACCCAGCAAATCCATGGCCTGAATGCCGTTGGTGCCTTCATAGATGGAGGTGATCTTGCAATCCCGAAGCAGTTGCTCCACCGGATATTCCTGAGTATATCCATAGCCGCCGTACACCTGAACAGCCAGGGTGCAGACGTCGAAGCCGCGTTCGCTGCAATAGGCCTTGACGATGGGCGTGAGAAGCTCGGTCAGATCGCTCCAGTATTGCCGTTCCGCCTCGTCG
Organism: uncultured Desulfatirhabdium sp.; assembly: GCA_964549995.1. GTDB lineage: Bacteria > Desulfobacterota > Desulfobacteria > Desulfobacterales > Desulfatirhabdiaceae > Desulfatirhabdium. Next base: position 5,315 of record CAZJXF010000148.1, on the reverse strand, counting down.
GCCGCATTGGCCTTTCGATCGAAGCACCGGGCGACATAATAGATGAAGCTTCGCATCCCTTCGACGTAAGCCTTCATCTGAATGAGCATGCGCCGCACATCCGGATGCTGGATAATGGGAACCTGGGTATTGTCGTCCGCTTTGGCCGCGAGATCCCGCCCCTGCCTTCTTTCTCGGGCATAGTTGAGGGCATAGAGATAGGCCGCAGATCCATGGGTAAAGCCCTGTGCCCCCACATCGAGCCGTGCCTCGTTCATCATATGGAACATGATGGGCATACCCTGATTTTCCTTTCCCAACAACAACCCCTGGCATTTCCCTTTTCCGCCCAGGGTGAGGCTGCAGGTGGGGCTGGCGTGCAGGCCCATCTTGTGCTCGATTCCGGTGCAGACGACATCGTTGAATTCCCCGAGGCTGCCATCCGGATTGACCCGATACTTGGGAACGATGAACAGGGAGATCCCCTTGGTACCGGCCGGCGCGCCTTCGATACGGGCCAGCACGGGATGCACAATGTTTTCGGTCAGGTTGTGCTCGCCGCTCGTGATGAAGATCTTGTTTCCGGTAATGGAAAACGTGCCGTCCGGGTTCCGGGTGGCCGTCGTGGTGAGGGCGCCGACATCGCTTCCGGCCTGAGGTTCGGTGAGCAGCATCGTCCCTGCCCATTTGCCTGAATACATGGGGCCCAAGAACAACCGTTTTTGCTCTTCCGTTCCGTAGAGCTCGATCAGTTTGGCCGCTCCGTGGGTGAGGGTGCCGAAGGCCGCCAGTGCGAAATTGGCACCCACCAAGTATTCGAAAGCCGCCTGGGCAATCATGTGGGGAAGGCCCTGGCCGCCGTATTCCGGATTTTCCCGCATCAAAATCCATTCGCCTTCCATAAACAGTTTGTAGGCTCGTTGAAAACATTCGGGAACGGTGACCTTTCCGGAATCAAAGCGCGCTCCTTCCTTGTCTCCCGCAGCAAAGGTCGGTAGGATTTCCTTGATCCCGAAGTTTCGGGCCTCGTTGATGACCATATCGAACAGTTTGCGGTTGAATTCCCGATATTTGGGATAGCGGGTCAAGGCTTCGGCATCGAATTGCTCATAGAGGACGAAGTCGATGTCTCTGCGGTCTGCGATCAGTTGGGCCATGGCCTTCTCCTTCGGTGGTTGGTGGTACACATCGAAATGATTAGAGACTGATGACCGAGCCTTTGCATGCCAAGTCGATGAGGTCGGCACCCTTGGCGAACTTGGCGCCTGGAATGAGATCGGCTTCGGTGATTTTGCGGGTGACGGCACACGGGGTGCAAACCAGGATCGGGACATCGTATTCCTGGCAGTAGCTCAGATGGTCATCGAGAGAGTCTCCCGTCGCCGCTTTGACATGCTGAGAAATGCCTTCCTTGGCGAGATACACGGCTTCGTCCAACAGAAAGACACTGACGTTCTTGCCTTCTTTCTTGGCTGTCGCTGCGAAGAAAAACGCTCGGGTGGCTCGGTTGGGGTTGTCTGTACCACAGGATAGAACGATGACGATCGAATCACTCATGGCATGAACTCCTTTCTTGATACGGTGCAGGTTATCGGTAAGAATACGGGAACATACTGCGGAAGCCGGATGCGACGCTTCAGGAATGACCCGGCTTCGTCGGCGATCCGGCAATTTGGTTGATTACACGATCCACAGCTGAAAATCAAACGATATGACCCTGTTGAACAGATAACAGGATGAAAAAAGGAACAAACAATGAACCCCAATCAGACAAGACGTCCCATATGGCAGGACGACAAGGGAAGACTTCAGGTCATCGATCAGCGGGAACTGCCCCATCGGTTTTGCACGCTCGATATTCGCACGGTCGCCGACATGATTCACGCCATTCAATCGATGGTCGTCCGGGGGGCTCCGCTCATCGGCGTCTGCGGTGCCTACGGAATGGTGCTTGCCGCAGAGGAAGCCTGTGAGGCGAAAGAGAACGAACGGGCATTGGAGTCGCTTGCGAACGCCTTGCGGGAGGCACGTCCAACGGCCGTGAATCTGGCCTGGGCCGTGGATCGCATGATGGAACGGCTGAAACGGACGAGCGATCCGCGGGAATGGCGGGCGGTAGCCCTTCAGGAAGCCCGGCTCATCGAGGAAGCGGAAGTCGTCCGCTGCCGTGAGATCGGTCGGTTCGGCCTCGAGCCGATCCGAACACGCCACGCAAGTCATCCCGAAAGACCCGTTCAGGTGCTCACCCATTGCAATGCCGGATGGCTCGCCTGCATCGAACACGGAACAGCGACGGCACCCATTTATGCGGCCCATGAGGCCGGAATTCCCGTTCATGTCTGGGTGGACGAAACCCGTCCGCTGAACCAGGGGGCGCGCCTTACGGCCTGGGAACTGGCGCAGAAAGGCGTGCCGCACACCGTCATCGTGGACAACGCAGGCGGTCATTTGATGCAGCGAGGGATGGTGGATTTGGTCATCGTAGGTGCGGACCGGGTGAGCCGCAACGGCGATGCGGCCAACAAGATCGGAACCTACCTGAAGGCCCTTGCGGCAGCCGACAACGGTATCCCGTTCTATGTGGCCATTCCGTCTACAACGATCGACTGGAATCTGGACGACGGTGTGAACGGCATCCCCATCGAAATGCGTCATCCCGATGAGGTACGATACATCGAAGGGCTCGATGGAAATCGACGGACTCGGGTTCTGTTGCCTCCGGCAACCAGCCCGGCCCTCAATCCGGCATTCGATGTCACCCCCGCCCGGCTCATTACCGGTCTGATCACCGAACGAGGCATCTGCCCGGCATCCGAATCGGGCATCCGGGCGTTGTTTCCCCAATCACCATCCTAAGTACTCGGAGCGGTGACTGTCACTCGTGGTGGACTCGCGAAAAGTCGGCAAATCTCTGGTAAGCCGCATGTGGGAACTCAAAACACTGGCTTACGCACCACATTGGATGGGCGATCCGTCCGGTCGCCCACCCAAAATCAAAACGTTTCCATCCACCCCTTTTTCCCCTTCCCTTTTCCCTTCCCTCTTCTGTTTTCCCTGCCTACGCTTTTCTTGTCGAATGGTAATTTCCTTTGACAATGCATCTTTCGAAGGCTACGATGTCATCTCATATCATCATCCCCATCCAAAGCACACACGCCCATGCCAACCTTTTCTACCATCGACGTATTCGCCGAAGGCCATCTTGCCGGAAAACTCCTCCACCTTCCGGCAACCCGTGAGCATGTCTTTCGCTACGAAGGCGACCATCCCATCTCACTGGTCATGCCGCCTTCTCCAAAAGATTACATCTCCAAATTCCATCTACACCCGATTTTCGACATGAATCTGCCGGAAGGCTGGCTGTTCGAGATGTTGCGTAACCTCCTCCGAAAACGCTTGGCCCAGGAAATTCATGACTTCAACCTGTTTGAGGCACTGGCTCCGGCCGTTACGGGTTATCTGACCTACCACACATCCCGAACCGAGCCTACCCGTATCCAATTGAACCTTTCCTTGGAAGACATCCTTTCCGGACATCAGGAAAATCTCTTTCAGCGTCTTGTCGAAGCCTATCTGCTTCGTTCCGCCATATCCGGTGTTCAGCCCAAGGTGCTTGTACCGCTCTGCGAAAAAGCGATTTTTCCGCAAAAGGACTTTATCGTCAAAACCTTCGGCCCAGAATTCCCCCATCTTGCCGAAAACGAGTTTTTCTGTATGCAGGCTGTGGAGCGCGCCGGAATTGCCGTTCCGAGGTATTTCCTGTCCGAGGATCGACGTTATTTTGTGGTCGAACGTTTCACGGAAAGCTCGGAGGAAGGAACATCTCCCCTGGGTTTCGAAGAGTTCTGCACCTTGTTCGGCCGCACACGAAATGAAAAATACGATGGCTCGTACGAAAAAATCGCCAAAGCCATTTTACGGATATCATCGAGGCCCGAAGAAGACTTGAAGACGTTTTTCCGGATGATCGTCATGAATATGCTGCTGAAAAACGGAGATGCCCATCTCAAGAATTTCGGCGTGGTGTATTCATCCCCCCTTGCGGGAGACATCCGTTTGGCACCGGCCTACGATGTAGTCTGCACCCTGGCCTATATCCCCGATGATGCCCCGGCTTTGACCCTTGGAGGCAGACGTATCTGGTTTGGCAAAAAGCAGTTGATCGCCTTTGGAACCTCTTCCTGTCTGCTTTCAGGAACGGAAGCCGAAAAACAATACCAGTGCTGTGAAGCGGCGGTTGCCGATACGATCGGTCGGATCGACGTGTATTGCAGAGAAAACGAGGCTTTTTCCGAATTCGGAAGACGAATGATCAATATCTTCCGGACATCGCTTGCCGATTCCGGAACGAAGCGCATGATCGGAAAGAAGAAATGACACCCCAGGACATCGGTCAATGGATTCAGCGGGAACGCAAGAAGAAAGGTTGGACGCAGGCCATGTTGGGAGATCGCGCCGGCATCTCCCGACAAACCGTTTCCAAAATTGAACAGGGTCGCTGGGCGTCCGTCGCGATGGCCTCCTTTTACCGGATGATCTCCGCCCTCGATCTGGAAATCGATCTCGTGCATGCCACCCGGAAGCGCCTTTGGACGCCGGAAGAACTCCTCGAATGATGCAGGTTTTCAGCGAATTTCCATTGACTTGGACGAGTGATCGCTCTCCATGTCACGATGATCCACGAATATCAGCTTCTGGGTATCGAAGCCCAACTCCGCAGCCTTGGCAACGAGGGCATTCCTCTGATCGGTCTCCATGTGCGGTGTTCTGGAAAGAATCCACAGGTAGGACTTCTCCGGCCCGCACACCAGCGCATAGCTATAGTGCTCCCTGTCCAGATCGAAGATGACATAGGAACCATAGAACGGCCCGAAGAAGGAAACCTTCAGATATCCGATGTCGTCCCCCTGAACGAAATAGGCTTTTCCTTCCACCTGTTTCCAGGTTTTTTCCCTTTCCGAATATCCCCGGTTCAGGACCTTCACGCCGCCGTCATCCCGCATGCTGTAATGAGCGCTCACATGGCTCAAACCCCGTTCGAAGGAATGATCGAGCCTCGCGATCTCGAACCATTGGCCCAGATACCGATGGATATCGAACCGATCCACGGGCGTCACCCGTTCCGGAATGCGGACACATCCGAAAAAGAAGAAAAGCAAGAGATTGGACAGAAGGAGGCGCTTCACGATGGACCTTTCTCAGAAGTTGGGAGGACGGCCGGACTTGAACACACGTGACGGACTCGCAAAAAGTCCACAAGTCTCATCCGAGTCGCATGGGAGGAGACACGCCTTTTTCGTTGCATCGGATAAACTCAGCCGCCCGAGCTCGTAAGG
>CAZJXF010000147.1:0-7833 GCA_964549995.1 uncultured Desulfatirhabdium sp. | reverse complement strand
CGGCTTCGAAAAAAGGCCGCAGGCAAGGAGCGCAAATCCCGAGGAGTGAGGCGTAGTAGACGTATGCCCCCGACGACGAGGGATGCAGCATGACACAGCAACCGACCTTTTTGCGAAGTCGTCTTGAAACAACGATTCTGGAGTTGACTGGTTCATGAATGACCCGTGCATAAGTGTGATTGTTCCGGCGTACAACCACGAAAGCTATGTCGCTGCTGCCATCGACAGTGTGTTGAAGCAGACATTCGCCGATTTCGAGCTTCTTATCATCGACGATGGTTCCAGGGACAACACCTGGTTTGAAATCCAGCGGTTCGCCGATGAGCGGATCCGTTGCTTTCGTCAAGAAAACAGGGGGGCTGCTGCAGCCATCAACCGGGGAATCGAGATGGCCAGGGGGAGGTATATAGCCATCCTCAATTCGGACGATGTCTACCATCCTGAAAGACTTGCGCTTTGCCTGACCTTCATGGAGGACCATTCCGAAGTGCAGGTGTTGGCGAGCCGGGTGGAGCCGATCGATCCGAAAGGATCGGTATTGAGCGATCCCGAAGATCCGGAATACGGATACTGGCTGAAATGGTACGGGGATGCTCTTGCAACGGTGCAAGGAGACGATGATTTTTTCTTTTCTCTTTTGCAGGTTAATTTCGTCGTTTCGACATCCAATCTGTTTATCCGATCCGCTCTGTTCCAATCCGAAAAACCCTTCGACGCGACGCTTCTGTATTGTCACGACTACGAATTTCTGCTTCGGACGGTTTCGCGTCATCCCTTTGGCTTCATCCAGCGGCCGTTACTGCAGTACCGGCTGCATCCTGCCAACACCATTCGGACGGAATCGTTCCTGAAAAGGTTCGAGGTGCAGTATGCCGTGTTTCATGCCCTTGACTTCGAAGGATGGAACGAATTGCCGCCGAATGCCCAGAAGCGGATGGGAACGATCTGGTATAGGGGGTTGGAACGAAATCCGGACATTCATACCCGCCGTCTGCTGGATTCAGCTGAAAGGCAGATTCAGAGGTTGACGGAAAGCATTCAGCAGAAAGATCGGGAACTGCAACTATTGGCAGATCAGGTTGGGCAGAAGGATCGGGAACTGAAACTATTAGCAGATCAGGTTGGGCAGAAGGATCGGGAACTGCAACTATTAGCAGATCAGGTTGGGCAGAAGGATCGGGAACTGCAACTATTGGCAGATCAGGTTGGGCAGAAGGATCGGGAACTGCAACGTCTCACAGAAGAAATACGTGCAAGGGATATCCGTCTTGATGAAGTCGGCCATGAGCGGGAGGATATCCGACGGGAACTGATTCGAGAGCAGGCGGAATGTGAGTCCCTGCGGCAGCGGATCGTCGATTTGGAAGCCGCCCTGAAACGTCAGGAAGCCGACTGCGCCGAATGGAAAACCCGCATGCACCGGGCGGAAATCCAGCTCGTGGAGGCCGACGCGCAGATCGCCACCGTCCGGCATCAGGCTGCGGAAAAGGAGCGGCTTCTTCAGGAAATTTTTGCTTCCAAAGGATGGAAATGGCTCACCCGGTACCGGGATACAAAAATCAAACTTCGACAAACCCTTCATCCGTCTGTTGAATCGTCTCCCGTGACCGATGAAAAGACCTATCATGTCCGACAACCGAAATCGATCCGACCCAACCGGCCGAAGGTCATTCATGCCCTCGCGAATTTTTTGACCGGTGGATCGAGCCGTCTCGTCGTGGACCTGGTCGAACATTTGGGGGATCGCTACGATCAAGAAGTGGTCTCCTTTCTCATTCCAACTCCGCTGGCCTATGCCGGTGTTCCGATTCATCAGTTTCCGATGGAAATGACCGTGGATGCGGTCACGACCTTTCTGAAGAAGAAGAAAGCGGATCTTCTTCACGTCCACTATTGGGGGGAAGGGGATGCCGCCTGGTACCTCAAGGTGTTTCAGGCGGCCGAGAACTGGAACGGAATTCTGATCGAAAACGTCAATACGCCTGTTGTTCCCTATGTGCACGATCGAATCGATCACTACGTATATGTGAGTGAATACGCCAAGAATTTTGCGGCGTGTGTCGCGGAAAAGTCTTCGGTCATCTATCCGGGAAGCGATCTCCGACTCTTTGACCGGGGGGATGCGCCAATTCCCGACAATGTGATCGGTATGGTGTACCGGCTCGATCCGGACAAGCTCAAGGAAAATGCCATCGACGTCTTCATCGAGGTCGTGAAGCGCAGGCCGACGACTCAAGTGCTCATCGTCGGCGGCGGATATTATTTCGAAGCCTATCGGACCCGCGTGTCGGAGCAGGGGGCGAGTGCCAATTTCGAGTTCACCCACTACGTTCCCTATGCGTTGCTCCCCGAATACTACAGGCGGTTGTCCGTGTTCGTCGCGCCCGTTTGGAAGGAGAGCTTCGGGCAGGTGTCGCCGTTCGCGATGAGCATGAAAATCCCCGTCGTGGGTTACCGCATCGGTGCATTGCCGGAAATTCTGGGGGACGATAGCCTTCTGGCGGACAATGTGGACGATTTGGCTTCGATCCTTGTCGATCTTCTCGAGGATCGGGATCGAAGACTTGCCATCGGAGAGCGCAATTTCGAGCGCGTTCATGAGCGTTTTTCGGTGGAGGCCATGATCGAAGCCTATGAACGACTTTACGCACGCCTGTTCAGCGAAAGGAAATCCTGATTCCTGCCATGCGCCCGCTTCGAATTCTGCTTCCCGTTCATGTCTTCTTTCCGGAACATTTCTATGGAACCGAAACCTACACCCTGCAATTGGCCCAATGTCTGAGGCAAATGGGGCATAGGCCCACTGTGTTGACCTCTGTGCTGTATGGTGAGAAGGGAAGAGGCGGTGCGGTCTATACGTACGAACATGACGGATTCGAGGTCGATTGCATCGATCAGAACATCCAGCCGCTGACCCATTATCGGCAATTGCATCGAAGGGCGGATTTCTATCCGCTGATTGCGGAGATTTTTCGGAAGCGATCTCCGGATGTGGTCCATGTCAATCACTTGATGGGGCATACGGGTGTGCTGCTCGAAGTGGTTCGGGACATGGGGCTTGCGGCTGTGGCAACACTTACGGATTTTTACGGGATCTGTCCAAACAGCAAGCTGATGCGCTACGATGAGGCCTTGTGTACCGGGCCGGAATACGGATCGACCAATTGCCTGGCCTGCTACATCCGGGAGCACGAATACGAGTTCGTTCACCGAAAACTATTGGCAACAGCCATCCGGAGCAACGGCTCGCTGAAATGGACGGCAAGACTGCTGCCATTTGCAGCCGCCCTGCCTGGCTTTCGAAGATCGATCATCGCCGATCGGATCGGTGCCGTCCGCGAACGGATCGGGTATTTGCGATCGCTCTATGCCGTGTATCGCAAAATGATCACGCCGACAGCCTTCCTGCACGAGGCGTATGTCCGAAACGGGTTCTACCCGGAAAAGCTTCACAAAATCCATTTCGGGATCGATCTGAACGTGGTGAAACCGTTTCGAAAGGACCCCGGCCGGATGCCGGCTCCACTGACCTTCGGTTACATCGGGCAGATCACCCCCCACAAGGGAGTGGATCTGCTGGTGGAAGCATTCGTCCGCTTGCAGGCCGACAATGCCCGGCTGCTGCTCTTTGGCCCCAGGGATCAGAGCCCCGGATACATGCGGCAGATCGAGACGCTCGCATCCGGAAATGCCCGCATCGCGTTTCGGGACACGTTTCCCAGCGACCGACTGGGCGAGGTCCTCTCCGAAATCGATGTCCTCGTCATTCCTTCCCGCTGGTACGAAAACAGTCCCCTCGTGCTGCTCTATGCGCTTGCCTCCAAAACGCCGGTCATCGTCACAGACATGAAGGGCATGAGTGAATTCGTGATCGACGGCTGGAACGGCTACATGTTTCAAAAGGATAATATGGCGTCATTGCTTGGGAAAATGAAACAGCTCACGGAACGACCCGAGATTTGGATGGATCTTTGCAGGAACGCCGATTATTCAAAGGGTGTGATGGATCATGCGCGGGAGGTGGAAGCGATCTACCAGGCTATTTTGGGAGAAGGGGCTACATCCGCCGGAAAGGCGGTGGCATCATGAACATTTTAGTTCTTGGCGGAGCCGGATTCATTGGATCCCATATCGTCGATGCCCTGGTTGACCGCGGCCATCGGGTGCGGGTCTTCGATCTTCCGAATGTGAACCGCAGCAATCTTCAGCACAGCCTGAACGCCATTGAATTCTTCGAAGGGGATTTCGGCAATGTTCAGGATACGGCCCGGGCGCTCGAGGGGGTGGATGTGCTGATTCACCTGATCTGTACCACCCTGCCTGGACCATCCAACGAAAATCCCATCTACGACGTGGAAAGCAACGTCATCGGAACCCTAAACCTGCTGAACGAGGCCCTGAAGCACGGGGTTCGGAAGATCGTATTCGCTTCTTCGGGAGGGACGGTGTATGGCATTCCGAAAGAGTTGCCGATAACGGAAACCCATCCGACGGATCCGATCTGCTCCTATGGCATTACGAAGCTCATGATCGAAAAGTATCTCTACCTCTATCAGCGGATTCACGGATTAAACTGTACGGTGCTGCGCTTTGCGAACCCTTACGGCGAGCGGCAGCGGATCACCGGGGTTCAGGGGGCCATCGCCGTTTTTCTTGGGAAAGTCCTGCACGATCAACCCATTTCCATTTGGGGGGATGGGACAGTGGCGCGGGATTATTTCTATATTGGTGATTTGGTGGAGGCGATGTGTCGGGTGGTGGAGGGGGATTGCCCTTCGCTGGTGTACAACATCGGAAGTGGAACGGCACTGAGCCTGAACGACATGCTCGAATGGATCCGGCGGGTGACCGGAAAGAACCCGGTGGTTCACTATGAGCCGCAGCGGGCACTCGATGTGCCGATCAATTGTCTCGATATAGGACGGGCGAGACGGGAGTTGGGATGGTTTCCCCGGGTCAGCCTCGAGGAAGGACTCGATCGGACCTGGACATGGCTGAAGCGCCGAATGGCGGATCGGAGAGCAGAGCCGTGAGTTCCGTCGATGCATCCATCGTGATGGTGTTGCATACGGAAGGTCGATGGGCTCATCCGGCCGTCGTGAGCGCCCTGAAGGCCATTGAACGGGCGACAGACGTCGGCATAGGTGCAGAGCTGGTATTGGTTCTGGATCGGCCCGACGATGCGACCTTGCACTACGTCGATCGGTATCGGCATCAGGACCGGGTTCGACTGGCGGCTGTGGATTGGGGTGATCCGGGGATGGCCCGAAACGAGGGGATTGCCCAAAGCCTGGGTCGCTGGGTGAGTGTCATGACGCCGAACCATCGGGTATGTGACAACTGGGTGGTGGATGCGGTCAGCATGTTGCGGGAGTGTCCGGAGGAACGCATCGCCCGGCCGGAATACTTGGTGGTTCTTGGAGTGAAGAATTGGGTGCAGCGGTTGATGGGTTCCCATGCGGCGGAATTCCAGACGGATTCGCTTCTGGTCACGCATGTGTACCGGACGGGGTTTTGCTGTGTCTCGAAATCTGTATTCGAACGGGTAGGGTATCCTTCGGTGCTGGAGCCGATGGAAGCCGAAACGATCGATTGGTATTGGACCTGTGAAACACTGGCATACGGTATCGGGCATGGAATCGTTCCGCAAACCGTTCTGTTCGTGTATGACCCGGAAGGGGTTTCCGTGGAAAACCGATCGATCGACGGCCGTTCAGCGCTGCTGCAGGCATCGAGGCTCTTTGAGGCGAACATTTGGCAAGCGATGGCGCAGGCTAAGCCATGTCCATGATTCGAAATTACGTTTTCGGGGGGTTGCGCCGATGCATGGATGCGGCTCGGAGCCGATTAATGCAATGGCCTGTGTTGCATCGGCTGTGGGGAAAGACGGTTGAAGCGGTTCGATACCACATCGGAGGACGAAAAGCGTTCGACGATGATTTAGTGGGCTCCAGTGCAAGTGATTTGGAGCCATCGGGTTCGAGCGAGTCGTGTACAGGGCCACTGCCCGAATGGCTTATCCGGCAATGGCGGGCCATGCACGACATCGATCCATCGATCTTTCCCGACCGGGAAACCATCGATTCGATTTCGTTCTATCAGGTGTATCCAACTGCAGCAGCACCCGTTTTCTCTCGGTTAATGGATGCAACCGGACTTCCCCCGGATCATGTTTTTCTGGTACCCTGGTTGGACAAGGGAGGCGCCGAGCGGGTGGCGCTCAATTATGTGCGTGCTGTGCGGCGTGTAGCTCCGGAAAGGCGGGTCGTCGTTGTAGCGACCCATCCGGCCGAATCCCCCTGGGCATCCAAACTTTCCCCAGACGTTTCTTTCATCGAATTCGGCAAATGCACAGCCCATCTCAACGATGTGGAACGGGAACATCTGCTCGTGCGATGGTTGATGCAGACTTCTCCGAAAGCCGTTCACAACATCAACTCCCGGCTGGGGTTCCAGGTGTTCGAGCGCTATGGCTCGGTGCTGCGCAACCGGATGCGACTTTACATGAGTGCATTCTGCACGGATTTCACCCCAGAGGGAAAACGGATCGGATATGCCGTGGAATTTCTTCCACGCATCATCGATCATCTGACGGCCGTCCTGGTGGATAACCGAACTTTCCGAGATCATCTGATGGCCTGGTATGCCGTTGATCCAGAGAAGATGATCGTTGTCTATCAACCTGCAGCCCTTACAGATGTCGATCGATCCACCAAACCGTATGCCGGTTCGTCCGACAGGGAAGGGAAGACACCTACCTCCCTGGCGGGGGGTGTGCAGGGAGAAAAGAGGGTCGACATGACGCTGCGCTCGGTTATCGAGAAAACGTCCAAACTCGATGTCCTGTGGGCGGGTCGGATCGACGATCAAAAACGGCCCGATATTCTTTTGAGAATTATCGAGGCCGCAGCCGATCTTCCTTTCTTTTTTCATGTTTACGGGGCAGCCGTATTGAATCGGGATCGGTATACCCAAAGACTTCGGCAATATGCCAATGCGTGGTATTATGGACCCTTTGACGGGTTTGAATCTCTTCCGGTGACTCGCTTCAATGTCTTTCTTTACACATCCCAATGGGACGGTCTGCCGACCATCCTTCTGGATGCCGTTGCTGCTGGACTTCCGATTGTTGCCTCCGACGTTGGGGGGATTGCCGAATTGATCGTTCATAGGGAAACCGGTTATCTGGTGAGGCCATTTGATAAGGTGGAGGGTTATATTTGGATGTTGCAGGAAATTTGTGCTCGACCATTGCATGCTCTGGAGATTGCCGAACGGGCAAAACGTTACGTGGCAAGATACCATTGCTGGGAACGTTTCTGCCAGGACGTTGGGTGCCTGCCAGGTTATATCGAGAATGATCAACTTCTGCAGGGATAATGGCCTTGTAGGGTATTGGGTAGCCATACAACCCGTGGGTCTCTCTGGTTTCTTCTTGGGATCGATATCTCAAAATTCAGAGCAGTAGTTGTTAGTATTCAAACTGAGAGTTCCATCGGTACGAAATTACAGGCTTGTTCAAAGTGGGCTATCGCTCGGGTTATTCTGAGCAAAACATTTGTGGAATCCTCTCCCCAAATGAACGAATGGGGCTTGTGCCCTGCTGGAAAATCGCAGGTGCTTTGTCATCTCCAGATTACTTCGGCAACAGCCTAACGTTCTTATATTCTGTAACGCATTGAGGTTCGTTCATTCATAGGGGATGAAATCCCGGTTGCATGGGGGATTATCGTGCAACGCCATAGCAGAATGTTCGTGCAATGTGTGGATCACCGATTTTGCATCCATTACTGGTGCCGGATTTGCTGCATCGGTCTTTTCTGGATCATGCTG
>CAZJXF010000146.1:0-7920 GCA_964549995.1 uncultured Desulfatirhabdium sp. | reverse complement strand
CTGAGTTTATCCGATGCAACGAAAAAGGCGTGTCTCCCCCCATGCGACTCGGATGGGAATTTAGGACTTTTTGCGAGTCCATCACAAGTGATGGCTTCGCAAAAAGCACAAAGCCGCTTCCGGTAAACCCGGAAGCGGCTTTGCTGGTTTAAGACCTACAGGACAGCGAAATTATTTGCCGAACAGTTTTGCGATGGCTGCCGCCTGCGGATGAGCATAGATCAGGATCAGAGCGATGACGAGCGCATAAATACAAAGCGACTCGATCATGGCCAGACCGATCAGCAGGGTAACGGTGACCTTACCGGAAGATTCGGGATTGCGGGCAATCCCTTCCACAGCGGCGCGAAGACCGAGACCCTGGGCGATACCGCACCCAAAAGCCGCCACTGCGATACCGAAACCGGCTGCCGTTACACAGGCGATGAAGAATTGTAGTGCTTGAGCTTCCATATACCTCTCCTCCTTTAGATGAGTGATAATAAGATTCGGCTTCTTCCATTGTCCCCCAACAAGGAAAACCGAACGGGTAAACGCCAATCAATGACCGCTTTCGCGGGATAACCATCCTTTGCCTCTTTTAGAAGGCGAACAGATCTCCGAGTTTCAATACGCCTCCTTTATATCCTCTTTCCTTCCGCCTTCCGCCTTCCGACCTCTTCCCCAATCAATGGGCGTGCTCCATAGCGCCGGTGAAATACATGATGGAGAGCAGGAAAAAGACGAAGGCTTGAACCAGAGCGACGAAGATACCGAGCGCCATGATCGGAAGCGGTGCGAAAAAGGCACCGGCCAGGAAGAACAGAATTCCCAGAACGAGCTCGTGCCCCATCATGTTTCCAAAAAGACGGAAGGACAGGGAGAGAATTCTGGCCAAATGACCGATCACTTCGATGGGGAAAATGATCGGAATCATCCACCACACCGGCCCGAGGAAATGCTTGATGTATTTGGCGCCATGGTATTTCACCCCGATAATGTGGGTGAAAACGACGACGGTCAACGCGCAGGAAAGGGTCGTGTTCAGGCTGGCGGTCGGCGGAAAAAACCCCGGAATCAGACCGATCAGGTTACAGGTGAAAATATAGATGAAGATGGTGGCGATCAGCGGGAACAACCATCTTCCTTCTTCGCCCGTAATGTCGACCATGAAATCCTCGATCCCGGAAATGACGATTTCGAAGAAATTCTGCCCTTTTCCAGGAATCAGACTGACGCCTTTTGCAGCGATCGAGCCGAACACGATCAGCAGCAGCATGACCACCCAGGAGTAGATGACATGCGGGTAGTGATGGGCAAACCCACCCAAACCGATCGCCTCGAAAAGCTTTACGAAAAACAGATAGGGATGTTCCATCCTTACACGGCCTCCTTGAAGCAAAAAAGTTTGGTGATCTCACGGACGGTTGCAAGCATGATGCTGGCTACGACAACCGACAACCCTATGAACAGTCCAAGTGGATGAACGACATGTTCGGAGATGAGAAGGAAAATGATGATGCCGCTGATGGTGAAACGCACATAGTATTTGGCCAGAATGCTGTTGTGGGACTTGAGATAGGGGGGGGTGAGGGAATGTTTGAGGGTTCGGGCCAACAGGTGAAAATTGACGGTGACGATGAGGCCGCCAAAAAGAATCCCCAGAAACATCTGTTGCCCAGCCAGGAAGACGCCGCCTACAATGAGGATGGTGAACAGCACCCAATTCGCCACGTTGACAAAACCGAGAATGCGTTTTTGAATTTCCGTTTTTTCCGGATGCAATGGCATATCCTGCTGGTTTTTGTTCAGGCTAATAATTGCGTGTTTTCCGAATGGCCAATCCGATATTCCGGTATCCTGCCGCAATGCCCAACCCCAGAAAGATCAAGGTGAGCCATGGGGACGAATCGAATTTGCCGTCGAGATACACCCCGATGCCGAGCCCGATGAAGATGGACAACGCCACCGTAAGCCCCAGGCTGGCATAGGAGGCCAATTCCCGAATCATCCGCCTGGTTTCACGCTTCACGACGACAACACCCAATCCCTAAGAAAGTTCAAAATCGCCCTTCACCTAACACAGCCTGCGGAAACAGTCAATGCGAATTTTTTCAGCCGCCCAGATTGATGGATTCGCAAGAAGTCATCCCCCCAATCAACACTCATCCCTGAGCCCCATCTTTCTTTCGATATCCTGAATCTCCTGCTGCAGCTTCTCCCGCTCTTCCGGGTCAAGTCCATCATCGTTCAGCCTTCGGGTCAATCCGAGCAGGATCATTTCCAATCGATAATCGGTACATGTATAGGATTGCATCAAGAACCTTCCCTACGAAGATACGTATCACCGAGGAATTCCATGAGAGCTCCCCCCATGCTCAAGCAGGGAAATCCCCCAAAATCGGGGGTAGAGCGACTTTTTACGAGTCCATCATTGTTGCACCACGCACTACGCACTACGCATCTTGTTTTTCGCGATCCTTCAGCAGTACTTTCCCAACTTGGTCAAGCACTCGAAAAATACGCTGTAAAATGCTTCGTGATCGGCGGTCGCCCGTTTGAGAATTTTGGTGAATTCTCCGACGTTGCGATCGTTGATAACGAGATTGACGCTCTGATGAAAGGCCGCCATGTCATCCATGGTACGGATCTGATCGGAGAGAAGCACGACGAACATGGTACGGCGGATATCCATCGCCAATCGGTGGATGTGATCGAGAACGGGATGCATCCCGCCAGGGTCGGTATCGAATCGCTCGTCGACAATCACCAGGTTGAAGACATGGAAGCGCATCCGCTTCAGGGCCTCTTCACACTGTTGAGGCATCACCGGATAATACCCCAGCGCCATGAGTTCGGCGCTGATCATCGAACGCACCTCCATGTCCGCAACACAGATCATGGCAGTCTTTGCTCCAGAAGCGACAAAATCGAAAGGCCTGTCTGCCGAATCATACACTTCCGATTCGACCGGTTCCGATGGTTGGACCCGTTGCTGAACCTGTTTGGGCTCCGGCTCCGGTTCCGCAGCGGAAGGCCGTCTTTGCCGTTCGATCGGAATCCGGTTGGCACATTTCGGGCATTTGAGAACGACGGTTTGATTTTCCGGAAGCTTTTCATCCGGAATCCGAAATTTCGCCTGGCATTGGGAGCACACAATCTCCATGTCCGTTATCCTTTCCGTTGACTTGAAGTCGGCGCTTTGATCCTCGGAACCTCCCGTTGCAGCATCCTCCAGGAATCATCTTCCCCGTTTCTGACCGTAGGTATGATCCACCTCGAGATGTTCGATATCGGTCGTAGCCTCCCCGCGACGGGCCTTAATCTGATCAATGCCTCTGCCGACAATGCTTTTTCGGGAAGCATAGGCCATTGCCGTTTCCTCGGTAATCAGCCCCTTCTCATAGAGCCCGACGATGTTATCGTCAAAGGTCGTCCATCCGAAGGCTTTACCCGCCTGAATGATCTCATAGAAGGTCTTCCCCTCGGACTCTCCATGCAGAATCGTATCCTTGACCCGCAGATTCGTACCCATGATTTCGAAAGCCGCCACCCTACCGCCTCCGACCTTGGGCAGCAATCGCTGGCAAACAATCCAGCGAACCGTATCGGCCAGGCGGATGCGAATCTGATTTTCCTCTTCCGTCGAAAACATGCCTAAGATGCGGTTGATCGTCTGTCCGGCATCCACCGTGTGCAGGGTGCTCAAGACCAGATGTCCTGTCTCGGCTGCGCTCAATCCAATTTCAACAGTCTCCCGGTCCCGCATTTCACCGACCAAAATCACCTTGGGCGCCTGTCGCAGGGCGGCCCGAATGCCGCTGGCAAATGTATCGAAGTCCGCTCCCATTTCCCGCTGGTTGAACGTGGCCTTCTTGTGCGGATGCTGATACTCCACCGGGTCTTCCAGGGTTACGATGTGAACCGATTGGGTCTCGTTGATTTCGTTCAACACGGCGGCAAGAGACGTCGACTTGCCGCTTCCGGTGGCACCCGTCACGAGAATGATCCCGTTCTTTTCCTTGGCCATCGTAAGGAAGGGCGACGGCAGATTCATCTGGGCGCAGGTCGGAATCCGGGTTTCGAGTTTTCGAAGCACAATGCTGTATTTGCGCTGTTGCGAAAAAACGTTCACCCGAAAGCGGGCCTTTCCGGGAAGCTCGTAAGACAAGTCGCAGGAGCCCTCCCGCAGCAGGGTTTCGGTGAGGCGCCGATCCCGGTTGATCAAATTGAGCGCGAAAATTTCCGTCTGAAACGGCGTCAGGCATTCGAAGTCGGGGGTCATTTTCACAGGCACGAGCTGACCCGAGCTTTCCACCTGGAAAGGCTTTCCGGCAGTAATGTTGAGGTCGGACACATTGGGATGGCTCGTTAGCATTCGTTCGAGAATGAAGTCACATTCCGGCTTTCTCATGGTAGATCCCTCCAGTTGGAGCAGCGGGGCTCTTGGATCAAGCCTCGGTAAAATCCGTCGGCGGCGTCTTCAGAAGCGGTCTGAATTTGTTCTTGTCGTTCGCTTTGGCGTAGGCCTCTTCCACGGAAATCATCCCCTTGTTCAACAGATCCATGATGGCATCGTCGAGAAGCTGCATCCCGTAGCGTTTGCCGACCTGGATGGAAGAGGGAATCTGAAAGGTTTTTCCTTCACGAATGAGGTTTCGGATGGCAGGAGTTGCAATCATGATTTCAAGGGCGGCACATCGGCCCTTTTTATCGATGCGTTTGAAGAGAACCTGCGCTATGACGGCCCGAATGCCGTCCGCCAGGGTGGAACGGATTTGCTCCTGCTGGTTCGCCGGAAACACCTCGATCACCCGATCCACGGTCTTGGCCGCACTGGAGGTGTGCAGGGTGCCGAACACGAGGTGCCCTGTGGACGCCGCTTCGATGGCCAGCGAAATCGTCTCCAAATCCCGCATTTCACCCACCAGAATAATGTCGGGGTCTTCCCGCAGGGCCCCCCGAAGGGCGGCGCTGAAGGATTTGGTATGCAATCCGACCTCCCGGTGATTGACGATACAGCCCTGACTTTGATGCACGAATTCGATCGGGTCTTCGACCGTAATGATATGATCCTTGCGACAGCGGTTCGCATGATCGATGATGGCTGCAAGGGTGGTCGACTTGCCACTTCCGGTCGGCCCCGTCACCAAGACAAGCCCTCGAGGAAGCAGTGCCAGTTTGGGGATGACCGGTGGCAGACCCAACTGCTCGGCCGTGAGGATTTTGCTGGGAATCTCCCGAAACACGGCTGCGATTCCGTATTTCTGCATGAAGAAATTGGCCCTGTATCGAGCGACTCCCGGAATTTCATAACCGAAATCGACGTCCCCCGTCTCCTCGAAGACCTTGATCTTGTCCTCCGGGGCGATTTCATAGAGCATGGCCTTGAGGCTGTCGTTATCGAGAACCTTGTACTTGATCCGCTCCATATCCCCGTGAATCCGCATGGCAGGCGGCTGTCCCGATACCATGTGCAGGTCCGATCCCCCCTGCTCATGCAGAAGCTTGAAAAACGCATCGATTTTGGCCATGGTTCCCCCTATTCCCCTTTATCCCATCGATTGGATACCCGCTGAGGCAACATCTCCAGCCGGATCCACACTATCCGAAGGCTTCGGCACAACGAGCGGATCCGCTTCAAAGCTGGCGATTCGTCTCAACTTCTCGTATTCTTCCTCCACCCGTTTGTTCTGCATGGCTTCCATGTCCAGCAATTTCAGGTGAGACTCGATCACGGCACGAATCTGGGCTTCGATCTGCATACGCTGGGTCTTCAAGCGGATAATGTCTTCATGTACCTGGGCCATCCGGTTGTAGGCCCGGTTGACGATGGCCTCGGCCTTCTGTTCGGCTTCGGCCAGCATACTTTCTGCAATCCGCTTGGCATTGAGGTTCATCTGGTCGAGTTCCATCTTCGCCGTTTCATATTTGCCGCGATACCCGGCAACCTGCTCCGTCAGCTGTTCGTTCTGCGCTTTGAGCTCCCGGTTTTCCGTCCGCAGCCGCTCGATATCCTTATAGAGAGCGTCCAGCGTTTGGGCGATCCGATCCAGAAAGGCATCCACCTCCCGGATGTCGAATCCCCGAAATCGGACGCTGAATTGATGCTGCTGGATATCGAGCGGTGTGATATTGAGATAATCGCGCACAAAAGCCTCCTAATGCAGAAACGTTATGGCGAGTCGATGCAGGGTGTTGACCACGAAATTCTGCAGAAAGATGATGGCCAGAAACACGACGATGGGTGAAAAATCGATGCCGCCGAAATGAACGGGCAGCATGGAGCGGATGCGACCCAAAACCGGTTCCGTAACGGAACGAATGAAACGAATGATCGGGTTGAAGGGGTCCGGATTCACCCAGGATAGAACCGCCCTGGCTACGACGATCCACAGGTAGATGTTCAATACAACATCCAGTACTTTCGCACTGGCTTCCAGGAGATATCCGATGGCGAACATGCGAAAACACCTTTCTTGAGCAAAAATGGATGACGTTCGAAATGAAGGGGGTACAAAATGCGATGGAACACACGTCGATGATGTGCATCGATTTAGGGGAAATGGCTTGACAAGTCAATAGAGATCGACCAAAAGATGATGGACTCGCAAAAAGTCAATTTGTCTGCAGCGAGCCGCATGGAGGTCGGATAAAATTTTTGGACTTTTAAAAGCCATCAGCCATTCACCATCGTACCCTGCACATGACGGAAACTGACCCGATTATCTTCAACGAAGCCCAGCTCATTCTCGCAGAAAAACGCACCCATCTGGCCATGCTGCGAACCGGCATCGCCATCATGGCGCTGCCGATGAGCATCATTAGCTTTCTCGTCGCCACCAGTCGTTTCTACAGCTTTCAGAACAATCTCTTTCTTCTGCTTCCCTTGCTCATCGTCTGCACGGGCCTTGGAATCCTCGGTGTGTACATGACCGTACGATCTCTGATGAAGATCCGAAAGGATGCGCTTCTGCTGGATCACCTGAAACGTCAAAACAAGGTTCTCTCCCCCTTCATCAATTAACCCCCTGATTTCCCTTCATCCTTCTTCTCCACAGGTTTCCTGGATTTTCCTTGACATTGATCCCTTGCGCATTATTTTTGGACAGCTTGCGGCCGCGGAAACGCCGATCCCTCGATCCAGGCGAATCCAAGGGCTCGTCAGCGTTCGTAAGCCACAAAGCCGATGGATTATAAGGAGAACGTACCGGATGACGACCACCCCGGAAACCAACACTGAAAACAACAAACCCGAAGCGGTTCTGCAGCAGGCAGCCAACGGAGCAGCAGTTTGCACAGAGACACAGGTAGTGGAAACACCCGACGGGCTCGACCTCGAGGAACGCTGCCAGAAGGCGGAAGAAGAAGCCAAGAGTATGTTCGATCGGTTGCTGCGCGTATCTGCCGAATTCGACAACTACAAGAAGCGAAGCGCCCGAGAAATGGAAGAATTTCGGAAATACGCCAACGAAACTATCTTAAGCGAGCTTCTGGTCGTTGTCGACAACCTGGAACGGGCGATCGATGCAGGAGAGAAATCCGTCGGTAAAGACCATGAACTGCTCAAGGGTGTCGAGATGACGTTGAAGGAAATGATGCGGATTTTCGAGAAGTTTTCGGTAAAGCCCGTCGAATCCGTGGGAAAAGCCTTCGACCCTGCGTTTCATCAGGCCGTCATGCAGGAACCATCCGATCAGGTCCCGGAAAATACGGTCGTGAAGGAATTTCAGAAAGGCTATCTGTTGCATGACCGGCTGCTGCGGCCCGCCATGGTGGCGGTTTCCAGCGGCACGAAATCGTAATGCTTCAAACGTTTCGAAAAGCGTTTTACCATATTGTCACTTATCAACCATCAGGAGGAAATATCCATGGGAAAAATCATCGGCATCGATTTGGGAACGACCAATTCCTGTGTCGCCATCATGGAAGGTGGAGAAG
>CAZJXF010000145.1:0-8103 GCA_964549995.1 uncultured Desulfatirhabdium sp. | reverse complement strand
GTTGCAAGAACGCGTTCTGCTGGAACCGAATCGTGGGGATCTGTTGGCCCTGCTGGCAACCTGTCAGCATCAAATCGGCCGAACGGCGGATGCCATAGACACTTACCGAAAGGCACGAGAACTGGGTGCTGAGTTCGACGCTGTTTTGGAAGGCGTCCTTTCGGATACCGAACGTATTGCTATTTCTCAACCTACGCCGACAACCCAAGGCAACAACCATCGGATATTGGTCATCAACAACCTGTATCCGCCTCAGGAACTTGGGGGTTATGGCCGATTGCTGTACGATTTTACCAATATCCTACGCAGGCGAGGGCATTCCATCTATGTCTTGACATCTAATACACCCTATTTGGGTGGAACAGAAGGCGATGCACCGGATGTAGACAGGAGCCTCCTTTTGTTCGGCGGCTGGGAGGGAGGAGTTTGTAAGCAGATCGAAAATAAAGAAGAGATTGTCCGCATCATCCAGCAGAACAACATACGACTAAACCAGGTACTGGACAAATTTCAGCCCGATGTCTGCCTGTTGGGCAACATCGATTTTCTGTCTAAATTGATCATCGATCCTATTTTAGCGAAAAACATACCGATAGTGCATCATCTGGGCAACCAATCTCCCGGATATTCCATTAACGAAACGCCTAGAAATCAGTTGTACCATGTGGCAACAGCCAGCAATTGGCTACGGAACGTCATCAAGCGAGCCGGATATCCAATAAAAAACATCAGCGTCGTGTATCCCGGAGCCCTCGTGGATGAATTTCATATGCGTATTCCGCCAGCCTATGACATACTAAGAATCGCTTACGCCAGCATCGTTCTTCCCTATAAGGGTCCACACGTCCTTATCAATGCTTTGAAAAGACTACACGATTTAGGTATCGATTTTACGTGCTCGATTGCTGGGACATCAACAGATCAGAAGTTTGTGGAACAACTGAAACAATTTGTTGTCGCCCATGGAATGGATCATAAAATACAATTCTTGGGTTTTCTTTCTCGTGAAAATCTCAAAAATCTTTTTGCACGCAAAAACGTTCTGGTGTTTCCATCTACTTTTCAGGAACCCTTCGGCATCAGCCAGGTCGAAGCAATGGCCGCCGGGCTTGCCGTCGTGACATCCGGAACCGGTGGAGCCAAAGAAATCGTCGAACATGGGGTGAGCGGTATCATTTTCGAGTCCGAAAACGACGAATCTCTTGCAAATAAACTGATCGGACTGGCAAAAGATACACAGCGCTGGCAGACGATCGCGCAAGCGGGTCAAAGAAGGGCTCTCGAACTTTTCAATATCGAGCGATCTGTCGATGCGATCGAAGCATGTTTTGAAGAGCTTTTGAAGAAAAAACGGAAGTGACAGATCCCTCAGGGGGTGGCATGGCGATGTAGGTGGCCTGATGGGTGTTTTTTCTTCCAAATCCACTACCTCTTGTTTCCTTCAGAGATTGGATCTCAATTGTTGAGTTGGGGTTTGAATCGGATGTCAGAAAAACGGATCCTTCCGCACCACGGACATCAAGTTCCCTTTTATACTTGACGGCCTCGCAAAAAGTCAGTGAGTCTCCATTAAGCCGCATGGGGGGGCGGGCACGCCTTTTCGCTGCATCGGAAAAACTCAGCCGCCCGATCTCGTAAGGGCCGGGCATGTAGCCAGACACCCAAGAAGAGAGCATCTCATTGAAATGGCAAGCTTTTCAAAGACAAGCCAAAGTGTTTTGCATGCCCGGCCCAACGATCTCCGGCGGCTTCAAACAAGTTTCCGCTGCAGCATCAAAAGGCGTACTCGCCCCCATTCTCAGGCCCGGAAATACCCCTCAATCGGGGGGACAGCGACTTGTTGCGTCCAACGCTCCAGCTTCTACCCACACGAAATCTCACAGAAGCCTTCCAGGAGGAAGGACACCCCTTTCCTCGGCTTCCGGGAAGACGTCGGTCGGATGGCCATCCGCACAGATCTTTCCGGCGTTCAGCAGAACCACACGCGTTAGGAGCGGCAACAGCACATCCACCTGATGGGAGGAGATGAGAATGGTTTGTTTGGCGGCCTTGAGTCGGCTAAGGATAGCGGCGATGGATTGCATGCCGGGATAGTCGAGGTTGGCAAACGGCTCGTCGAGCACGAGCACCCGAGGCTTCATGGCCAGAATGCCGGCAATAGCCAGCCGTCGCTTTTCACCTCCGGAAAGGGTGTGCGGTCTTCTGTCTGCAATCGCTTCGAGGCCGACAACCCTCAAAGACTCGCTCACGCGGGTTTCGATATCGCTTCGATCCAACCGCAGATTTTCCGGACCGAAGGCCACATCGCCCGCCACCGTTTCCCCGACGATCTGGCAGTCGGCATCCTGAAACACCATACCGATCCGCTCTCGTGCATGTCGAACATTGTCCCGAACCGATACGCCATCTACGACGATTTCCCCCTGTTGCGGGACCAGCAGCCCGATCAAATGTCGAAAGAGAGTGGTCTTCCCGGAACCGTTCGGTCCAATGAAGAGAACGACCTCGCCTTCGTAAATCTGCAGGTTGATGTCCTCGATACCGATCGAACCGTCGGGAAACCGATGGGTCACGTGGCGGCATTCGATGATCGGCGGATGATCACTCTTCTTCATGCCGCAGCACCATCAGAAATTCCCGGTTGCCTTTGGGCCCAAGAATAGGGGAGGGGAGGGCTTCGGTTGTTCGAAGCCCGATGCTCCGAAAAAAAACGCTCAACTCATCGATCACCCTTCGATGCAGGGCCTCGTCTCGAACAACCCCGCCTTTTCCGACAAGCCCTTTTCCGACTTCAAACTGGGGCTTGATCAGCACGACGATGCAACCATCCGGAGCGAGCCAGTCGAGGATCCGAGGAACGACGATCTTCAGAGAAATGAAGGATACATCGACGGTGGCCACATCCATCGGCTCCGGAATTCTCTCCCGAGGCATTTCCCGGACGTTCGTCCGCTCGATTACGATGACCCGGAAATCGTTTCGAAGCTTCCATGCCAGCTGACCGTAGCCCACATCCACGGCATAGACCCGGGCCGCACCATGCTGCAGCAGGCAGTCGGTGAATCCACCCGTCGATGCCCCGATGTCGAGGCACACCTTGTCCGTAACATCGATGGCAAACCGGCGCAAGGCTTCCTCCAATTTCAACCCACCCCGGCTCACATAGGGCATATCAAGCCCCCGGACTTCGATCGTATCCGAAACCCGGATCATCTGTCCCGGCTTGGTCACAGGCCGATCTTGAACGAAGATACGTCCGGCCATGATCATGGCCTGGGCTCTCTGACGACTTTCGGCCAAGCCTCTTTCGACCAGGGCGATGTCGATCCGATACTTATCCGTCACGGCGGGTCTGGTGGACCAGTTCGGTTGCGGCGCGAACGATGGCCGTGGTGTCGATGCCTGTCTGCTCTCGCAGCAGGGCTTGCGGACCGTGTTCGATGAACCGATCGGGAATTCCGAGACGGCGGACTGCCTGGAAGGGAACCATCCGGTCACACAGGGTTTCCAGAACGGCACTCCCGAAACCTCCCTGCAGAACGTTTTCTTCCACCGTGACGATTCTCGGAATGCGTGCAGCCCACTCGCAGATCAGCTCTCCATCGATGGGTTTGACAAAACGGGCGTCGATGACGGCAGCCGCAATTCCATGCCGTTTCAATGCTTCCCGAGCCGCCATGCAATCGGTGACAGGGCGGCCGATGCCGATCAACAGCACATCGGTTCCGTCTGCAAGTACCTCGCCTTTTCCGATCGGAAGCGGCAGCGCAGGCCGCTCGATCTTCACCCCCACACCGCGGCCCCTCGGATAGCGGAGCGCTGCAGGTCCGTTGTGCTTCAAGGCGGTGACCAGCATCCGGGCCAACTCGTTTTCGTTTCGAGGGGCCATCACCACCATGTTGGGAATGCTGCGTAGATAGGCCAGATCGAACACCCCGTGATGGGTCGGGCCGTCTTCTCCGACGATGCCTCCCCGGTCGAGGGCGAAAACCACCGGTAGGGCTTCGATGCAGACATCGTGCAGGATCTGATCGTAGGCGCGCTGCAGAAAAGTGGAATAAATGGCGACAACGGGTCTGGCGCCTTCGGCGGCCATGCCTGCGGCAAATGTCACCCCATGCTGTTCGGCGATGCCGACATCGAAAAAGCGATCCGGAAATGTCTCCGCAAAATGCGTAAGTCCCGTTCCTTCCGGCATGGCGGCGGTTACGGCGACGATGTTCGGGTCGCTTTTGGCAAGCTCGATCAAGGTTTCCCCGAACACCTCGGTGTACGTCGGTACATTCGTTTCAGGGGGCGGACACGTGCCTGTGGCTGCATCGAAACATCCTACCCCATGGAAATAAATGGGGTTTCGTTCCGCAGGCGGATATCCTTTCCCTTTCACGGTGGTGACGTGCAGCAACACCGGTTCGCTCATGTGCCGGATGTTGTCGAGGATATCGATCAAATGCCCGATATGATGCCCGTTGATGGGGCCGAAGTATTCGAAATTGAAGGCTTCGAAGAGCATGCCCGGAGTCACGAAGGATTTGAAGGATTCCTCCGTGCGTTTGGCGAACTGATAGATGTCATCCCCGATCTTGGGCAGAGACTTGAGAAATTCCCCGAATTCCCGGCGCAAATCTTGAAGCATCTTGGCCGAAAATTTCCGGCTCAGAAAGCTCGACAGCGCACCGACATTGTGGTCGATGGACATGTCGTTGTCGTTCAGGATGACGATGAGATCCTTGTGAATGTCTCCAGCCTGGTTGAGCCCTTCGTAGGCGAGGCCGGCCGTCAACGATCCGTCCCCGATGACGGCGACGACCTTGCCCTTCCTCGATCGGATCCGTTTGAAACAGGCCATACCGAGGGCAGCCGAAATGGATGTGCTGCTGTGACCGGTCGTAAAGGCATCGAAGGGGCTCTCGCTCATCCGGGTGAATCCGGAAAGTCCCCGGTATTGCCGAAGGGTAGCGAAACGATCCTGCCTTCCGGTCAACAGCTTGTGGGCATAAGCCTGATGGCCGACATCCCAGACGATCTTGTCGATCGGCGCCTGAAACACATAGTGCAACGCAATGGCGAGCTCCACCGCACCAAGACTCGAGGCCAGGTGTCCACCGGTCTTGGAAACCACATCCACGATGCGGCTTCGGATTTCGACAGCCAATTCGGGCAGTACCCGTTTGGGCAGTTTCTTGACATCTTCAGGGGATCGAATCAGTTGCAGCAATCCCACGGAAATTCCTTTCTGATTTCGGACACAGAAGCTATCGGTTTCGACGAACGATATAATCCGCCAGCGCCCGCAGTGGATCGGCCTTGGCGTCATAGGGGGCAAGGACTGCCAGTGCCTCATCCCGATGGCTGACGGCCAAAGCCTTTGCGGCATCCAAGCCAATCAGGGCAGGATAGGTGGTTTTTCGGTGGAGGTGATCGGTGCCAGCAGCCTTTCCCATGATCTTCGGATCGCCTTCCACATTGAGAATATCGTCCTGAATCTGGAAAGCAAGTCCGATATGACGGGCATAGCTGCGAAATCGGTCCATATCGACAGGACTTCCGCCGGCGCAAAGAACACCGCAGGCTACCGATGCCTCGATCATGGCTCCGGTTTTGAGCCGATGCATTCGTTCGAGTGCTTCGAGGGTTGCCGGTTGACCTTCCAGAAGCATGTCCCGCATCTGACCCTCGATCATTCCGGAAAATCCGGCCGCCTGGGAAACGATGGCAATCGCCTGAAGCCGAAGGGAAGGGGAGGGGATTGTATTCGATTCATCAGGATCTTGCGATCCAACCCCAGCCAGCACCCCGAAGGCATGGGTCAGCAGGGCGTCGCCCGCCAGAATGGCGGTGGCCTCGTCGAAGGCAACGTGACACGTGGGTTTGCCACGGCGAAGCGCATCGTTGTCCATTGCGGGCAAGTCGTCGTGCATCAGGGAATAGGTATGAATCATCTCGATGGCGCAACCGATGGAAAGTGCGGCTTTTGAATTCCCGCCGAGGGCTTCGCATGCGGCAATGCAGAGAATCGGGCGAAGCCGCTTGCCGCTGGCCATCAAGGAATAGCGCATGGCCTGAACGACCCGTGGGGTATCACTGCCTTCGTCAGGCAGCAGGCGATCGAGCACCTCCTCGATGCGCACCCGCTGCCGTTCGAGATACATCTTCAAATCAAAACCCATGCCGTTATGCCTCAAAAGGGGTTTCCGTCACCTCACCGTCCGCCTGTCGAGTGAGTATCGTGATTCGCTTCTCCGTTTCTTCGAGTTTCTGGCTGCAAAATTTGGATAGTTTGGTCCCTTCCTCAAATTTTTTCAAGGCTTCTTCGAGAGGAAGATTGCCGGATTCGAGTTGTGCCACGATCTCCTCGAGCTGCTTGAGCGCCGTTTCAAACGTCATCTTGGCCATAAAGGCTCCTTTCCACACGACAGATCAGACTGCCGCGAAACAACCGGACCGATACCCGATCATCCGGACTAATTGTATCTGCTGAAGTTACAATATGTTGTCCAGGTATCGTTTGAGTGATGCTGTAGCCTCTTTCGAGAATGGCGATGGGGGATAGGGCGGTAAGCGTCGCATGCAATTCTCGAAGAAATGAACGTTTATCATCTATGATTTTCGTTAGATGTACCTTCATTTCTCGATCATACCTCTCCACCATCGCTCGATGGAGTTGAACCCATCTACCTGGATGTACAGCCAATAGCATTCGTTCATAGCGCATGAGCCTTTCACGGGAAAAGACAACGAGGCGATGGAGGGCACGTAGGGAACGGGCTTGAAGATCGTCGATGGCCAGCATGCGATCCGTGAGAAAGCGCTTCCGCGGAGAGGCAAGTCGCTCATCGAGGCTTTTCAGGCGCTGTCGCAAGTGGGTGAGCGTCCGTTCGATACCGGCATGCGCCCTTCGCTCGAGGTCGTTTAGGGCGGCCCTCAGTGAATCTCGTTCCGGAACGATGAGCTCGGCCGCAGCCGAAGGGGTGGGCGCCCGTTTGTCAGCAACGAAATCGGCGATGGTGTAATCGGTTTCATGACCGACGGCAGAGACGACCGGAATACGGGAAGCGTAGATAGCCCTGGCCAGTGTTTCGGTGTTGAATGGCTGGAGATCTTCAAGGGAACCGCCGCCCCGAGCGATTACCAGCACATCGGCTTCATCTCTCTGGTTGGCGAGCTGCAGGGCGGCCGCAATCTCGAGCTCCGCACCTTGACCTTGCACCCGAACCGGGATGATCTGGATCGGAATCGTCGGAAACCGTCTTCCCATGATCTGCATCATGTCATGGATGACGGCCCCTGTCGGCGAGGTAATGATGCAGACCCGACGGGGCAAATAGGGAAGGGGTTTCTTGTGCGCCGGATCGAAGAGCCCTTCCTGGGCCAGTTTGGCCTTCAGCTGTTCGAAAGCCAGCTGAAGCGCACCGCGCCCTTTGGGCTCGATCATCTCGAAGATGACCTGATATTGCCCCTGTGGTGGGTAGACGCTGATCCTACCCATACCGACGATGGTCAGGCCGTCTTCCAGCCGGAAAGCCAGATTCCGCGCCTGTCCCTTGAAGAGGACGGCACGAATCTGTGCCTTTTCGTCCTTGAGCGTAAAATAGAAATGGCCGGAAGCCGGACGGCTGAGATTCGAAATTTCACCGGCAACCCAGAGGATCGAAAAGGATTCCTCCAGCAGGTCCTTGATGTTCTGGGTCAACTCGGTGACGCTGTAGATGTGGGGTTGCATGGAAAAACAGGCTCCTGCGGCTTCAAACAAGTTTCCGCTGCAACATTAAAAGGCATACCCGCCCCCATGCTTAGGCCCGCAAATACCCTGCAATCGGGGGTAGAGCGACTTTTTGCGAATCCGTTTATGGATCGAATTTTTGAGAGCCCAGCATATCATGATGTGCTACGGCTTACAACGCGAGTTCAGGGCTACGTGCAAGGCTGGTTTTCTACACAGCTTTAAACCCGATAAGATATATTATGTAAACTGATAAAGGGTTAAGTTTTAAGTTTTAAGGATGATGGTCTCGCAAAAAGTCTTCAACTCCCGATTTCCTTTCAATTCCGGGCTTCCAGCAGGAGGGCGGGTGGTGTTTTGCGAAGCAGCGGAAACGTGTT
>CAZJXF010000144.1:0-8199 GCA_964549995.1 uncultured Desulfatirhabdium sp. | reverse complement strand
ACGGCAATCATCGTGTTGGGAAGGCTTGGCCCCAGGATGGCCGTGATGAAGATGGCCAGAAGAATGGCCGGAAAGGCCAGCAGCATATCCATGAGGCGCATCAGCACCGTGTCTGCCCATCCGCCGAAGTATCCGGCCAGCAGCCCGATCAGGATGCCCGGTACGAGCGAAATCGACACCGAGATGAGTCCGATGACGAGCGAAATGCGGGTACCGTGAACGACGCGGCTCAGAATGTCCCGTCCGAGGCTGTCGGTGCCGAAAACATGGGACGTCGATGGGGGCTTGAGCCGTTGGAGCGGAGCCGTTTTGATGGGATTCTGCGAGACCAGATAGGGTCCGAGGAGTGCTGTCAGCAGAATCACGAGCAGGATGAGAAGCCCGGCTGCTGCACTTCGGTTCCGCAGAAGACGCCGAAAAAGCGTCGTTCGATGCGAGGATGGAGAAATGTTGGTCGCTGTTTCAGCCATGGATGCGAACCCTCGGATCGAGCAGGGCGACGAGGAGATCGACTCCCAGATTGATGAAGGCCATCATCCCGGCGAACATCAGGATGCATCCCTGAACGGCTGCATAGTCGCGGGCCATCAGGGAATCGACGACATATCGGCCCAGGCCGGGCCAGGAAAAAATGGTTTCGGTCAGCACCGCACCTCCCAGCAGCAGGCCGAGGTTCAGACCGATGACCGTGATAACGGGAAGGCAGGCGTTTCGGAGGGCGTGCCTCAGGATGACCGTGGCTTCCCCCATGCCCTTGGCCCGTGCCGTCCGGATATAGTCCATATGCATCACTTCGAGCATGCTCGAGCGGGTGATGCGTGCGATGATGGCCATGGGGATGGTCGACAGGGTGAAGGCCGGAAGGATGAGGTGGTGGAGGCTCTCTGCCAACAGCGCGCTGTTTCCGCTGAGGAGCGCATCCACGGTCATGAGACCTGTGACGACCGGTAGCTCCTCCCCCATGCCGAGCCTTCCCATCATGGGAAAAAGCGGCAGTCGGACGCTGAAGAGGTAGATCAGCATCAACCCCAGCCAGAAGATCGGCATGGATACCCCGATCAGGGCCAGGAACATTGCTGCGTAGTCCCACAGCGAGCGGTGTTTGACAGCGGAGATGACGCCTGCCGCAACCCCGAACAAGGTGGCGATCAGCATGGCGGCTACGGCAAGCTCGACGGTGGCCGGTATTCGAATCCAGATTTCCTGGAAAATCGGTGCTCCGGTTCGCACCGATCGGCCGAAATCCCCCTGGAGAAGATGGACCAGGTAAATGCCGTATTGTGCGGCATAGGACCGATTCAACCCCAGCTTTTCCCGAAGCTCGGCCAGGGCCTGGGGACTGGCGTATTCTCCCAGGAGCAGTTGCGCGGGGTCTCCCGGGATCATGCGGAGCATCCAGAAGACAAGGACGGAGACCCCGAACATGACTAGCAGAAGCTGGCTCAGACGATGGGCGATATAGCGCAACTGCATGGAAAACCCGGATGGCCTCTATTGCTCCTTCCAGACCATCTGGAAGGAATTGAGTCCGTTCGGCCGGAGCGGCACATCGTGCAGCTTCTTGGTGAAGCAGCGGACCATGGTGGAATGGGCCAGCGGCACCCAGGGGGCTTCGGCATGGAAGATTTCCTGGGCCTTCAGGTAATACTTCGTCCGCTCGGCCTTGTCGAAGGTTTTCTGGGCTTTCAAGCACAATTCCGTGAACTCGGCGTTTTTCCACAGGGAGACATTGGCTGCTCCCGGGGTTTTGGCTGTGTCTGCCGAAAGCAGGCCATACAGGAAATTGTCGGGGTCGGCGTTTCCACCGAGCCAACCGAACATACACATGTCGTATTCCCCGTTGGAGACCTTGTTCAGATAGGTTCCCCATTCCTGACGAACGATCCGGGTCTTGATGCCGACCTCGGCCAGGTAGGCTTGGATCAGCTCGGCCGTTTTCACGGGTTCGGGCATGTAGGCGCGGGACACCGGCATGGCCCAGAGTTCGAGTTCGGTGTCCAAAGGAAACTTTGCTTCTGCAAGGAGTTTCTTGGCTTTGTCCGGGCTGTATTCATAGGGCTGAATCTTGTCGTTGTATCCCCAGATCGACGGAGGGAAGGGATTCTTGGCCGGGATGGCCAGCCCCTGGAAAATGGTCTTGATCAGGGTGTCCTTGTCGATGGCGTGGCTGATGGCCTGACGGACACGCGGGTCTTTCAGGGCTGGTTTCTCGGTATTCAAAGCGATGTAGCCGATGTTGACGGAGGGCCGTTCGATGACGGAAAGATTCGGGTTCTTCTTCACCAAGGCGATCGAATCCGGGTCGAGGTCGTCGGCGATGTCGATCGTTCCGGACTGCAGGGCCATGAGGCGGGCCGAGGGCTCGGGAATGGATTTCAAAACGATTTTCTGAAGCTTGGGTTTTCCGCCCCAATACGCATCGTTTCGCTCGAGAACGATTTGGTCGTCTTTCACCCAGCTGACGAATTTGAAGGGGCCGGTTCCCACGGGATGGAGTCCGATCTGGTCTTTGTATTCGGCCATAGCCTTGGGAGACAGGATGGGGCAGAGCCACAGGGCGAGGTTGTTCAACAGCGGGGCGTAGGGTTTCTTGGTGATGAGTGCGATCTTGTAGTCGTCGATGATCTTGATTTCGGAAACCTGATCGAGAGACAGACTCAGGTATTTCCATTTGCCGTAGTTGTAGAACGGATGGTTCTTGTCCAGGATCCGGGCGAGGGAATCGTAGACGGCCTGTGCGTTGAAGGGTGTTCCGTCATGGAAGAGCACCCCTTTGCGCAGTTGGAATGTCCAGGTGAGCCCATCCGGAGAAACCGTCCAGGACTCGGCCAGCTGGGGCTCGACATCCATCGAGTCCTTCCCGAAAATGACGAGGTTTTCCAACACCTGAATGCCGGCCTTGATGGATTCGCCGTCTGTAGCCTGGGCCAGGTCCAGGGTGACCGAATCGCCTCCCCGTCCCCAGACGAGGGTGCCGCCTTCGTTGGGTGCCGCGAAAGCGGGGGAAACAACCATGAGCGCAAGAACCAGACATCCGAACCATTCTTTCCAACGTGACCGATTCATGGGATTCCTCCTGTTTGGTGTGAAAATGCGGGATGCGTAGTGCCCACGTGCGAACGTGCGTCAGCTTGTAGGGACGACCCAGCGGGTCGCCCTTACAAGGTCGAGCGTCAGTCAACCAACGATCTGAACCGCTGCATTGGTTTGCAATGATGATGGACTCGTAAAAGGCCGTGAGTCTCCAGTGAGCCGCATGGGGGAGGGCGCACTTTTTTCATACCCGCCCTATACCACATGCGTTCCATCCAGGACAAGTTGAATGGACCGAAATATGATGGCCTCGCAACAAGTCAGTGAGTCTATAGCGAGCCGCATGGGAGCGGGCACACCTTTTTCGCTGCATCGGAAAAACTCAGCCGCCCGATCTCGTAAGGGCCGGGCATGGTGCCAGACGCTCCAGGAGAGAGCATCTCATTGAAATGGCAAGCTTTTCAAACACAAGCCGAAGTGTTTTGCATGCCCGGCCCAACGAGCTCCGGCGGCTTCAAACAAGTTTCCGCTGCAGCATCAAAAGGCGTACCCGCCCCCATGCTCAGGCCCGGAACTTCCCGAAAATCAGGGGTAGATCGACTTTTTGCGAGTCCATCAAATATCCATACGTCATAAAGCGCATCCGATTTTCTTCTTGACGAAAGTCATCCTTTTCGGCTATCGTAAGCAGCCGTTTGAATGAACCAGCCGAACCTCAAGAGTCCCTCAAGAAGGGACTTTTCTTTTTTCTACCCCCGTTTGTTTCGCTGGGCAAGCATCGCTTACCTCCTTCATTTCATTCAGCGTACCACAGATCAAAAGCAGTTGCTCCGGGCGGACCTGCCACACCGCTTCGGGATGGACGATTGGCACTTTAAGGATGGACAAGATGGAAAAACGAATCGACAACGTACGAAACATCGGCATCAGCGCACACATCGATTCCGGAAAGACGACGCTGACCGAACGCATTCTCTACTACACGAACCGCATCCACGCCATTCACGACGTGAAGGGCAAGGACGGTGTCGGCGCCACGATGGACTCCATGGAGCTGGAGCGGGAACGGGGGATCACCATCGCCTCTGCAGCCACCTATTGCGAATGGGACGGGCACCAGATCAACATCATCGACACTCCCGGACATGTGGACTTCACCATCGAGGTGGAGCGCTCCCTTCGGGTGCTCGACGGCGCCATTCTGGTGCTGTGTGCCGTGGGCGGGGTGCAGTCCCAGTCGATTACGGTGGATCAGCAGATGAAGCGCTACAATGTCCCTTGCATCGCCTTCATCAACAAATGCGATCGAAGCGGCGCCAATCCCAAGCGCGTCATCCAGCAGCTTCAGGAAAAGCTGGGCCACAACGCCGTCGCCCTGCAGATTCCGATTGGAATCGAAGGCGATTTCGAAGGAGTCATCGATCTCATTCGCATGGAGGCCGTGACCTTCGACGGTCAGAATGGGGAATTCGTTCAAAGAGGACCCATCCCGCAAGCCTTCGAGGCCGAAGCCGCTCAGGCCCGGGAAGCGCTCCTGGACGCTGTTTCGGCCTTTTCGGATGAATTGACCGAAGCCATCCTCGAGGAGCGGGACATTCCGGTTCCGATGATCCTCGAGGCCATCCGCAGGGGGACGCTCCAGCGCAGGCTCACCCCCGTGCTCATGGGATCGGCCTATCGCAACAAAGGGGTTCAGCCGCTTCTCGATGCCGTCGTGCAGTACCTGCCCTGTCCGTCGGATGTGGAAAATACGGCCCTCGACATGGACAACGACGAAGCGCCCGTCCGGCTCGTGCCGGATGCCGACCTTCCGGTAGCGGCCCTCGCGTTCAAGCTCGAAGACGGCCAATACGGGCAGCTCACCTACATTCGGGTCTATCAGGGCATGATCGCCAAGGGGTCGACGATCGTCAACGCCCGCACCGGCAAGAAGGTGAAGGTGGGGCGGGTGGTGCGCATGCATGCCAGCCAGATGGAAGACATCGAAGCCATTCCGGCAGGATACATCGGCGCCCTGTTCGGCATCGAATGCGCATCGGGAGACACCTTCGTCTCTCCGGGTTCCCGGCTCACGATGACCTCCATGTTCGTGCCCAAGCCGGTCATCTCCCTGTCGATCGTTCCGAAGGACAACAAGAGCCAGATCAATATGTCCAAGGCCCTGAACCGGTTCACCAAGGAAGACCCGACCTTCAAGGCTCACTACAACGAAGAGACGAACGAAACCATCATCGAGGGCATGGGGGAACTGCATCTCGATGTCTATGTGGAGCGGATGCGTCGGGAATACAATGCCGAGGTGACTACGGGCATTCCGCAGGTGGCCTACCGCGAAACGATCACCCAGACGGCCGAATTCAACTATACCCACAAGAAGCAGACGGGTGGCGCCGGGCAGTTCGGTCGGATCGCCGGGTATCTCGAGCCTTGCGAGGAAGACTTCGTCTTCGACAACCAGATCACCGGCGGGGCCATCCCCACCCAATTCATTCCATCCTGTGAAAAAGGGTTCCGGCAGTGCCTGGCCAAGGGGCCCCTCATGGGATTTCCGGTGACGGGTGTCAAGGTCGTGATCACGGACGGCGCGAGCCATGCCGTCGACTCCTCCGACATGGCTTTTCAGGCGGCGGCCCGCGGGGCCTTTCAGGAGGGCTACCGCAAGGCCAGACCCGTCATTCATGAGCCGATCATGAAAGTGGCCGTCGAGACCCCCACCGAATTCCAGGGGGCCGTGATGGGGTTGCTGAATCAGCGTCGGGGCATGATTGTCGGAGCTCAGGACGAAGGGCAGTTCTGTGTCATCGAAAGCCATGTGCCGCTGGCCGAAATGTTCGGGTTTTCGACGGTGCTGCGCTCGGCCACTCAGGGCAAGGCCCAGTTCACGATGGAATTTTTGACCTACAAACAGATTCCGCAATCCGTGGCCGATCAGCTGGCGAAAAAGGCTGCGGAAACGAAGAAACATGCTGCATAGGATCGAAGAAAGAACCTGGTCTCGAAAACCGGCGGCAGCTTCCCTTCGGGGACCTGCCCGCGTGTTGAACCTGAAAGAAAGGAGCCGATTCATGCTGATTGCGGACGCCATTCAGAAAAGCCCGATCCGCCACTTGGGGACTGACCCGAAAACGATGCTTCAACCGGGCCGCTTCGGCGCCGTGGTTGCCGAACCCGGCATGGGAAAGACGTCCCTGCTCGTGCAGCTTGGCCTCTATGCCCTGCTGAACGGAAACCCTGTCCTGCACATCAGCCTGAACGACCCCGTTCACAAGGTCAGTCTGTGGTACAAGGAACTGTTCCGTCACTTCGTTCGCAAGTATGACGTCGAGGTTGCGGCCGATGTCTGGGAGGCGGTTCAGCACAGACGGTTTATCATGACGTTTCAGGTCGAAGGGTTCAGCGTACCCAAACTGCGGGAGCGGCTCACCGACATCACCGAGCAGGGGATCTTCACCCCGAGCATTCTGATGATCGACGGACTACGGTTTGATGAAGGCATCTCGGAAACCTTGGAGGCCATGCGGGCGCTTTGCGAGACGATGCAGTGGAGTGCCTGGTTTACGGCTGCAAGCACGCCGGAAGCCGGAGCGGTCTTGAAACAGGATCCTTTCGATGTAGTGCTCCAGCTTCGGATGGAAGACAAGACGGTGCGGATTTCAGTGGAAAAAGGGAATGCCGGCCCCGAGCATCTGTGCCTCGATCCGGATACGATGCTGGTTCAGACCTACACAATGGCATCCTGAATGCGGGTGTCGAAGACGCGCTTGCTTTTCCGCTCCGAGCGCGGCAGGCTCCCGTAGGGAACCACTTCTGCAACGGGAGTGACCAACACTTTCCGTTTGACCTGATACACCAGTTCCTTCGCCAGCCGATCGTCGGCTTCGGCATCGACTCCTTCGGCCCGCTCGACGATGATCTTCATCACCCCCCGATCGGCTTCGTCCTGATAGAGATGAATCTGATATTCCGATCCGAAGCCAGGGATGCTTGAAATGATCTGATCGATGGTCGACGGGTAGATGTTGACTGCACGGAATTTGAACATGTCGTCGGTTCGGCCCTTGATGCGGGAATGGCGGGGTAGGATCGTGCCGCAGGTGCATGGGCCGGGAATGATCCGGGTGATGTCTCGGGTGCGGTAGCGGATAAGCGGTACGGCTTCCTTGCACAAGGTGGTGACGATCATTTCGCCCCATTCGCCATCCGGAAGCGGCTCGAGGGTGTTCGGATCGACGATTTCCAGGATGTAGTAGTCCGCCCAGTAGTGGATGCAGTCGTGATCCGGACACTCGATGCCTGTTCCCGGCCCGTAGAGTTCCGTCATGCCAGGAATGTCGAAGAGCTCCACGTTTCCGAGTTGTTCCGAGATTTTCTTCCGCATCGACACCGACGCCCGTTCCGATCCGTAGATCACCTTCTTCAGGGCGATCCGATCCACAATCCCGCGCTTTCGGACTTCATCGGCCATCAAAAGCCCCATCGATGCCGTGCAGCACAGCACCGTGGACTGGCAGTCCATCAAAAACTGACACTGCATGTCCACGTTTCCGGGTCCGACCGGAAGCGCCATGGCACCGACTTTCTCGCATCCGGCCTGAAATCCTACCCCTGCCGTCCACACCCCATAGCCGACGGCGATCTGCACGCGATCGGATGCCGTCACCCCCGCCATTTCATAGGCCCTGGCAAAGAAATGGGCCCAATCGTCGACGTCTTTCTGGGTATAGCAAATGTTCTTTCGCTTTCCGGTCGTTCCGCTCGAGGAGTGCATCCGGACGATATGCTCGAAGGGGACGCAGACTAAGGGGAAGGGGTAGCCGTCTCGGATGTCGTCGGCCGTCGTGAACGGAAGCCGTGTAAGATCGTCCAAACTACGGATGTCTTCGGGCCGAATGCCTGCCGCTTCGAGCTTTCTGCGGTAGTCGGCGTTGTTGTGGTAGGCATGGGAAACGGTCCAGCGAAGCCCGTTTAGTTGATGGGCTTCGAGTTCTTCGACTGTCTGAAAACGGGGCATGAATCGGGTGGTGAATTTCGGTGTCATCACATCATCCAGCGTTTTGGGGTTAGTGGTTCAAAATGGGGCCTGGTGCAGTCTCATCCGAGTCGCATGGGGGCAGACACGCCTTTTTCGTTGCATCGGATAAACTCAGCCGCCCGAGCTCGTAAGGG
>CAZJXF010000143.1:0-8204 GCA_964549995.1 uncultured Desulfatirhabdium sp. | reverse complement strand
GATATATTCGATGCGCCAGGGAGCCCACATCGTTTGCACGTCAACCTCCTCGAAACGGTAAAAACAAGATGCGTAAGTGCGTAAGTACAAAAGTGCATAACTGCGAAAGGGATCGACATCAGCGGCCGATGTTTGCAAGCGATATCCCAAACAAGGAAAGTCACTCGTTTCGGTGCTTCTTTCGGCCTTCCGCCCTTTCAAAACGGATGGCCTCGCAAAAAGTCAGGTGCTCTTGTTTAACCCGCAGGAGAGCGGGTGCATTTTGCTTGCGCAGCGGAAAAACTCAGCAGCCCGATCTCGTAGGATCGGGCGGATGGCCAAGATAGAAAAGATGGCTTTCTGAAAGGCAACATCCGGATTTTCCATCCAAAATAGATGAAGCGCGTCCGCCCGATCCAACGATCTCCGGCTGCTTCAAACACGTTTCCGCTGCTTCGCAAAACACCACCCGCCCTCCTGCTGGAAGCCCGGCATTGGAGGAAAATCGGTAAGAGGCGACTTTTTGCGAGTCCATCAAAACTGGCTTGAAATCAATGTACGATGCAGCCCTAAAAAACTCAACACCTTTTTCCCACGACAGGAACCAGTTCCATCGCCCCCCAGGCCCCGATCTTCCGGCCGACGACGATCAGAATTCCTTGAATGCCTTGGATCGTTCGACCGAATGCGATGGCCGAGGCAATGTCTTCGGCCGTTTGCACCCGGTTACCGATGGCCGTAGCCGCTGCATCGGCTAAGGGACAGGAAGCGGCATATACGCATACGGCATCGGCACGACCGAAACTGATGGAATGACCGACCGTTCCCGAAGAGGTGCACAACCCGAACGGCTGGTTGCCGTTGTCGATGCGAACCCCGATTTTCATGCTGAGCGGGCTTTTCCCCGCAAACACGGCGGCCACGACGGGTTTGGGGGAAACGACGAAGATATCGCCGCCGTTTTCGACGATGACGGTTTCAGACTGTTCCATCAACCGACGGCCGACGGCCTCTGCAATGGCACCTGCAACGGCTGCCATCGGGCCCACACCGGCACACCTTCCGGCATGGATCATCCTGCGGACGATCTCCGGAGCAGGCCCGTCATCCGGCCAGGGAGCCAGGGTGTGCAGAAATTCCGGATGTCCCGCAATGAAGGCTTCCAGTTCGTTTCGGCATTCCAGCGTCTTCTCCCGGGCCGGTATCGACAGATCCGTTTCGGTACTGATCCACAAGTCGGTCTGTTGAATCTGCACCCGATACTGCTGGGTATGCTGAGGAACGATTTTTCTGCGGTAGGTCTTCTCGGAAAACCCGGTTCTGTCTTTCATCGCAAGGTCTCAAGGAATGGCGAGGGGCACCAATTCCGCTCTCATCTCCTCCGGGCATTGCCGGAGAAAGAACCGATCGGTCATTCCGGAGATGAAGTCGCGAACGATTTCGGCCGGACGGTGACATTCCCGATACCGCTGTGCCTTCTGGTGGAGGAATCGTCGAAAAATCAATGACTCCAGGTGCTCGTGCCGCAGATCGTCCAAATACCGACCGAACAGATACCGAAACATGGCTTGGATCGATCGGGAATGCCCCTTGATCCGGGGATTGAGGTAGATCCGTTCCAGATTGAAGTCCTTGAGCCGCTTGAGGGCTTCGGAGATTTCCGCACGAAAGGCCAGCCGGTCCTGACCGATGCTGTTGGTGATGAGGTCGGTGACCAAACGCCATACGATGGTACCGTTCGTATCTCCGAGGATTTCCCTGCAGTCCTTTGGAAGATCCTCCCGTCGGATCAATCCCAGCCGGATGGCATCCTCGATGTCGCGTCCGATGTAGCTGATCGTATCGGCCATGCGGACGACACATCCCTCCAGGGTCATCGGCACCAATGCATGGCCTGGATCGTCCTTCTTGGTTTCCGCTTCCCGGTCGAGGTCTTCAAAGGTTTTCCCGCGTCTGGGTTCGAGCGCCCGTTCATGGATTTCACCGTCATGACACAAAATGCCGTCCAAGGTTTCCAGACACAGGTTCCATCCCTCTCCGTTTCGCTCCACCCGATCCAGAAACTGGATGCTCTGGACGTTGTGTAGGAAGTAGCCGATGCCATGTTCACGGCACAATTCGGAGAGATACATTTCCCCTTCATGGCCGAAGGGCGTGTGACCGATATCGTGTCCGAGGGCGATGGCCTCGATCAAATCCTGGTTCAGGCCGAGGAATTTTCCGATCGTTCGGGAAATCTTCGAAACCAGCTGCA
Organism: uncultured Desulfatirhabdium sp.; assembly: GCA_964549995.1. GTDB lineage: Bacteria > Desulfobacterota > Desulfobacteria > Desulfobacterales > Desulfatirhabdiaceae > Desulfatirhabdium. The sequence continues at coordinate 5,971 of CAZJXF010000143.1, read as the reverse complement.
CATGCAGCACGCGATGGGTGATGTGATCGTTTTCGACCAAGTAGAACACCTGGGTCTTGTCGATATACCGCGTGTAGGCATGGGAATGCAGGATGCGATCGACATCGATGGAAAAGGCCTGACGGTAATCGGATTCCAGTTTGGGTTCCGTTCGTCTTCGAACCGCTTGATCGCTGAAAGAAGCCTGCGGGATCAAATGGGTATGCTCCAGCTCATTCAGTCGGTTGCGGAGCGATAATGTCATCGACGAGTCAAATGCGTCCATCTTCGATCATTTCCTCCATCATGCGGACATAATCGATATTGGCCTGGGCAAACCCTTCGGTTCCATACTTGACATTGGCCTCCAGGACCACATAGCCGTCCCCTGCCCGACAGATATCGATTCCGACATCGTCGAACCGGCATCGGACGGCCGTCGTCCTCGCCAGATCGAGCGCTTCCTGCGGCACCGGATCGAAACGGACGCTTCCGCCGCAGGCGACATTCGTCCGAAAATCTCCGGCTGCTGCAACCCTCCAATACGCATGAACGATTTGACCGGCGATGACGACGACCCGCAGATCCCGATCCATCGGGATGTATTCCTGAATGTAAGCGACCCGATGGTTCTTGAGCCCCTCCTCGAGCTGCTGCCGGTTTCGAATGAGCCGAACGCCAGCCCCTCGGGAAGATCCTCTCGGCGGTTTCAATACGAAAGGAAAATCGAAGAAATCCAAGATGCTGCGGTGCTGCATGGGGCCGTAAAACACCCGGGTTCTCGGATGCGGAACGCCCAGAAGCTCGAACAGGGCGGTTTGCCGAATCTTGTCCTGAGCGAATCGGTAGGTATGATGAGACGGAAAGGTCGGCTTACCCATCGTATCGAAGAGCTCGGCATACCAGGCGGATGGATAATACACGATGGCTGCTTCGAGAATGTCTTGCCGCTGCCGCTCGGAATAATCCGAAAAGCGGGGCTTCACACCGAAGGTACGCACATTGCGGCAGGCGCTGAGGCGTCTTTCCAGGGCGATGATGGTCCGGGAAAACGACATGCGACCGCCTCACTGTCGAAAGGTGAACGCTTGGTTGGGGGTAGGCGCTTCTTCGATAGGCAGCGGATCCATCAGAAATCCAAAACGAAGATGTCCGGAGATACACCGGCATTGACCCAGATGCGATCCAGCCGAATCCGAAGGGATGCCTCCCCTTCCCTGCGAAACGTCAGTCGGGACGGCATCGTTACGCCATCGATCGATGTCTGATCCTCGATCGTGACGGTGTAGGCTTCCTCCCCGCTTCCATCGAAAACAACCATCTCACGGACGTTACGCGAAGCATCGATGCGCAGCTGAAGGATCGGATCCCCGCGATCGTCGAAAAGGGTCAACCGCCTCAACAGGTTCTCCTGCGGGTCGGTCAACAAAAGCGTTTTCGGCTCTCTTTCCGGAATCGCCCCGCACAGGATGGCAATCACATCCGCCGGTTGGATCGGCAGATCGAGAATCGGAGAAAGACTTCCGGAATGCAAGGTTTCCCGATAGTGTTGCCGGTTCGTATGATCCACGAGGGTGAGTGTCGTGCCGTCCGAAGCCATATCGGCGATGGGAAAACCGGTCCACCCCAGAATCGTCAGCCGCAGCTTGTCGGGACGAACGACCGTGATGGCGATCTGCGCCGTCTGAACTCCCTTGCGGTTCTCCATCCGCAGATCTCCGGTCGCCTTCATGCAGAACACCTCGGCGTTCATCGATCGGCAGGCATCCAACAAGGCCAGGGCTTCCGGAGAAACCGGACCTTCCGGAGCCTTCAGACGCGGACCTCCGGATCGAAGGGTACACCCCGACCATGACAGGATCCAGAGCACGGCCAGAAGAAGGGTGCCGCAGAATCGTTGGCGGTTCATCGTTTTTCCAGAGAATGGATTTTCTGCTCGAGGGCGGCCGGATCCCTGGGAGCCTTTTCGCGTGCTTTCCGATACAGTTCGAGCGCCTTCTGCGGTTCATTCAGCTTCATCCAGGCATCTGCCGCATGTTCGAGGATGGTCGGATCGTCCGGAACGAGAGAAACGGCCTTCAGCAGATATTCCAGGGCCTTCGTGTAATCGCCCCTCTGGAAATGAACCCAGCCCAAACTGTCGATGATGAAGCCGTCATCGGGTTTCTGTTGGAGCGCCCTTCGGATGAGCGATTCGGCTTCGTCCAACGCAATTCCCATTTCGGCGTAGGTATAGCCAAGATAGTTCAATGCATTGGGATTTTCCGGATCGATGGCGATGGCCTTCTTCATGGCTTCGATGGCACCGGTCTTGTCCTTCAGCTTGTCCAGAACGACACCGAGCCGGAAATAGAACTGGTCGTTCTCGGGATTGAGGGAAATGGCATGTTCGATCGATGCCTTGGCCTCTTCAAGACGCCCTTCCTCTTCATAAATCATCCCCAGATACACATGAAATTCGGGAATATCGGGATTGTCTTCGATGGCCTTCTGGACGACGGCCTTGGCCTGATCGGGTCGTTTCATTTCCTGGTACAGAAAAACGAGCCGACTGACGGCAGCCGGATAGAAACGCGAGTCGACACCGACCTGAAGATAGTGATCGACGGCATCCCGCTCTCGGTGCATCGCCTCAAAGGTCATTCCGGCCAAGTAGCGCAACTCGGAGCTTCCAGGAGCCGTCTTCAGCATTTCCGACAGGGCTGGTTCCAATTCCGCAAACCGTTCAGGCTCCACATAATCCTGCACGATCACCTTCAGGATGTTCGGGTCGTTCAGACTGTTTTCAGCCAGTGTCCGAAACATCCGATTCGCTTCTGAGGTCTTGCCGTTCTGGGCATAGAGAATTCCCAAGGAAAGCAAAGCACGCACATTGTCGGGGCTGCGACTCAAAATGGCTTCATAGGCTTTCCGCAAATCCGCCGTCCGATGGGTTTGCCGGTAGATGACGGCAAGCTCGAACCAGGGTTCGATAAGATCGGGAGCCAACTCCGTCACTTTGAGCAGCTCCGTCTCTCCCACATCGGTATGACCTTCCCGGGCGGCGATCTTCCCGAGATAGAAATGGGCCACATACGATTCGGGTTGCTTTTCCGCCAGCCGACTGTAAATTCGTTTCGCAGATGCCATGTCGTTTCGATCCACATAGAGATCGCCCAGCACATAATAGGCATCGATCAGGTCGGGATTGAACACGATGGCCGTTTCGAATGCGGACATCGCCTCCTTTTCCTGGCGCCGCTCCTGATGAATCCGCCCCAACAGAAACCAGGCATCTGCGTCCTCCGGATGGACGGCGATGATGGCATGCACCCACTGTACCGCCTGATCGAGTTGGCCCATCTGCAGAGCGAGCAAGGCCAGCTCCCGCTTCAAAAACGAAGAATCGGGATCGTTTTCATGGGCTTTTTCCAGAAGGACGGCGGCATTGTCGAGGTTTCCCCGGGAGCGCTCCAGGATGGCTTCCGCAACGACGGCATACTGTTCGGCCGTATGGGATTTGGCGGAATCACGCTGGGTTTCCGCAGCAGCTTCGATGTCCGGCTTGGGCTTCCAGGCCCCGCATCCCGACAAAACCGTGCAGAAGACGATCCCGCACAGAAAGGCAATGGTACTGGTTTTCATCACGATGTCTTACTCCGCCAAGCCGTCTTCGATATAGGTCGCAAAATCCGGAAGTTCATCTTTGAAATATTCCTGCATTTTCTTGATGATGCTCTTTTCCACCTGCCGCACCCGCTCTCTCGAAATGCCGTACCGATCGCCGATCTCCTGAAGGGTAGCCGGATTGTCGGAGAAGACCCGTTGTTCGAAGATTTCGAGCTCCCGCTTGGTCAGCAGTTTCTTGAAGCCATCGATCTTGTGGTGAAGGATGCTTTCGATTTGTTTGCGCGCAAGCTGGTCTTCTGCGGATTCGGTTTCCGTACTCACAAAATCGATCCTCTCGGAATCCGAGTCTTCCTTCAGGGGTGCATCCAGGGAGATGTCCCATCCGTCGAGCCGCTGGTCCATATCGATCACTTCCTTCTCCGAAACCCCCAGCTTTTCGGAGAGAAGCTTCGGCTTGGGATCGAACCCCTGCTCGATCAGAAGTTGCTTTTCTTTTTTGAGCTTGAAGAAAAGTTTTCGTTGCCCCTGGGTGGTTCCGATCTTGACCAGTCGCCAGTTGTCCATGATGAATTTCAGGATATACGCCTTGATCCAGAAGGATGCATAATAGGAAAACTTGACGTTCTTGTAAGGATCGAATTTCCGGGCGGCATGGATGAGGCCGATATTGCCTTCTTGAATCAGGTCGAGCAGGTTCTGCATCCAAATACGCTGAAATTCGAGGGCGATCTTGACGACCAAACGCAAATTGGATGTGACAAGCTCGTAAGCGGCTGCGCTGTCGTTCTCGTGATAGACGCGCAAGGCCAGTTCTCGTTCCTGTTCTCTTGTCAGCAGCTTGTAGGAGCTGATTTCCGCCAGGTACCGCTGGAGCGGATCGAAACGAACCAGAGATTTTTCGGAGGCCGCATGGGAATGATCGTTGTTGGCTTTTTTCATGGAAATGTTGGTTTCAGCAAAGATATGAAAACACGATGTCCCTGGAAGGACGTCACCCGGTTGTGCGATACGCAGGCCCGACAGCCCGTACCATCCCGGATTTCTGTTTACTTCGCAGAGCGTCTATGGTAACAATACACGGTGACAATGCGCCTGTAGCTCAGCTGGATAGAGCAACGGACTTCTAATCCGTAGGTCGCAGGTTCGAATCCTGCCAGGCGCGCCATAAATTCAAAGGGTTATGTTCTTCGGATCATAACCCTTTTTCTTTTGTGTGAGAATCTGTGTGTGAATTTTCTCTTGCAAGTTCATACATCCTGATTGCTCTTATCTCCGAATCCCCAATAGAATGCAAATAAATTTGATGGACTCGCAAAAAGTCAGTGAGTCTCCAGTGAACCGCATGGAGACGGGTACGCCTTTTTCGCTGCATCGGAAAAACTCAGCCGCCCGATCTCGTAGAGCCGGGCATGTAGCCAGACGCTCCAGGAATAAGCATCTCATTGGAATCGTAGGTTTTTCAAACACAAGCCGAAGCATTCTGCATGCCCGGCTCAACGATCTCCGGCGGCTTCAAACAGTTTCCGCTGCAGCATCAAAAGGCGTACCCGCTCCCATGCTCAGGCCCAGAAATACCCCAAAATCGGGGATACAGCGACTTTTTGCGAGTCCATCAAATTGTCGTACTTCGGTTTTCGTGGCCCAGAATCCGTTGGATGGAATCCAGTTTTTCCCATTCTTTATCCCAACGCTTTGCCATGTAAAGGTACTCACGGTAGTGCCTTTCGGAATTATACGCCTTGACGCGATCAAGCCGATAATTGACCAGCTCAAAGAAGGTGATGCCGGTTTGGGTCTTCGGTTCCTCGGAAATCGGCTCCGGATGTAATACATCCTCTCTTTTTTTGGCTTCTGCCAGTTTTGCCTCTTGTTTGCTCGTGTACCACTGATCGACATACCTCTTTCCCTTCAGGGTGAAGTCGTACCTCCATCCCTTTGTCTTTACAAAATATACGATCATACAGGGTCTTCTTATCGGGAAAAAATATGGAGCCCCCGATCTTCACACCGCCCAATTTCTGCCACAGTTTGTAAACCCAACTCTTATTCTTGCGCAAAGAAAAGAGCGACATCCTCCTTTAGCAATACCACCCGCCCCCTTTCCTTGTCAATGTAGGAAAGCGTTTCCTATAAAATGTACATTGGTTTTCCTACCTTCCATGCGATCCTTCGAAGTATCGCTGAGGCGGCATCACTAAGCTCCGTTGTGTAGGGCATCTGTTTTCTCCTTTCATTTTGTTATATCTTCGCATAACTCAAATGCAAGTTACATTCGTGGGTAACGTACGTTTTGAGCGCTGATAGAGGATTAAATTACATGAAAGTTATAATCTTGACAGTCCAAAGTTCTCCGCTGTTTGAGCGGAACGTACCGCAACGTTAT
>CAZJXF010000142.1:0-8339 GCA_964549995.1 uncultured Desulfatirhabdium sp. | reverse complement strand
TGGCCTCGAAGTTCTCGATCGTTCTCATGAAGATGAGCGGCAGCAGCATCCTGCTGGCCACCCTGTTCACCGGTATCTTCAGCCTGATCCTCGGAATGGGGGTTCCGCCCATCGCCACCTACGTTTTGACCTCCGCCCTGACGGCCCCCACCATCCAGCAGCTGGCCATTCTGAGCGGGATCCCCGATGGTCCAGCACTTCTGGCCACCCACATGTTTCTCTTCTACTTCGCGGTACTGGCGGAAGTCACCCCGCCCGTAGCCCTATCGGCCTATGCCGCAAGCTCGGTCATGGGAACCGATCCTGTCCAGACAGGCATGTTTGCCGCACGGGTCGCCCTACCCAAATACTTTATCGGGCTCACCTTCATTCTATCCTTCAGCGGAACGGCCCTCTTGGTCGTTCCGATCACCCAGACCCTTTCGGGAATGGATGCCTTCCTTCCGATCGCCTTTCGCTATATCAGCTCCATTCTCGCGGTCATCTACCTGAACATCGGTGTGGTCGGTTTCTGGATCAAACCCCTCGCCGGATGGGAGCGATGGGTGGTCGGCATCTCCGGGCTGCTCCTCTTCTATCCGGTTTTTTCCATCAACATTCCGGCAGGCGCCATTGGAACGGTGGTCCTGATCATTTCCTATGTGACCCATCGCAGAGAGAAGAAAACCCTTGTCTTGCCCGCCTGAAATTGGGAGAATACCGTCGAACGGGCCTGAGCAGGATAGGCTTGCCCGGCTCCGGCGATAAGCATCCGATCTTCATTCAGCACCGTCGTAGAAACTTGAGATCAATCGTTTATAAAACAGGTATCCTCAGAAATGCACGTTCATCGTCGTTCAACAGTGCTATGGACATTGCTTTTCCTGACCATCGCTTGGTCAGGCCCTGGAATTTCACAAACGCCTACGGTCGAAGCCATTCTGAAACGGGTCGAGGCCCGCTATGCCGGAGAAGGCTTTTCCGCCAATTTCTTTCAGACCTCTGTCGTTGCGGCAATGGACATCACCGAAACCGCATCCGGCTTTCTGCAGATCAAGCGGCCCGGTAAGATGCGTTGGAGCTACGAAAAACCCAAAAAACAGTTGATCGTGACCGATGGCAAGACCATCTGGATCTACAAGCCGGACGACAACCAGGTCAGCATCGGTGCTTTTCCCGAAATCTTCGGCAACGGCAAGGGGGCCGGCTTTCTTGCAGATATCCAGCAGATTCGAAAATCCTTCGATGTCAGCCTCAAAGAGGTCAATGCCAGCGGGGAATACGTTTTGAAACTCGTTCCCCTGTCGAAGGACATCGATTTAACGCATGTGCTGCTCCACATCGATCCGCAGACCAGCGACATCGTCGAGATTCGCACCTTGAATTCCTATCGAGACGAAACCCGCATCGAGCTCACCGGGATTCAGCTGGACCAGCACTTTGAAGATGTCTTGTTTCAGTTTGACGTACCCAAGGGAGCGGAAATCATTCGCTTGGATGACCAGGGGAAGCACAAATGAAAGATAGGATCCGTAAGCTGTTGAAGGAGAAAAACGGCATTCTGCTGGCACACAATTACCAGCCCGCCGAAATTCAGGACGTGGCCGACATGTGCGGAGATTCTCTCGAACTGAGTATGAAGGCTGCCGAAACCGATGCGGAAGTGTTGGTATTTTGCGGGGTTCATTTCATGGCCGAGACGGCGGCCATTCTCTGCCCGGAGAAAACGGTCCTTCTGCCGCGCCTCGATGCCGGATGCCCGATGGCCGACCGAATTACACCCGAAGCGCTCGAGGCCCGAAAACGCGAGCTGCCCGGCATTCCGGTGGTCACCTATGTCAACTCCCCCGCCTCCGTCAAGGCGCTCTCGGACGTGTGCTGCACATCGGCCAACGCCGTTCAGGTGGTCGAAAGCCTCGGAAGCCCGGAAGTGCTGATGACACCGGATCGGAATCTCGCCCGCTATGTGGCATCCAAAACAAAGACCATCGTTCATGTTTGGGATGGTTGCTGTCCCTTCCACGACGGGATGCGTGCCGAAGATGTGCTCCGCGCCAAGCAGGCCCACCCGGAAGCCATCGTTCTCGCGCACCCCGAATGCCGGATGGAGGTTCTCGAGCTGGCCGACCACGTGCTCAGCACCTCGGGCATGCTTCGCTTTGCTGCAAGCTCACCCCATCGGGAATTCATCGTCGGAACGGAAGTGGGGTTGCTGCACGGCCTGCGCCAAAAGAATCCGGAAAAGAAATTCTATCCCCTTTCAGACCGCATGTTCTGCCCGGACATGAAAAAGATCTCGCTCACCGACATCCATAACTGTCTGGAAACCCTTTCGGGTCGGGTTCAGGTTCCGGAAGATATTCGGAAGGCTGCCTTGGGATCGGTGCAACGCATGCTGCAAGTGACGGGCTGAACTTGCTGCAAAGCCGTCATCATCGCCCTGGGTGATCAGAACCGCAATGCGCTGAATCCCGACGGGCTGCTTTGCACCTCGAAGATCGGCTCCGGAAGCCACGATCGCCATTCGTGGATATGCTTCGTTTGGGCAACGAGCAGGATGCCCCCCTTGTGCCGTCGAATCCACCCCGCCGTATCTTCCACCCTCAACTGTCTTCCCGTTGCATCCGGAAATTGCAATCCGTAATCGAGCTCGCCCCCCAACCCCACGATATGGATATCCCGTCGTTTGTAATACCAGCACACGGCTGCCGTTGATTCTTCATCGCAGAGAATCACGACATCCCGAGCGGGATTGTACCCGATCTTGGCCAGAAAGGGACCCGGCGACTGGGTTTCGATCACACGATCGGGGGTGGTGTAGTGCACTCCCCAAAACAAGACCAGAGGGGCAAACCCGACCAGCAGCATCTTCGACCGATAGGTCGGGTGTCGATACGCCCAGAAACAACAGATCGCAGCAGCCGTCAAGCCTACCGCGAACACCCCATATTTCCAGAATACCTTGAACAATTTCCATTCTTCGATGCCGATCCATTGAACAAAGACGAAGGCGATCCCCACCAGGACAAAGAGGAGGACATCGGCCAGGACACCCCATTGCACCCATTGAATCCGCCGGCCTTCTCGAAACACGGCATCCAATCCGAATGCGGTAAGAATCGCCAGCGGCGGAAAGCAGGGCAGAATATAGGTAACCAGCTTCCCCTTGGAAACGGAAAACACCAAAAATGGCAATAGCAGCCAGCATAGGGAAAACCGGATCAAGCGACCGGCAGGGCTTGACGCTTGGATCCGCGTTTGAAGACCGGCTGCAGCTGCAGGCGTCAGAAACGTCCAGGGAACGAACAGGACCGGAGCCAAGGCGAAGAAAAACCAGAAGGATTCGGCATGTTGGGCATCCTTGGCCATAAACCGACGGATATGTTCGTTCCAGAAGAAAAAGCGCCAGAATTCCGGCTCTCGCATGTGTACTGCAATCCCCCACGGAAGGACCGTAAGGCAGGCGGTCAGAACCGGTATCCAGGCCATTCGGAAAATATCTCCCATACGCCGTTCCCACAGGAGAAAGGGAACGACCGTAACCACAGGAAGCGCAATGGCCAGAAATCCCTTGGTCAAGAACCCGATCCCGCACATCATCCCGGAGAGCGCCAATCGGATCTTCTCCGTACGGGAACCCGACTGCGCCTCGCATGCCCAGAAAAATGCGGCGATGCTTGCCGTGACGAAAAACGAGAACAGACTGTCCAACACGGCTGTGTTCCCGATCCCAAACACCAGGATATTCGACAGATAAACGAGAGCCGTCCAATCGGCGCAAAAGCCGTTTCCCTTCGCTTGCGGCGTCGTCAGAACGACGCGTCTGGTCATCCGATACAGCAGCAAGGCCGTGCAAGCGACCGCAGCAACCGACGGAAAGCGAACCGCGAAATTGGTTTCTCCGAACACCAGAAGCGATGCGGCATGGATCCAGTAGCCCATCACCGGCTTTTCGAAATACCGAAGCCCGTTCAGTCGAGGGGTGACCCAGTCCCCGCTTGCAATCATCTCTCGAGGAATTTCGGCATATCGGGTTTCATCCGGAATGACCAGGTCCCGGTACCCCAGCGGAAACAGGTAGGCAAGCGAAAAGAAGACCAGCAGAAGAAACGCTTCGGACAAGAATCGTCGTTGGTTCATGGGTTCCGTGAGGATGGAATGGGTCATGTCGGCCTGGAAGCGGTTTGGAACGAAATCCATCCTTCTCGGCCGGGAAGGGTGCGTTGTTCGATGCCACCAATCGGGACCTCGTCGTGCGTTCGATCAAGAAGCTCTCCCAACGGAAGGAAGCAAAAGCCGATCCGTTTGGCTTTTTCAAGAAACGCCTCGAACATGTCTCTGCAGGCGATGCCTTCCACTTCGGCATGAATGGTCAGCACCTGCAACCCGTCGGACGACATTCGATTCAACAGAAAATCATTGTAAGTCTCCGACGTACAATCGCGGCCGACGGCCTCGTCGTAGGTCGGCAAAGTCGTCGGCACTTGAACGCACCCGTAGATGCGATCGCCTACAATCGGTCGAAAGAAGGAATACCCACGGCAATCGGAACGATAGCGAAACGGAAATTCCTCCAGGCCATCGAGGGCTTCGGGCGTGACCCGCCATCCGGGAGCAGCAAAGCAAGCGGGAGACTCGCCCAGGATCGATTCCAGAAACCGATAGGCTTTTCCGACTTCCGTCGATACGGCTTGTCGGCTCATGGTATCCAGCTTCATCTGCCACAGATGATGGTCCCAAGCGTGTAACCCGATCTCGTGACCGGAAGCTCCGGTCTTCCGGATGATCGTCGTACAACGTTCCCCGATCACCGGGCCGGACCAAAGGGTTCCCCGCAAGAGGATATCCCATCCGTAGAGCTGCGTGGCTCGGGTCCGGAGCATTTTCAGGAAAAACGCCGGCCGCAGAAGCCGCCGGAGGTGACGGCCCATATTGTCTGGACCGACCGAAAAGAAAACACTTGCCCGAATGCCGTACTTGCCCAAGAGTTCGATGAGGCAAGGAACCCCGATCCGGGTTCCCCGCAGCGTATCGACATCTATGCGAAGTCCGACTGTGCGCATGGTTTTCCACTTAAACAGGCGACGGCGTCGTTGAGGAAATAATCCAGCGTTTGCTGAACGGACCGATCGAAGGGCACTTTCGGCTCCCATCCCAGGATAGTTCGGGCTTCCCGAATGGAGGGTTTTCGATGTTGAACATCCTGATAACCGTTTCCGTAATAGGCCCGTGCTTCGACGTACTGAATGCCGGCATCAGGGGGGAAATGTTTCCTCAGGGGATGGCGGGAGAATTTTTCCCGAAGTATTTCGGCAAGTTCTTCCATGCTGTATTCGTTCTCAGGGTTCCCGATGTTGAAGATCTTGCCGTTACAGCGGTTGCCGTCGTTTTCGATGATCCGAAACAGCGCATCAATACCGTCCTGAACATCCGTAAAACAGCGTTGCTGTTTACCGCCGTCCACCAGACGGATGGGGCTTCCCTCCACCAGATTCAGGATGAACTGGGTGATGACCCGTGAAGATCCGATCCGGGCCGACTGCAACGAATCGAGTTTCGGCCCGATCCAATTGAACGGCCGAAACAAGGTAAACGGCAACCCCTCCTTGTCTCCGTATGCCCAGATGACCCGATCCAGCATCTGCTTGCTGCATGAATAAATCCAGCGTTGTTTGTGAATGGGGCCGAGAACGAAATTCGACCTGCGCTCGTCGAATTCCGGGTCGGTACACATACCGTAGACTTCGGAAGTGGACGGGAAAATGAGTCGCTTGCCATATTTGACACAGTATCGGACGATCCGTAAGTTCTCCTCGAAATCGAGCTCGAACACCCGCAACGGGTTGCGCACGTATTCGATGGGTGTGGCGATAGCCACCAGGGGAAGCACGATGTCGCATTTGCGAACATGGTATTCGATCCATTCCCGCATGATCGAAATATCGCCTTCCTTGAAATGGAAATTCGGGTGTTGCATCAGATGGGAAACACTTCCCGAATTCAAATCCATGCCATATACGTCGTAGTGTCCACTCTGGAGCAGGCGCTCGCTCAGGTGATTGCCGATAAATCCGTTCACCCCGAGAATCAGGACGCTTTTCCGAGAAGGAATGCCGATCGCACCCTGGCTTGGGGACCCAAAACGCATCCCCGGCGCCAAATTCAAATCGAGGGCCAATTGCCTCCCGTTCACATACAACCCGTTGTCGACTTGCCCGAAATCGACCCGGATCGCCCCGGTTCCACAGGCAATGCAAAGCGGGTCGATCGATAGGACCGTTCCCGGCAAAGCCTCTCCGGATACTGGGCATGGGCTCACCTGCCAAAAAAACACCTTCCGATTGCCCAGGAAGGAAAATGCGCCGGGATAGGGTCGGGTAACGGCACGAACGAGGTTTCGAACCGTATTGGCATCTGTTTCCCAGTCAATTCGACCGTCTTCCGGTTTCCTTCCGCCAAAATAGCTTGCAAGCGCTGGATTCTGCGGAATGCGTTCGATACGGTTCTCTCGTATGTTGGGCAACACATCATCCAGCAAGGTTCGAGCCGCAACAGCAAGCTTTTCGTGAAGGCTCAAGGCCGTATCCGAATCGTCAATGGCAACGCGTCGCTGTCCGACAATATCCCCGTCATCCGGTCTTGGCGTCATTTCATGGAGGGTCACACCGGTTTCGGTCTCTCCATGAACCAGCACCCAATTGACTGGACAACGCCCCCGGTATTTCGGCAAAAGCGATCCATGCAGGTTGAAGCAGCCTTTCCTGGGGATCTGCAGAATTTTCCGACCGACCATGTCCCTAAAATAAAAGGAAAAGAGGAGATCCGGCGCCAGGGTGCGAATCCGCTCCACCCATAGGGGGTGGTTGATGTTCTCGGGAGCATAGACCGGTAAGTTGTTGGCTGCAGCCAGCTCGGCCACCGAACGGAACCAGACGGTCTCCTTCGGATCGTCCGAATGAGTGAACACGGCTTGAATCTCGTATCCATGATCCAGAAGCGCCTGAATACCGACGCATCCGATGTTGTGGTATGCCAAAACAATTGTTTTCATTGGTAAGTGCCTAACTGGGCAAGGGGTGTGAAGTCGTCATGTATCGAACAGTGGGTAGTGGGCATTAGGCAGTAGGCAGTGGGCAGTGGGCAGTATGGCTCGTCACTCCAACACTGCCGTAATAGATCTCCAGTTGCCAATCTCAAGTAGAGGTGAAAACGCATCGCTATGAACATGTATGACGGCTTTGCAAAAAGTCGATCTACCCCTCGATGTTGAGGTATTTCCGGGCCTATGCATTGGGGGCCGGGTATACCTTTTGATGCTGCAAAGGCTATCCGATTTTTTGCGGAGCCGTCATCGCTGGAACATCGTCCAAAGCTTTGCCGCAGACTTCCTGAATGAAAAACCGCGGTCTTCTTCGAACATCGTTGTAGATGCGACCGATGTATTCCCCCAGCAGACCCAAGCCGATGAACTGCGCGCCAACAAAGACAAACAGAACCGCAAACAAGGTGAACACCCCCTCCGCCGCCCAGCTTGCTCCATACAGGACTCGCATCACCATCAGGAAAATGCCGAAGCCGATGCCGCCCGCTGCTACGACCACACCCATGAACGAAAGCAGACGGAGGGGATAATTCGACATGGATGTCATCAGATCGAACTGAAGGGAAAGGAGTTTGAAGAGGTCGTATTTGGATTGGCCTGTCTCTCGGGCCGCATGTTTGACGCCGATTTCGGCCGTTTCTGCGGCAAAACTGTTTGCCAGAATCGGGATGAAGGTGGAGGTTTCCCGGCATTGCAGCATGGCATTCACGACCGAACGACTGTAAGCACGCAGCATACAGCCATAGTCATGCATCATCACCCCGGTCGTCTTTCGCACCATATGGTTGACCAGGGCGGAGGCCCATCGTCGAAACAGGGAATCCTGCCGGTTTTCCCGAACGGTTCCGACGACATCGACGCCTTTATCCATTTCGGCCACCAGCCTTGGGATTTCCTCCGGCGGGTTCTGGAGATCGGCATCGAGGGTGATCACCATGTTCCCCCGACTCACTTCGAGCCCGGCGAAAACGGCTGCATGTTGACCGTAATTGCGGTTGAGAATCACCCCGATGACTTCGTCATACCGATGTGCAGCCCCTTGGATGAGATCGCGGGAACCATCACGGCTGCCGTCGTCCACCAGAATGATTTCAAATTGACGTTCCGTCTTTCGGCACGCAGCCAAACAGCGTTCGATCAGCTCCGGAAGGGTTTCTCTTTCGTTGTATACTGGAATGACAACGGAGAGTTCCATGCCCTTCATGCTAGTGTTTAGTTGCATAAATTTGCGATAATATATATGCTGATGGCAACCATT
>CAZJXF010000141.1:0-8351 GCA_964549995.1 uncultured Desulfatirhabdium sp. | reverse complement strand
CTCCGAACTACCGATTGGATTGATGCCTCATGTCCGGTTTCGTACACCTGCACGTCCACACCCAGTACAGCCTTCTCGACGGCGCGATCCGTATCGATCCACTGATCCAGAAGGCTGTCGCTTTCGGCATGGATGCCGTAGCCATCACCGACCACGGCACCATGTTCGGAACGATCGAATTCAGCGAGAAATGCCAGAAGGCGGGCCTCCGGCCCATCATCGGCATGGAAGCCTATGTCGCCCCCCGAACGATCGCCGATCGAACGGCCCAGGACAACAAAGAGCTTCGGCACCTGATCCTCTTGGCCGAAACCGACGAAGGATACCGCAACCTGTGCCGAATGGCTTCCATCGCCCAGCTTCAAGGGTTCTACTACAAGCCCCGGATCGACAAGGCCGTTCTCGAAGCCCATCGCGAGGGGATCATCGCACTTTCGGCCTGCCTCCACGGCGAAATTCCCCGCCTCATTCTTTCCGGAAATCTCAAGGCCGCAGAAGAAGCCGCCCGATGGTATCTGGCCCTCTTCGGTGAGGAGCGCTTCTACCTCGAAGTCCAGCACAACGGCATCCCCGAGCAGACCACCGTGAACGACGCCCTGTTCGATTTGGCCGACCGGCTTTCCATTCCCCTCGTCGCCACCAACGACTGCCACTACCTCGAGGCCCGGGACGTCAAGGCCCACGATGTGCTTCTCTGCATCCAGACGGGGAAGACCATCCACGACAGCGAGCGGATGAAGTTCCGCACCGACCAACTCTATTTCAAATCCCCCGAGGAAATGACCGGCTTTTTCGGCCACCGGCCCGACACCCTCGAAAACACGGCCCGGATTGCAGCCCGCTGCCAGGTCGATCTCGGGTTCAAGGGCTATCATTTCCCCCGGTACAGTGCGCCCGGAGAAGAACGCAGCGCAGAGGAACGCTTCGAAGAGCAGGTTCGTTCGGGTTTCGAAGACAAGTGGCGGATCATTCGACAGAAAAATCCCGACGCCGAGCGCAGCCGCTACCAGGAGCGGCTCGACTACGAAATCCGGGTCATCCAGGAAATGGGCTTTTCCGGGTATTTTCTGATCGTCTCCGATTTCATCCGCTACGCCAAGACCCACGGCATCCCGGTGGGGCCGGGCCGCGGGTCTGCAGCCGGAAGCCTCGTCGCCTACTGTCTGTCGATCACGGACCTCGATCCCCTCGTGCACGGCCTGCTTTTCGAGCGGTTTTTGAACCCGGCCCGAAAGAGCATGCCGGATATCGACGTCGATTTCTGCATCAACGGCCGGGAAT
This sequence comes from uncultured Desulfatirhabdium sp., assembly GCA_964549995.1. Lineage (GTDB taxonomy): Bacteria > Desulfobacterota > Desulfobacteria > Desulfobacterales > Desulfatirhabdiaceae > Desulfatirhabdium. Next base: position 7,070 of record CAZJXF010000141.1, on the reverse strand, counting down.
CCGTCTACAAGTACGTGGTCGATCGTTACGGCGGCGGGGAATACGTCAGCCAGATCATCACGTTCGGGAAGCTTATGACCCGTGCCGTGATCCGGGACGTCGGAAGAGCCCTGGGCATCCCGCTCAAGGAAGTCGACGCCATCGCCAAGATGGTTCCGGATGTCCTCAACATCAGCCTCGAAAACGCACTCAAGCAGGAACCCCGTCTTGCCGAATTGGCCCAGTCGAAACCGGAAATCGGCGAGCTCATCGACATTTGCAAAGTCCTGGAGGGGCTTCCCCGACATGCCTCCACCCATGCGGCTGGGGTGGTCATCTCCGACAGGCCGCTGGTGGAATATCTGCCGCTGTTCCGGGGAAAGAAGGGGGAAGTCGTCACCCAGTACGACATGAAATGCGTCGAGAAGATCGGACTCGTCAAATTCGATTTTCTCGGGCTGCGCAACCTCACGGTCATGAACGACGCCCTCCGGCTGATCGAAAGCCAGGGAAAGCAGGCTCCGGATCTGGCCAACCTCGATCTGACGGATGCGGCGACCTATCGCTTGTTGATTTCGGGAGACACGACCGGGGTTTTCCAGCTCGAGAGCTCCGGCATGAAGGACCTGATGGTGCGCCTGCGGCCGGAATGCTTCGCCGACATCGTGGCCCTGGTCGCCCTCTACCGGCCGGGTCCGCTCGACAGCGGGATGGTGGACGATTTCGTGAATTGCAAACACGGTCGAAAGCCCGTCGAATACCTGGTCCCCGAGCTCGAACCCATCCTGCGGGAAACCTACGGGGTGATCGTCTACCAGGAGCAGGTCATGAAGATCGCCGTCGAACTCGCCGGATACACGATGAGCGAGGCCGACGACCTGCGCAAGGCGATGGGGAAGAAAATCCCCGAGATTCTGGCCAAACACCGGGACCGATTCGTCAACGGCGCAGCCGAAAAAGGAGTCCCCGCCGAAAAAGCCGCCCAGCTCTTCGATCTCATCGAAAAATTCGGCGGCTATGGGTTCAACAAGTCGCACAGCGCCGCTTACGCCCTCGTCTCCTTTCAGACAGCCTATCTCAAGGCCCATTATCCGGTGGAATTTCTGGCCGCACTGCTCACCAGCGAAATGCACTCAACGGATGCGGTCGTCAAATACATTTCCGAATGCCGCAGCCACCACATCCCGATTCTGCCGCCCGACATCAACGCAAGCGACAAGCACTTCACCGTCGTGGAGGGCGCCATCCGCTTCGGACTCGTGGCCGTAAAGAATGTCGGCGAGGCGGCCATCGACGCGATCCTCGAGGCCCGCAAGGAAGGACGGTTTTCCTCCATCTTCGATTTTTGCAAGCGGGTGGAACTCAAGAAAGTGAACAAACGGGTCATCGAAAGCCTCATCAAGTGCGGAGCCTTCGATTCCACAGGCGCCTTCCGCTCCCAGATGATGGCCGTACTCGAAGAGGCGATGATCGACGGTCAGCTTCGTCAGAAGAAACGGAACGATCCTCAGTTGGGCCTGTTCTCCGACTTCTTCGAAGACGACCAGTGGAACGACCACCCTTCCCTGCCCGACATTCCGGAATGGGATCGCAAGGAAAAGCTCGCCCTCGAAAAAGAATGCCTCGGCTTTTACCTCTCCGGCCACCCCCTCGAAGGGTATGAAGCCGTTCTCGAGGCGTTCACGGACTGCGACACCATCGGGCTGGGAGATCGGGAGGCCGCGGAAATCGTCCGCGTGGGGGGGCTCATCCGGAATGTCAAGGTCATCAAGACCCGAAAGGACGATCTGATGGCCTTCATCACCCTCGAAGACCGCAACGGCAGTGTCGAGATCACGGTCTTTTCGGATCTGTACGCACAGACGGGCCCGATCCTCGAAACCGACCGGGCCGTCATCGTTCAGGGGCAGGTGGAAAAGGACGAAAACAGCGTCAAGCTGATCGCCGAAAACGTCATCCCCATGGAAACGGCACCGGAGCTCTGGACGGCCATTGTCCAGATCCGGCTCGATGCGGAAAGGGCGGACCGGGACACGCTGCTGCAACTCAAGCAGGTGCTTCAGGATCACCCCGGAGCCTGTAGCGTGCGGATCGAACTGGTCCAGTCCTCCGGCGCCGTCGTTCACATCGCCCTTTGCGAACAGATCGGCGTGAAGGCCACCCAGGAGCTCAAACGGAGTGTACAGGCCGTCACCGGTCCGAAGACGGTGAGCTTCCGCTGTATCCCCATCGTTCGGGATACGACTCAGACCAACGGCAAACGACGCTTCAAGAAGGAGAACGGCCGATGAGAGACGTTTCTCTTCCGATCTATCCGGTTCTTTTGGCCGGTGGCTCCGGCACCCGGCTGTGGCCCGTTTCCCGAGAGCTCTTCCCCAAGCAATTGGCCAAGCTCTGCGGCGAGGACTCCCTGGTTCAGGCCACGGTCAAGCGGCTTACCCCCGTTCTCGATGCCGACCGGATCCGCATCGTCTGCGGAAACCACCATGCCGGGGACATCGGAAGACATCTGCAGGCGATCGGCATCGATCCGAAAGGGAAGATCGTTCCCGAGCCCTGCGGCAGAAACACGGCACCTGCGGTACTGCTGGCCCTCCACCGGGTGCTGCAGGAAGTCGATGACGCGGTGGTTTTCATTTTTCCGGCGGATCACGTCATCCGACATCCCAAGCGCTTCCAGGAAAAGCTTTTGGCTGCAGCCCGCCTTGCAGAAGCCGGATCCATCGTTACCTTCGGCATCAAGCCCTATTATCCGGAAACCGGATACGGGTACATCGAGGGCGGGGATCCGGTAGCGGAAGGGGCGCGAACCATCCGGCGCTTCGTCGAAAAACCCGATCGGGCCACGGCCGAGCGCTACCTGCAATCGGGAAATTTTTACTGGAACAGCGGGATGTTCGCCTTCCGCGCCTCGGTCATGGCACGGGAATTCGAGCGGTATCAGCCCGACATGAGCGAGCGCTTCCGGCAGATGATGAACGGCTCGACCGACGTTTCGATGGAAGACTATGCCAGTTTGCCCAATGTCTCGATCGACGTGGCGGTCATGGAAAACACCCGCATCGGTGTGGTACTCCCGGCCGATATCGGATGGAGCGACATCGGATCGTGGAAATCCCTCTACGATTTTCTGCCGAAGGATGAAGCCAACAACGTCCTTCTGGGGGATGTGATCCTGCAGCAGAGCGATCACTGCTTCGTCATGACCCAGGAGCGGATGATCGCAGTCAACGGCCTGTCTCGAATCGTCATCGTCGAAACCCCGGATGCCGTTTTCGTTTCGGATATGGAAACGAGCCGGGACGTGAAAGAAATCGTCGCCGTCCTGAAGGCCCAGAAACGCCTGCAGGCTCAGAAACATACGACCGTGACCACCCCCTGGGGAACGCGTACCACCCTCGAGGCCCGTGCCGGCTATCAGGTGCACCGGCTGAACGTCTTCCCGAAAGAGCGGGCCGTGGTCATCGCAGATCCGGTTCGGATCAAAACGTTGGTTTTGGTTGACGGAACCGTGCAAATCCACCAGAATGATCGTCTATGGACGATGCAACCGGGGGAAAGCGTATCGATGGCGGCCTCCGCGTCCGAAGAAGCGCTCATCGTACGCAACGAAACGGAAGAGGAAGTCCACCTGCTGGAAATCGAAACCGCCGACCCGAATGGGCCCCCCCCCCTCTCTTTCGGAAGCGGATGCAAGGACCTAAGAGCGTGAAAGCCGATCCGATGCCTCGTCGGATCGAAGCGAAAGGCTTATACCAAGGGGCGGGACCCGGCGGGTCGCCCCTACGGACGTTCGCACGTGCGCATTCCGCATCTTGCGGTTTCACGATAGAGGGAAGAGTTTTCGTCTGCATATGGAGTCACCTGCGTGAACATTCCCCTGCTCGACTTGACGAGACAGTACCGACAGATTCGCGATGAGCTCATCCCGAAATTGACCGAGCTCTTCGAATCCCAGCAGTTCATTCTGGGAAAGCCCGTCCAGGAATTGGAAACCCGAATGGCCGCCTACTGCGGTGCATCCCATGCCGTCGGCGTATCCTCTGGAACGGACGCCCTGCTGCTTGCGTTGATGACCATCGACATCCGGCCGGGAGATCGGGTGATCACCACGCCGTACACCTTCTTTGCAACGGCAGGCGTCATCCACCGGCTGGGTGCGGTTCCGGTCTTCGTCGATATCGAACCGGATACGTTCACGATCGACCCCGTGAAGCTCGCCGAAACGATCCAGGCAATCCCTCAGGCGGAGAAACACCGCCTGCGGGCCGTGCTGCCGGTGCATCTCTACGGCCAGTGCGCCGACATGGAACCGATTCTGCAGCTGGCAGCCACTCATCATCTGGTGGTCATCGAAGACGCGGCCCAGGCGATCGGGGCCGAATATCGGGGGAAACGCGCCGGTGCCATCGGCGATTTCGGGTGTTTCTCCTTTTTTCCGTCCAAGAATCTGGGCGGGTTCGGCGACGGCGGCCTGGTGACCACCGGAACGGAAGGCTATCGGGACAAACTCCTGCGGCTTCGGGTTCATGGCGGTGCGGAACGCTACCGCCATACGGAGGTGGGAGGCAATTTCCGGCTGGACGCGCTGCAGGCCGTCGTGCTTGCGATCAAACTCGGCCATCTCGACAGATGGACAGAGGGCCGTCGGGCCAACGCGCAGTTGTACGGCCGGTTGTTTCGGGATGCGGGGCTTCTCGAGCGCATCGGCCTTCCGGTGGAGCGGACGGGAAAGCATGTGTACAACCAGTTCGTCATCCGGGTTCCCAGACATCGGGATGCCCTACAGCGCCATTTGACGGAAAACGGCATCGGAACGGCCATCTATTACCCGATCCCGCTTCATCTGCAGCCCTGCTTCGCCCATCTCGGCGCAAAACCGGGAGATTTCCCGGAAGCGGAACGGGCGGCACAGGAGACCTTAGCCCTCCCGATCTTTCCGGAACTCGAGACGCGGGAGATCGAGCGGGTGGTGGACGCCATTCACGGTTATTTTCGGAAACAGTAAGGGGACGGCTTTTTTCGAAGCCGTCCGAAAGACTTCACCGACATTCAGGAGGTACCCGTATGCCTGAGCCCTTTTCCCCTGGTCAAATCCGTCTTGGCGATTCCAAGGAAGGCGATCCGGCAGACAAGGACTATTCGGCCGAGTCGGCCTATGCCTACACCAAGGATCGATCGGAAACCCTTCTATCTGCAGCAGGCAAGAACACCGGTCTGTTCTACGGCTTGATCGGAACGGTCCTCTTCGCGATCGTCGCGCTGATCATCGTGTTGCCCATGCTGATGAAGGGATCGAATTCGCAGGCCAGCAAGGACCTCGAAGCCCGGATCAAAGCCCTTGAGACCAAATTGGGGGAAATCGAGGCCAAAACCGTCAAGCTGGGGCAAATGACCCATCAGGATGAACGGATCGATCAGATCGTCAACCGCGTCAACAGCATGGATCTGGCCATCGCCCAGAAATTCGATCAACTGAGCCGGGATATCAACGATATGAGGCGGACCGGCGGTGCGAAGGCAGATGCATCCGCCGGAAAACACGAAGCGGCGGCTCCGAAACCCGCCCCACCGGCAACCGAAAAACCGGGGGCAGCGGCCGTCAAACCGGCGCCACCCGCAAAACCCCAACCCGAAAAAGCGGCATCCACCGAAACGAAGCCTGTACCGAACGGAGGAGCATCGGCCGGGTACCATACCGTCCAGCCACAGGAAACCATCTTCCGCATCAGCAAGCAATACGGCATTTCCCAGGACGAGTTGCGTCGGCTGAACAACCTCGGCCCGAACGATCCCATCAAGGTGGGGCAGAAGTTGCGGGTCAAATAGCATAGGAGATTCCCATGATCGTCGGCATATTGAAAGAAATCAAGGCATTGGAAAACCGCGTCTCCATGACCCCTTCGGGTGTGGAAATGATGCGGTTAAGGCATCATACTGTGTTGGTGGAACAGGGGGCAGGCATCGGAAGCGGCTTCGATGACGCGGCCTACCGCGCGGCTGGCGCGGAAATCGTTACGACGGCTGCCGAAATCTACGCCCGAGCGGACATGGTCATGCATGTCAAGGAACCCCTTCCCCAGGAATACGGGCTCATCCGACCCGGACAAGTGGTGTTCACCTACCTGCATTTGGCGGCATCCGAAGAGCTGACCCGGGCACTGATCGCATCCAACAGCGTATGTATCGCCTATGAAACCATCCAGAAGGCCGATGGTTCCCTGCCGCTGCTCACGCCGATGAGCGAGGTGGCCGGCCGCATGGCGATCCAGGAAGGCGCCAAATACCTCGAAATGGCCCAGGGCGGTCAGGGCGTGCTGTTGGGCGGCGTTCCGGGAGTCGAACCGGCGACGGTGATTGTCATCGGCGGAGGGGTGGTCGGTACGAATGCCGCCAAAATGGCCTGTGGATTGGGCGCCAAGGTGTTCCTGCTCGACAGCAACCTGGACCGGTTGCGGTATCTGAGCGACGTCATGCCGAAGAACTGTTTCCTGCTCATGTCCAAGCCGGCAACGATCCGCAGACTGCTCAAGGATGCCGATGTGGTCATCGGTGCCGTTCTCATCCCGGGCGCCAAGGCTCCGAAACTGATCACCCGGGACATGCTTTCCCTGATGAAACCGGGATCGGTGCTGGTGGATGTAGCCATCGATCAAGGCGGATGCTTCGAAACCTCGAAACCGACCACCCACGACCACCCGACCTATGTCGTCGACGGCGTCATCCATTATTGTGTCGCCAACATGCCGGGAGCCGTCGCCAAGACATCGACCCAAGCCCTGACCAACGCCACCCTGCCCTATGCCATGACCCTGGCGGACAAGGGCTGGAAGCAGGCCATGCGGGAACATGCCGACATCCGCGCCGGTGCCAACATCGTCGAAGGCAAGGTGACCTATGCCGGTGTCGCAGAGGCCTTCGGCCTGGAGCTGACGAGCATCGAGACCCTTCTATAGTCTTTGCTGATGGACTCGCAACAAGTCAGATTCCCTTGGTTGACCCGCAGGAGGGCGGGTGCATTTTGCTTGCGCAGCGGAAAAACTCAGCAGCCCGAGCTCGTAGGATCGGGCGGATGGCCAAGATAGAAACGA
>CAZJXF010000140.1:0-8362 GCA_964549995.1 uncultured Desulfatirhabdium sp. | reverse complement strand
CAGCTTGAACTGATCGATGATTTTCTTCTTGTCTTCGGATGAAAACACCACTTTCTCTATCCTCCATGTTCTTGATGAAATGAATGTATCTGAATTACGTCCAGTTGCACAGGTAACGGTATCGTCGCTCGTTTCGGCTTCGTTCGAGGATGGCCAACAGCCGCCCTGCAGGGTCCGTGACGGCCAGCCGACCGTCCGTCGAGACATCCGGTACATCATCCGACGACACGATCTTGCCATAACGCAGCTTGTTCGTCAAAGCATTATCCGCAGCGATCCGGGGGACATCCGGGAGCCAATCGAGCGGCGAACGGATAAATTCGCAGCAATCGCTCCCCGCCCGGTGGATCGCTTCCAAAGAGAGCGCCTGCTCGATGCGGCATTCGCCGGATTGGGTACGCCGCAGCGCGGACAAGGTGCCTCCACACCCGAAGACCGCTCCGATGTCTCGGGCCAGACTGCGGATATAGGTTCCGGAGGAACAGACCACGTCGATGTCCAGTTCCGGCGATTCCCAGCGGATCAGGCGGATGTCGTCGATGCGGATCTTTCGGGCCGGTTTCTGAACGGGCATTCCGCTTCTGGCCAGTCGATACAGCGGCTTTCCATCCTGTTTCAATGCCGAGAACGCCGGTGGGACCTGGTCGATCTCTCCGATAAACCGTTTCAGCACGGCGGTGATCCCTTGTCGATCGACAGCGGGGACCGGGCTTGTCCGCAACAGTCGGCCGGTCACATCCAGGGAGTCGGTTTCCATGCCGAGGGTGATGCGGGCCTCATAACGCTTTTGTCCGGCCATCAGCAGGCTGGACAGCCGGGTCGCTTTTCCGATCAGGAGAACGAGCACTCCGGTCGCCATCGGATCGAGGGTTCCGGCATGTCCGATTTTGGAAGCGCCGATAACCCGTTTGACAGCGGTAACGACTGCTGCAGAGCTCATTCCCTGCGGCTTGTCGATGACGAGAATGCCGTCTTGCAGCATTTCGGATCAGCTTCCGACGGGGGTTTCGATGCCGGACATCAGCTGCATCAGATTGGCCTTGAGTTCCGGCAGGGTGCTGATCACGCTGAAACCGGCCGCATTGGCATGGCCGCCGCCGCCGAAACGAGTGGCAATGGCGGCCACATCGATGGTGCCATCGGAGCGCAGGCTGACATGATAATGCCTGCGGTGATTTTGAGAAACGCCGTTTTCCGCCGGCATTTCCTGGATCATTACGGCAACCCGCACATCCTGTATTCGCTTGGCATAGTTGATAAGGCCGTCTGCGTCCTCCAGCTGGGTTCCAGTTTCCCGGAGCATGTTCTGGGTCACCGACATGAGCGAAATCTTGCGGTTGGGCGAGATTTCGATGGAATCGAGCGCCAAGTTGAGCAGTTTGATCCGCCCGAGGGAATAGGTTCCGTAAACGTGCTGAGCGACATGAAAGGGGTTGACGCCGATAGCGATCATCCGATTGGAAATGTCGAAGGCCGCCTGATTCGTGTTGGAGAACCGGAACGAACCGGTATCGGTCAGAATGCCGGTATAGATGCAAGTGGCGATGTCCTGGTCGATCGGCACCTTCATGGCCGTGATCAGCCGATAGACGATCTCCGTCGTAGCGCAGGCATCGGTTTCCACCAGTTGACACGTTCCGAATTCGGCATTGGTGATGTGGTGGTCGATGTTGACGACGATGGGAAGCTTTGCCACCGCATCCCGAATCTTTCCGATACGGGCCAGATCGCTGCAGTCCAGCACGACAGCCGTATCGAAGCGGGATGGATCCACCTCATGGACGATTCGCTCGGAGCCGGGCAGGAACCGATAGACCGCTGGAATCGGGCTTTCGTTGTAAAGCACGACATCCTTTCCCATGGCAGCCAGCGCCAGCCCCATCGCCAGAAGGGAGCCGACGGCATCTCCATCCGGCGCCGTATGGGAGGTCACCAAAATATTGGCAGCGCTATTCAGGCAGCAGATGATCTCGTCCATTGTCCAATACCACGACTTCGTTCAACAACGCGTCGATCCGGGAGCCGTAATCGAAGGATGGATCGTAGCTGAAGACGATTTCCGGCATATACCGCAGATCGATGTGTCGGGCGATCGACTTCTTGATAAAACCGACGGCGCTCTGAAATCCCTGCATCACTTCCTTTTCATAGGCTTTGCCGCGGTTCATCACAAAGAAAATTCGGGCATGACGGAGATCCGCCGACATCTTGACGCCCGTGAGGGTCACCATTTCCAACCTGGGATCCTTGATATCCTTGATCAAAAGGCCGGATATCAGCCTCAGGATTTCTTCACCGACTCTTTGGGACCTGCTGTAGGCTTTCATAGGATCATGATCTCCATTTCCGTGTCGATCACTTCCGCCAGGTGCATCTCTTCGGCCAAATTGATGACCTTGTCCATCTTGGAATTGATGACCCGCTGATCGTTCCCGACGAGGGCAAACCCGATTTCGGCTCGTCCGTGATGATCATTGGCTCCGACTTCCGCGATGGAGATGTTGAACTGATTCTGAATCCGGGCAATGATGGACTTGACCACGGAGCGCTTTTCCTTGAGCGAGAAACATCCTTCAAGGCGGAACGTGATGATGCCGTATCCGACAACCATTCGGTCGCTCTCCAGACCCCCTTATCAGCGTGCCGGTTCGGCTTCGATTTCCGGCTTCAGCTCTTCCAGATAAAAGCATTCCAGAATATCGTTCTGCTTGATATCGTTAAAGTTCTCAATGCCGACACCGCATTCGTATCCGGCAAGCACTTCCTTGGCGTCATCCTTGTAGCGTTTCAAGCTGGAAATCTTTCCTTCGTACACGACGATGCCGTCCCGAACCACGCGAATCGATTTGCCGCGCTGGATCTTGCCGTCCTGGACATAGCATCCGGCGATCGCGCCCACTTTCGGGATGTTGAAAACTTCCCGAACTTCCGCCCGGCCGAGAAGGCGTTCCTCGAAGGTGGATTTCATCATGCCGACGATGGCATCTTTGACGTCCTTGATCAGGTTGTAGATGACATTGTAGAAACGCATGTCCACATGTTCTTCGGATGCCAGCGCCTGAATCTTGGCGGAAGGTCGAACGTTGAACCCGAGGATGATGGCGTTCGAAACGGTGGCCAGCGAAATATCCGATTCCGTGATGGCTCCGGTGCCTGAATGGACGATCCGAATGTTGACTTCCTCGTTCGAGAGTTTCAGCAAGGCATCCGTCAGGGCCTCGATCGATCCTTGCACGTCCGCCTTCAGAATGAGGTTGAGGTCCTTGACCTCGCCTTCCTTCATCTTTTCGAAGAGCTTGTCGAGACTGACCCGGTTGGTCTTGGCCAATTCCTTGGCCCGCTGTTTTTGCAGCCGATGCATGCTGACATTTCGGGCGTCCTTTTCATCTGCAAGGGCGATGATCTCGTCTCCTGCAACCGGAACACCCGACAGCCCGATGACTTCCACCGGCATGGAAGGACCAGCCGAATCGACGGGTCGTCCCCGATCGTCGAGCAGTGCCCGGACTTTTCCGTAGTGAACGCCGCACACGATGGGATCCCCGGTCTTGAGGGTTCCCTGCTGAACCAGGACGGTGGCTACCGGACCTCTTCCGGCATCCAGCTTGGCTTCGATCACGTGACCGAAGGCCAGTCGGTTCGGATCCGCTTTCAGATCCAGCACTTCCGCCTGCAGGAGAATCATGTCGAGCAGTTCATCGATGCCCTGTTTGGTCTTGGCGGAAACCTTCACGAAAATCGTATCCCCACCCCATTGCTCTGAGATGAGACCGACATCGGCAAGTCCGCGCTGAACCCGTTCGGGATCGGCTCCAGGTTTGTCGATCTTGTTGACGGCTACGATGATGGGTACATTTGCCGCCTTGGAGTGGTTGATGGCCTCGATGGTTTGGGGCATGACGCCGTCGTCTGCAGCGACCACCAGCACCACGATGTCCGTGATGCCTGCCCCACGGGAACGCATGGCTGTGAAGGCTTCATGTCCCGGTGTATCGAGGAAAACGATCTGACCTCTTTCGGTTTCGACATGGTAGGCGCCGATATGCTGGGTAATGCCGCCTGCCTCGGCCTCCGTCACCCGGGTCTTGCGGATGACATCCAGAAGCGAGGTCTTTCCATGATCGACATGGCCCATGATGGTGACCACCGGTGGCCGGGGAACCAGTTTCGACGGATCGATGTCTTCGGTATGAATCAGGGATTCCTCTTCGAACGCCGCCCGTTCCACCTCGTATCCGAATTCGGTTGCCACCAGCACCGCCGTGTCGTAGTCGATGGCCTGGTTCACGGTAGCCATGACGCCGAGGCCCATCAATTTGACGATGAGTTCGCTGGCCTTCACCCCCATGCGCTTGGCCAGTTCACTCAGAATGATCGTGTCATCGATCTTGATCCTGCGTTTGATGGCCTTAGGGGTGGTGATCAGGGTTTTCTGGGGCTGGGGGGCGGCCTTCTGCTGTTTGCCCTTTTTCCCCATCTTGCGCTGTCGTTCCCCTTCGGTGTAGAGGTCGGCGCTTTCGACGACTTCCTTTTTCTTGAAGCCGGCCTTCTTTTTCGGGAGCTTGCGTTCCTCGAGTTCGTCTTCGATTTCTTTCGGCGTTTTCTTCTTTTTCTTGTCCTTGTCCTTCAGGGGTGTTTCCGTCGTCTCTTCCACAGGCGCAAGGACGGGCTTGACGGCACGGTCTTCCCGAATCGGCTTTTTGCCGGTGAGCGGAGGTTCTCTACGGGGGGGCTCCGGCTTGGCTTCGGGTTCTGTAAGAATAGCTGGAGGGGCTTCCGGCAATTTGATGATTTTGGCCGGCATGTCCTTCTTGTTCTTTTTCTTTCGTTTTCCGGCCTTGTCGACGCGTGTTTCCGCCGGTTCCGTTTCCGCTTCGGGTGCTGCAGCTTCGGGTTCCGTCTTTTTCGCTGGTTCCACCGCTTCCGGTTGAGCGATATCCTGCGGCGCTTCAGCAGATGTCTGTAGAACCGCTTCTTCCACAACCAGCGCTTCAGGGGCTTCGGGTGCCTTGGTAGGAGCGAGATCTTCGGGTACCGGTACGGCGGTTTCGGCAGGAGGCTCTGTTTGAAGCGCCTGAACTTCCGGAATTTCCGGCCGGAGTTCTTCAGGTTCCGGCTGTTTCACCGGAGTCTCTTCCGGCGAGGTTTTGGGAGCCTCCTCCACGGGGCGGACCTCTGCGGACACAGAGGGTGGGGTTTCCGGTTCAATGGCTTTCGAAACCGGCTCGATCGGAGCTTCGGACGGCGCCGTTTCTGTTGCGGGGGGTTCCGTTGGCGCCTCGACGGCAACCGGGGGTTCCGGAACGGCCGGTTCCACGGGTTCAGCGGGTGCCGCGGTTTCGATGACCGGGGCCTCCGAAGGTTCAACCACGGGTGGTGGAGCCTCTGGCGGGGTTTCGGCCGGCTTCTTTCGAACGGCGGTTCGCTTTTTAACGACGGCCGTTTTCGTTCCAGCGGCTGCAGTGGACGCTTTGCCTTTCTTCGCAGTCTGATCCAGGGAGGCCATGACCCGCTCGACATCCTCCTCTTCCAGAGGACTTAGGATGGTCTTGAACGGTATGGAAAGGGCTGTCAGCCGGTCCATCAAAGCCTTGTTGGTAAGTTTCAATTGTTTGGCAAGTTCGTGAACACGGAGCTTTGCCATGGATCCCCCTTCTTCGTGTGACGTGTTGACCCCAGCCTTAAACGGTTTCCACTTCTTCCCGGTTATCGGTCTTTCCCGATTTCCTGCGCTGCCTGGATGCCTGAAGCTCTTGGACATGCGCAATGATCCGGGCTGCGCGTTCAGGCTCGATCCCGGTCATTCCGATCAGATCTTCTTCGGTTGCATGGCAGAGGTCTTCCAACGTAAACAACCCCTTTTGGTGCAGCATCGTGGCCATTTCCATGCCGACGTCCGGAATATCGGCCAGCTGGGCCAGGTGCTTCTCCATCTGTTCGGCGTATTGCTTCTCGCTTTTCACATCGAGCTTCCATCCCGTCAGCTTGTGTGCCAGCTTGACATTCTGACCCTTCTTGCCGATGGCGATGGACAGGAATTCATCCGGAACGATGACTTCCATTGAACGGTTGACTTCATCGATGATGACTCGGGTGATCTGAGCAGGAGCCAAGGCATTGCAGACAAACCGAGCCGGATCGACGTGCCACAGAACGATATCGATCTTTTCCCCCCGAAGCTCCTGAACCACGTTCTGGACCCGGCTTCCCTTGACACCGACACAGGCACCGACCGGGTCGATGTCGGAGTCCGTGGAAGTGACGGCGATTTTCGCACGAACCCCCGGGTCGCGGGCAGCTCCCTTGATCTGAACCACACCTTCGCTGATTTCCGGGACTTCCGTTTTGAACAGATGGATCAGAAAATTGGGATGGGTGCGAGAGAGAATGATCTGCGGACCTCTGAAGGATCGCTTGGTCGTCTCGATGCCTTCCTTCTTCTCCGGATCGAGCACATCCATGATGTAGGCACGGATGCGGTCCCCGCGACGATACGTCTCTTTGGGGATCTGCTGATCCGTTTTCAGGATGGCCTCCGCCTGTCCGAGGTTGACGATAATGTCCCCGTGTTCGATACGCTGGACGATGCCGTTGATGATTTCGCCCTTGTGGTCGATATAGTTGGCATACACCGCAGAGCGTTCGGCTTCTTTCATTTTTTGGACGATGACCTGCTTGGCGGACTGGGCGGCGATGCGACCGAATTGTTCCGTATCGAGCTTGATACCGAGGCTGTCGCCGATTTCACATTCCGGGTCGAGCTTTCGCCCTTCCTTCAGACTGATCTGGATATCGGGATTTTCAACGGTTTCGACGACTTCTAAGTATTGATAGACTTCAAGCTCACCGTTTTGCTGGTTATAGGAAATTTCGAGTTCGACCCGGTGTCCGAACCGCTTTCGGGCTGCGGACTTGATCGCTTCTTCGATGGCCTGAATCAGGATATCGCGATCGATGCCCTTGTCTCGACTGACCTGATCGACGATTCGTTTAATTTCCGTGATGTACATCAGATTTCTCCATTGGTATAGACCAGTCTGGCCTTTCCGATATCCGCATGCGGAATGCGGACAAGTCCGCCTCCGGTGCCTTGTACCAGAACGACCCCGTCATCCCATCCCATCAGTTCGCCCGTGATCGTCTTCTTTCCATCGAGTGGGAGACGCAAGCGTATTCGAATCCGTTTCCCTTTGAACCGTTCGAAATCCTTCGGTCTCGAAACCGGACGCTCCAGCCCGGGGGAAGAAACCTCCAGGTGGTAGGCGCCGGCCATATCGAGGTGCACATCGAAGAGATCCCCCAATTGCCTGCTCAGACGGGCACAGTCTTCGAGGTCGACACCGTCCTCCTTGTCCACGTAAAGCCGGAGAACGACCCCGGCGGCTTCCCGTTGATACTCGACATGAATGAGCTCCATGCCTTCATCCGAACAAACGGGTTCGGCAAGGGCGGTGGCCGTTTCGATGACCTGCCGGGTGATCTCGGGGGAGATCCGAATTCTCGGCTTTTCGATTTTGGGGCTCGTTTTCGAATTCCGGTCGATTTTCGGCGTCATGTACGTTTTCCAGAAAAGAAAAAACGGGCAAATAGCCCGTTTCCTCTTTCCATCGAATCCAGTGGATCCCAATCAGACAATCATCAGCGCATGGAAAACCCAAATGTCATCGAATCATGAAAAAACATCTTTCTCATCGTTCAGGCTGAATTCAGTCCCTCGCTTCTGAGCGGGAAAAACGGACAGGGGTTGTGGAGCGGGCAACGAGATTCGAACTCGCGACACCAAGCTTGGGAAGCTTGTACTCTACCAACTGAGCTATGCCCGCTCATCCAAGCCGTCCTTTTACGGTAAACGTGCGGGATTGTCAAGTGTTTATAGAGGAGGAAAGCAGTCGATGGATTTCGATCAACTCATCCCGGATGAAGCGGAAATCGCTTGCCGAAAGGACAATGTCCCGATCTCTGAGCGCTTTCAAGCAACCTTCGATGGTGTAGCGCTTCTCGTGAATCAGGTGATGGATGGTTTTCAATAGTTCAATGTCCTGCCGCCGGAAAAGCCGCTGGCCCGATGCGCTTCTGCGTGGCTTGATCTGGCTGAACCGGGTTTCCCAGAAGCGGATGACCGAAACGGGAACGCCTACCTCCCGGCTGACTTCGCCGATCTTGTAATACAGTTTCCGCTTCTTTCGGGATGGCTCGGAACAGGGGGAATTCACACAGATCCTCTTTTCGGTTTCGTCCCGGATCGGCAGCAGCCGAAGATCCCGTTTCAACCCATGACGGACTCGCAAAAAGTCAGTGAGTCTCCAACGAGCCGCATGGGGGCGGGCACACCTTTTTCGCTGCATCGGAAAAACTCAGCCGC